>NZ_ANNG01000019.1 GCF_000466685.1 Campylobacter concisus UNSWCS
TAGCCACAAACGATATACATAGAGCAACTATTAGCATTAGTGCTATTTTATTGGTGATTGACTTCACACGAATTCCTTTACATAATGATTTGAATTTTATATCGGTCAATTATAAAATAATTGAATATTAATTTTTAAGAAATTTAATGTTTTTGAAAATTTTAATTAAAAATAAATATTATTACCTTATCTCATACCTTTTTGAAACTATGTGGTAGTAAAAGGCTCCAACGAAAAAGAGGCTTCCCATAAAGGCTGCGATCATCTCCACGCTTAGTCCAAGCTCATATAAAAAGCCAATCGCAAATGAGATAAGTGCGCTAAATCCAAGAAAAACCATATCATTATACGCGATCACTCTGCCGTAAAACTCTTTTTGGCAGTTTTGCTGAAGTAGCGTGTAGGTGTAACTCCAAAGGCTTGACGTGCAAAAGCCTGCAAAGATGATGCCAATGAGTGAGAGATAAAAATTTCGCAAAGAGAGCGCCCAGATGATGATGCCAGCTCCTTGACCGATGTAGATGTAGATGAGCGTTTTTTTGTTCATAAATTTACTAAGCATGGCCGGTGCAAACATAAGCGAGATCGACCTTGAGGCGTTTAATAGGCCAATAACTAGCGAGGTTGAGAGCAAATTTGCGTATCTATAGTCAGCCAAAAGCGCGATCAATGCATCATAAGCGGTAATACCAACAAAGGCGTGCAAAAATATAAGATGCACGATGAGCCTATTTTCTTTTAGGTATTTAAGCCCATTTTTTAGCATTTTTAGAGGGCGTTCTATGAGCTCTGGCTTTAAGCCTTGTAAATTTAAAAAGTATAAAAAGAAAAAACTAAAAATGTAGAGCATACCGTCAAGCAAAAAGGCGCTTTTGATGCCAAAAAAATGTATATAAACCCCAGCAAGTCCCATGCCAGCGGTGTATGAGACTGCCCAGATGATCGAGTGGATCTCGTTTGCAAGCTTTAGGCTCTCTTTGCTTAAAATTTTTGGCAACACGCTCATTTCTACTTGAAAATACATCCCGCCAACGCCGTTTCTAACAAAAATGATAAGCAAAAGTAGCCATAAAAAATCAAGTGAGTTTATAAAAAGCAGCATAAAAACACTCACTGTCTCAACCGCCATCATGATCACAAGCATAGGTTTTGGGCTAAATTTATCCACCAAAATGCCACTAAATGGAGCGATGACAACACCTGGGATAAATGCCATCGCCGCACTTAGCGTGAGCGCCCAAACAGGAGCGTCAAGCGAGATAAGTAGCGTAAAGATGCCTGTGTGCGAGAACCACACACCAAAGTAGCACATGAGCTGGACTGTGCTTAAAAGGCGGAAATTTCTCTCATCTCTTAAAAGCTTAAGATACTCTTTCAAACTACTGGTTCCACATCAGAGTTATTTGCTCTATTTGCGCCTCGTCTGGTATCTGGCTTAAGTTTGTTATCTCTTGTGCGAGTGGATTTTTAAGCTTTATGAGCATATCGTGGCTGTTTATTTTTAGATAGATATTGTTTGCGTCGCTTTGAAATTTAGAGATGACAAGTGCGTTTTTTATATCTTTGAAATTTGATTTTAGGCTGATGTTTTCTGGAGTTTTAAACTCATTTGAGTAAATTTCGATGCTTGTAATGATGCCGTTTAGCAAGGTGTATTCAAAAATTCTCTCGTTTTTATTTGTGATGATGTAGCTATTTTCTTTTTTGGTATTGTCTCTTTTTATGTTTTTTGCGCCATAAAATTTCATCACATCAGCGTTTGCTGACTCGTTTGTAAGTTTAGCAAAAAAGCCCTTGCCAAAGAGGCTAGATCTGCCTTTTTCTCTTTTGTAGTGTCCGCTTATGTGAGCATTTTTGCAAATTTTATCATTTGCGATTATGAAGATGTCGTTAGCGGTTTTATGCACGCTTAAAGCCACGCCTTTTTCGTCTAAAAGGTAAAAAATGCCCTTGCCATAAAGCAGCTCTGAGTTAAATTTACAAAGTGGTGAGCCATCTTTTAGCGATGAGTAAAAGCTTATCTTTGCGCCATTTTTACTAGGCACGAGCACAAGCTCTAAAAAGCCATTTTTGTCTTTAAATTTAGAAAATCTAGCAAAAAAACTATCTTTATATGCCTTATTTACCGGCTCGTAATTATAAATTTGAGCCAGCACGCCAACTCGCTTATTTTTCTTATCATCAAGCTGAAGAAGTGAGTTTTTGTTTGGCACAAAGTAGCTAAGTGCGCCGCTTTCATCTTTTAGCACGATAGCGCTCTCATCGACATCAAATGTGCCGCCTTTTTCTACCAAAGTAGCAGCCTTATCCATCGTAAGCATAGTTTTTGTGTAGGTTTTGTCTTTATTTAGAGTTAGGATGGTCTTCACGCCCTCGCAGTTTGAGCATGGCAAGGTGGTATAGTAGCTCGTGTAGATAGAGTTTGAAAGTATTAGTTTTTCTGGTTTTTTGGGTTTTTCATCTCTAAGAAGAGGTTTTTCTTCTTTTGATTTTTGTGTTTGCTCTTGATTTTGTGGCTTTAAATTTTCATTTTTCGCGCAGCCGATGATAAAAAATGAGATAAGTATGGCAAAAAGATATTTCATTTGCAACTCCTTAAAAATTGCAAAATTATATCATTTTGCCTTTAAAATTTATTTTACGCGTTTAAAGATGTATTTGTCTTTTAGCTCGCCAGTGACCTCTTTTTGATCCATGTCAAGCATCTTTAGGTTCTCGCCATCGACCTTATAAAAGCTCTTCTCTTTATACTCATCAACGGTTGTGATAACGCCATTTTTAACTGAGTATTTGCCCTTGCTAACGGCTTTGTAGTTGTCTTTTGACTTGTAGTTCATCACACTTTCAAATGTGCCGTCTTTTTTAAGCGTAAGGGTTGAGTCTATGCCCATGCAGCTAGCGCAAGGTAAAAACGCCTTGTAAGTGCCCTCGATGCTGCTTACTGGAGCCATGCAGCTACCTTTTACTTCACATTTGCCTTGTGGGACGCTCGCGCTTTGGTTTGACGTAGCGCAACCTGCTAAAAGTAGAGCCGCACTTAGTGCAAAGATAAAATTTTTCATGCTGATCCTTTTTGAAAATAAAATTTAAAATGTATTATAATACTTAAGAAAATAACAAATTATAAATTAAAGGAGAGAAGATGCAAGTTGAGACATTTGGCGTTTTAGTCGTTGTTTTGGTCATTTTTGCATTTTTGTTTTTAAAAGCTGGCATCAAGATCGTATCGCAAGCAGATAACTTGCTGATCGAGCGACTTGGTAAATTTCACAAGGTGCTTGACGGGGGATTTCACATCATAATCCCATTTGTCGATCAGATAAGGGCGATCATAACTATAAAAGAGCAGCTTGTTGATATCACAAAACAGCAAGTCATCACAAAAGATAATGTTAATATTAGCGTCGATGGCATCGTCTTTTTAAAGGTATTTGACGCAAAAATGGCGGTTTATAACGTAGATAACTACAAGCGCGCCATTGCAAATTTAGCCATGACAACGCTTCGTGGCGAGATAGGAGCGATGAATCTTGACGATACACTAAGCTCACGTGACCGCCTAAATGCCGCACTTCAAGTGGCTCTTGGTGATGCAGCTGGCAACTGGGGCGTAAAGATCATGAGGGTTGAAATTTCTGAAATTTCTGTCCCACTTGGTATAGAAGAGGCGATGAATATGCAGATGAAAGCTGAGCGCGAAAAACGTGCGATCGAGCTAAAGGCCTTGGCTGAAAAAGAGGCGCTAATACGCAACGCAGAGGCGCTAAAACAAGAAAAGGTGCTTCAAGCAGAGGCGATCGAGCGTATGGCTGATGCGAAAAAATATGAGCAAATCGCCATCGCAACGGCTCAAAAAGAGGCTATGGATATGATAAATGACAGCATGAGCAAAAACGCAAATGCGGCTGAATTTCTGCTAGCACGTGACAG
The DNA here is from genome assembly GCF_000466685.1 of Campylobacter concisus UNSWCS. Classification (GTDB taxonomy): domain Bacteria; phylum Campylobacterota; class Campylobacteria; order Campylobacterales; family Campylobacteraceae; genus Campylobacter_A; species Campylobacter_A concisus_A. Next base: position 3,931 of record NZ_ANNG01000019.1, read on the forward strand.
GGTCGGGGCATTTAGTGAGCTAGCTAAAAACAGCTCAAAAGATAAAATTTTAGTTCCTTACGAGGCGACTGAGCTAATTGGCTCGCTTAGCGTTTTAAAAAATTTCTTAGCTAAGGATAAGGCGTGATAAGTCCTTTTATAATGATAGCTATCGGCGCGCTCTTGTGCGTGGCTGAGCTTATGCTATTTTCGTTTTATCTGCTCTTTTTTGGCGTCGCTTTTATCATCGTTGGAGCGGTAAATTTTGGCTTTAGTTTTGAGTGGAGCTTTCAAATTTTAGCCGTCTTAGTGCTTGCCTTTATCTTGCTTGCGCTCTTAAAGGCGCCGTTAAAGAGTAAATTTATGGCTAAAAAAGAGAGCTATAACGAGGAGTTTTTAGATGAGCCTGGAGTTGGCGAGATCAGAGAAAATATGGTCTATTTTAAAGGCACTCTTTGGAAGTATGACGGAGCGCTAAAAAACGGCGAGAAAGTGCAGGTTTTAGGCACTAAAGGCGACAAGGTTATATTAAAATAAAGTGCCATTTGGCACTTTATCTATTTTGCGTGGGCTGGGCAGCCTGCTGGCATTTGCTCATGCATCGCACCTTGCATGCCATGATGTGGGCAGCTTGGCATATTTTCTTGCATCATTTTTTGATGATGAGCACATCCACAACTTGCACCTTGAGGCCCAGCTGGCTTTGGCTCATTTTTGGCACAACCAACTAAAAATAGCCCGCAGATAACGGCAAATATCACCTTTTTCATAACTCGCTCCTTTAAAGAATTTCTCACATTTTAGCCTTTAAAAATTAATTTTTCATAACGCCTGATTTATCATATTTAAAAGCATTTTTGGCTAAACTTTCGCCCAAAAATAAGCAAAATAAAAGGTTAAATTTGAAAAGACTTAGTGTAAATGAAGCCATCGATCTTATAGAAAATGCACCGCTTCACGAGCTTGGCAAGATGGCGCTAGCTAGAAAAAAAGAGCTTCATCCAGAAGGCATTACTACCTTCATCGTAGATCGCAACATCAACTATACAAATGTCTGCTGGGTGGATTGTAAATTTTGCGCATTTTACCGCCACGCAAAAGAAGAGGACGCTTACGTGCTAAGTTTTGAGGAGATCGGCAAGAAGATCGAGGAGCTTATCGCCATTGGCGGCACGCAAATTTTATTTCAAGGTGGCGTTCATCCAAAGCTAAAGATCGAGTGGTACGAGGAGCTTGTAAGCTACATCAACAAGCACTATCCAAGCATCACGATACATGGCTTCTCAGCCGTTGAGATCGACTACATAGCAAGAGTTTCAAAAATTTCTACAAAAGAGGTCCTAAGACGCCTAAACGAAAAGGGCTTATACTCGATGCCAGGGGCTGGAGCGGAAATATTAAGCGACCGCGTTCGTGACATCATCGCCCCTAAAAAGTGCGACACCGCAGACTGGCTTCGCATACATAAAGAGGCGCACGAGCTTGGTATAAAAACGACTGCTACGATGATGTTTGGCACGGTTGAGAGCACTCGTGAGATCGTGGAGCACTGGGAGCACATCAGAAATTTACAAGATGAAACGGCTGGATTTAGGGCATTTATACTTTGGAGCTTTCAAGGGCTAAATACAAAGCTTATGCAAGAATTCCCAGAGATCAAAAAGCAAAGCTCAAACGTCTATCTAAGGCTTCTTGCGGTCTCAAGGCTCTTTTTGGATAACTTTAAAAATATCCAAAGTAGCTGGGTCACGCAGGGCAGCTACGTAGGCCAGCTAGCACTTCTTTTTGGCGCAAACGACCTTGGTAGCACGATGATGGAAGAAAACGTCGTAAAGGCCGCAGGTGCAAGCTTTAGGATGAATCAAGATCAGATGATCGAGCTTATAAAAGATGTCGGAGAAATTCCAGCTAAGCGCAACACAAACTACGATATTTTGGAGAAATTTTAGATGAAAATTTTAGATATCAATGTAAAAAATGTAAAAATCCCAGTCGTTTTTGAAAGCTCAAAAGCGATGCCAGTAGTGAGCCTAAAGCTAGTTTTCAAAGCAGCTGGTAGCTCGCAAAATGGCAAGCTTGCAGGCCTTGCAAGACTAAGTGCAAATTTGCTAAACGAGGGTGATATGAAGCTAGGCTCAGCTAAATTTGCCAAAGAGCTTGAAGTGCGGGCGATTAGCCTAAATGCAAGCTGCGGCTTTGAGACATTTTGCATAGACCTAAACTGCCTAAAAGAGCACTTTGCCTTTGCGTGCGGCAAGCTAAAAGAGCTACTACTTGCTCCAAATTTAACAGAAGAAATTCTAAATAGGTGCAAGACCGTCACTCTTGGCGAGATCGCAGCAAATGAAAACGACTTTGACTACGTGGCAAGGCAGGGGCTTTTTGAGCTTTTATACCCAAAAAGCGTGCTTGCACAGCCTAGTATCGGCACGAAAAAGAGCGTAAAAGCGATCACGCTTGAAGATGTGAGGAAATTTTTAAACGAGCACTTAGACCTTTCAAACCTGCTTTGCGTGCTTGGTGGCGACATCGACGAGAAGCAGACAAAAGAGCTTGCTAGCGTTTTAGAAATCCTAAAACCTGGCAAGGTGCGAAAACTAGAGCGCTTTAGTCCAAGCAACAAGTGCGAAAGCAGCGAGATCATCAGGCAAAGCGAGCAGGCCTACATCTACTTTGGTGCGCCATTTAACGTAAAACCTGAAGAAAAATACAAGGCCGCAGTGGCGACATTTATTTTAGGCGAGGGTGGCTTTGGCTCGAGGCTCATGGAGGAGATCCGCGTGAAAAGAGGGCTTGCATACAGCGCCTACGCTAGAAATTTGCTAAATCTCTCTTACAGCCAGTTTTACGGCTACATGCAGACAAAAAATGAGAAAAAAGATGAGGCGATCGCCGTTATAAAAGAGGAAATTTTAAAATTTAGCAAAAAAGGCGTTAGCAAGGCCGAGCTTGAGCAGGCGAAGAAATTTTTACTTGGCTCGTTGCCACTTAGACTTGAGACGCTATTTAAGCGCCTTGACATCGCGCAGGGTGAGTTTTATGAGCATGGCGAGCTTGGGGCATTTTTAAAGGACTTGGATAAAATTTCAGCCCTTTCGCTAAACGAGCTAAATAGCTTCATAAAAGCCCACGCAGAGATAAACGAGCTAAGTTTTTGCGTCCTAAAAAATGAAATTTGAAACAAGCGACAGAGCAAAACTTCTAAAAATAGGCGTGCTTAGCCTGCTCGACCTTGCTCTAGTGCTACCAAAGGGCTTTGAGGATACGACGATCGCTAAGAGCCCAAGAGAAGGGCAGGTTTGCATAAATGTAAAGATCACCTCGCTCGCCTCGCGCCCTGGCATGCTGACAGCACTTGCCTTTTGCGAGCAGTGGCAAAGTAGCGTAAAGATCGTCATTTTTAACGCAAAGTCTTGGCACTACGGCGCTTTTAAGGTCGGCAAAGAGATGGCGATATATGGGCTTTGCTCCTACGCCTTTGGCTCGTGGCAGATAGTAAATCCAAAAATCACCACAAAAATAGGCCAGATCGTGCCTAAATTTAAGACCGAGTTAAAAGACGAAGAGCTAAAAAAACTCATCTTAAAATATCTAAATTTACAAAATTTACTAGCCGAGGGCTTAAATGAAAAAGAGGCTAAATTTCTAGCTGATCTGCAGCGGCTAGATGAGCAAAGTGTGCAAATTTTATACCGCCTAAAAAATGATAATGATGGCGTGGAAATCTTAAAATTTGTAGAAATTTTTAACTACATAAAAAAGCTAAGTGCGAAAAAAACCTACTTTAAAAGTCCAAAAATCAAGCTTTTTGACATAAGCTCTTGGCTTAAGAGCTTGCCATTTACGCCGACAAATGATCAGCTAAATGCGATAAATGACATCAGAGACGACCTTAGTGCCGTGCAGGCAAAAAGGCGCGTCATAATGGGCGACGTGGGAAGTGGCAAGACGCTAGTTATCCTTGCAGCAGCGCTTAGCGTCTATCCGCAAAGTGCCATTTTGATGGCACCAACAAGCATCTTAAGCGAGCAAATTTATAACGAAGCAAAGAGGCTGCTACCGCCTTTTATGAATGTGATGTTGGTGCGAAGCGGGGAGAAAAAGATAGACTTTAGCGGGGTAAATTTGATCGTTGGCACGCATGCGCTGCTCTTTCACGAGCTACCAAATTCGCCCCTTGTCATGGTCGATGAGCAGCACCGCTTTGGCTCAAATCAGCGCAAAAAGATAGAAGAGCTTGCCTCAAACGAGGACGAGCGAGCAAATTTCGTGCAGTTTTCAGCTACGCCCATACCAAGGACGCTAAGTTTAATTCAGTCTGAGATCGTAAATTTTAGCTTTTTAAAGCAGATGCCGTTTAAGAAAAATATAATGAGCCAAATTTTAGGCGCAAGCGAGTTTGGCTACCTGCTAGCTCACATCAAAAAGCAGCTTGAGAGTGGCTTTCAAGTAGCCATCATCTATCCGCTAGTTGAGAGTAGCGAGAGCTCAAACTATCAAAGCCTAAATGAGGCGCAGGGCTTTTGGCTAAAGAATTTCAAAAATGTTTTTGTTACACACGGCAAGGACAAAGAAAAAGAGGAAATTTTAAGACGGTTTAGAGAAGAGGGCGAAATTTTGCTCTCAACGACAGTTGTTGAGGTTGGGATCTCGCTACCAAGGCTAAATACGATAGTGATCGTGGGTGCTGAGAGGCTTGGGCTTGCCACGCTTCATCAGCTGCGCGGTAGAGTGGGGCGAAACGGCGGCGATGGATACTGCTTTTTATTTACCAAGCTAAAAGAGGCGCCAGCTAGACTAAAAGAATTTTGCGCGACAAATGACGGCTTTAAGGTGGCCGAACTTGATCTGAAAAACCGCCAAAGCGGCGATATACTAAACGGCTTTTTTCAGCACGGAGCGACCTTTAACTTCTACGACTATGAGGATGATATCACGCAGGCTGCAAAGGCCAGAGTGGCGGAATTTAAAAATAAAGTTTAAATTTGATCTTGTGGGTTGCGTGAAATTTAAGGCAGATGATCGCTTTTGACAAATTTGCGTTAAATTTAAGATGATGGTGCAAGCTTTTATGGCTAGCTTTAAATTTGATAGAAAATGGCAACTGTTACGCGGGTTGATTTAGCTTTATCGCGACTTTTTAATATTGCTGTTAAAAAGGTTGCTAGCAAACCAGTCTGGTTCTCTGTGACAAAATGGCTCAGGGTTTTAGAGCACTTTTATTTTTGCGCTATATCTAAATTTGTCTTACCTAGCGAAATCTAATCTCTCGCAGACTATTTTTAAAATTTACATGAAAATTTGATATGGCGAGATTTTTTATCGCTCACTCCCAAACTCCCATTTTCTCTCTTTTAAACCTTGCTATCATATCCTCATTTCCACTTCGCTCGCTAATGCAAATCCACTCTTTTATATTCTTTGTCAGCCATTCGTTCTCTACCGCGTATCTACACATAAACATACCCAAATTTGCCAAATCATTTTCATTACCCTTTGCGTGAAAGGTATTTTTATCAATCTTGATCAAGTCGCACTGCTTGGCAAGTTTGTCTAAATATTCATAGATCACATCTAGCTTATACTTTTTCTCTCTTATAACCTTTTCTTCATCGATCACGATCTTTGTGCCTAGTAGTGGGTAAGCCATTGTTATCCTTTTAAATTTATTTTGCATTTTAGCATTTATGATTAGTAAATTTAAGTAGAAATTTTTAGATAAAACGAGTGATCTGCCCTTAAAAATTAAGAGCAGATAAATTTAGAGTGGATAAGTGAGGCAGCAGTTTCTTTTTACTTCGTCGATGTAGCTTACGTTTAAATTTAGTCCGTAAAGCTTACTTAAATTTTCGCTTCTAATGATCTCATCAACCGTGCCAAATCCAACCTCGCCATCACCTTTTACAAGAGCGACATATCCGCCAAGAAGCACGGCAAAGTCAGGGTTGTGAGTGGTTAGCACGACCGAGTAGCCAAGCTCTTTTAGCCATTTGACGGTGCGTAGAAATTTATACTGGTTGCCAAAATCAAGCGCGCTCGTTGGCTCGTCAAATATGATCATCTTTGGCTGCGCAGCCATCGCACGAGCGATCATACACATCTGCTTTTGACCGCCACTCATCTGTGTGATGAAGCGATCCTCAAGATACTCGATCTCAAGCTTTTTGGTGTAAATTCTAGCGATCTCTTCGTCCTCTTTGCTAGGTCTTGCAAAGATACCAAGGTGCGCCGCACGACCCATCGTGATAAACTCAAGCCCTGTGTAGTCATACTCAGTAACCTCGCTTTGAGCGACATACGCCATGATCTTAGCGCGCTCTTTGTTGCTTAGGCTATCTACGTTTTTGCCATCAAGGAAAATTTCTCCAGAAACTGGCTTTAGTGAGCCGCTGATGAGCCCTAGAGTGGTTGATTTGCCAGCTCCATTTCGACCAAGAATGGTTAAAATTTCCCCAGCGCCTATCTTTAAATTTACATTTTCTAGTTTGCCAGCCCCGTTTGGGTAGCTAAAGTTTAAATTTCTAACTTCAAGCATCACGCAACCTTTTTATTTCGCCATAAAACCCAGACGAAAAATACCGTGCCGATAAAGCCAGTAAGTACGCCAAGAGGCACTTCGCTCACGCTTATGCTGCGCGCTAAGGTATCAACAAATAGCAAAAATATCGCACCCATAAATATACTTGCAGGCATGCTTTTTATGTTATTTGCGCCAACTAGCATGCGCGCTAAGTGAGGCATGAGAAGTCCCACCCAAGCGACTATACCGCTTATGCAGACGCTGCACGCTGTAAGAAGCGTAGCGCAGATGATGATGACAGCGCGCTCAAAAGCCACATTTACACCTAGTCTTGCCGCACTCTCGTCGCCAAGAGAGAGCAAATTTATACGCCAGCTCATGGCGATAAGTAAAATGGCGCAGATGATCATCACTGGGGCGATGTATATTAAGTTATCGCTATCAAGCTTAGCAAGGCTACCAAGCTGCCAATAAACGATGTCAGGTAGCTTTGTCTCAGGGTCTGCGACATATTTTAAAAAGCCGATTATTGAACCCATGAGGCCACTTACTATGATACCAGAAAGAACCAACATAAGCGTGCTCGTGCGTCCCATCATCTTAGGTATGGCTAGAGTGATAGCAACGGCTGCTAGGCCAAAGCCAAATGCAAAAATTTGTATCCAAAATAGCGATAGATCAAAGATGATCGCAGTTGCAGCTCCCACGCAAGCACCTGCTGATACGCCTAGAAGGTCAGGGCTTACTAGCTGGTTTTTAAAGACACCTTGATAGGCTGCACCGCTCACGCTAAGAGCGGCACCGACTAAGATAGCGGCTATAATGCGAGGTATGCGTAAATTTTCTATCACGTTTGTGATGTTGCTAGCTGCGCCATCTCCAAAACCAAAGCTGTGAGCTAGCACGCTAAAGACGTCGTTAAAAGGTATGTAAAATCTACCAACGCCAAGTGCGACAAAGGCGCAAACAAGCGTTAGTAGAGCTAAAAAGATAACAACTATTGAAAAATTTGTGTTTTTCATATCTTACTTGCTGCTACCGTCAGGGTTTAGGCCTTTTAAGATATAGCCATACTCTTTGTCACTAAGATCGTGATTTAAAAACTCTTTATAAAACTCTTTTGTTTTTACTTTCATATCGACATCTTTAAATAGATCTGGTTGGATAGTTTTTGCTGCCCATAAAATTTGAAGTACGTTTTCAGCACCATATCTATCCCAGCTAAATACACCTTTTGGGTTACCATAAACTTTGCCGTTTTTAACAGCGTTTGAGCCAGAGAATGCAGGGTGCTCTTTTATCTTTTTGATCTGTGCGTCTGTGTCATTGCCGCCAACGATGATGATATCAGGGTTTGCATTGATGATCTCTTCAGCGCTAACTTCGATCATTGAACCCTCAGTATTGATAGCATTTACACCGCCACCTAGCTTGATCCAAGTGTTTTGGATGGTGTTTGTACCATCAACTTTTAGCAAATTTGCACCACCAAGAAGGTGAAGTACTTTTGGACGTTTAGCATCAGGGATGCTTTTTGTTCTTGTTGTTACAAACTCAGAGTTATCGTGGATTTTACTAGCAAGTTTTTCAGCTTTTTTTCTAGCATCATCAGTGCCTATGACTTCAGCTGTTGCGTAGATGCTTTTCTCCATATCTGGATAGTCTCTAAAGATCAAATTTACCGCGCTAAAGCCGTTTTTGATAAGTTCATCTTGGTAGTTTTTGCTTGAGACTATAACAACATCAGGCGCGAGCTTAACTAGCTCTTCGATCTGAAGGTCTTTGCCGTTTAGCGCAGCTGGTAAATTTTTAAGTTTTGGATAGACGTGCTCAAACCACTTGTTGTTTTTGATCAGATCAGTTGTGGCTACAACCTTATCCATACCGCCAAGTGCTAGGATGATCTCGTTGTTTGCATTCCACAGTGCTGCGATCTTCTCAACCTTCTCAGGCACGCTTACTTTGACACCTTGCATATCGGTTATGCTTCTTGCAGACTCAGCAGCACTTAGACTAAGAGCTGTAAAAAGTGAAGCAACAAGGCCTATTTTAGCCACTTTGTGCATGAAATTCATTTGCATATTTTTTCCTTTTTTCGTGTGAAATAATTTGGTTGATATGTTACCGCTATTTACATTAATGTTATGTAAAATTTGCATGTTCATTGTGAAAAAATTGCATATTTTGTAAATTCATATAAAGCTAATAGGATAAATATTCTCTTTTTATTGACATATGTCATTAGTCACTATTTTGAAATGAGATAAACTTTCTCCTAAATTTTAAAAAAGGAGAGTTAATGCGTGAATACAAGAGATACTGGCTCGCACTTGTTGCTGTGCTGGTAGTTTGCTTTAGTATTTTAGGCTACTACGGCGTTGAGGTTTATAGAAATTCGCCTCCAGTTGTAAATTTCACTGACGAAAATGGCAAGGTCGTGATCGATAAAGAGAGTATCTACAAAGGTCAAGAGGCTTGGCAAAGCATAGGCGGTATGCAAGTTGGCTCTGTTTGGGGGCACGGGGCATATCAAGCGCCTGATTGGAGTGCGGACTGGCTTCACAAAGAGCTAGTTGCCTTTTTAGAGATCAAAGCTGATGAAATTTATCATCTAAAATACGCCGATCTAAACGACGAACAAAAGGCAAATTTAAAGGTTTTACTTAAAAAAGAGTATAGAGAAAATAGCGTAAAGGACGATAAATTTGTGCTAAGCGCTGATAGGCTAAAGGCAATAAGTCAAGTAGCTAGCGAGTATGCCGCTCTTTTTGGAGATGATCCTAAATTTAAACCTTTAAGAGAAGCTTATGCGATGAAAGAAAATACGCTCCCAGGTGCAAGCGACAGAGCCGATCTAAACAACTTCTTCTTCTGGTCAGCCTGGGCGACAGCGACAAACAGACCTGGCAGCGAGGCAACATACACAAACAACTGGCCTCACGAACCGCTAATCGATAACGTGCCAACAAGTGAGAATATCTTTTGGTCGATCGCAAGCGTCGTGATACTTCTAACTGGCGTTGGACTTCTTGTTTGGTTTAGCTCATTTTATGGCAAAAAAGATGATGAAAAACTTGAGCCAATTAGCGAAGATCCGCTTAAAAAGCTAAATTTAACACCATCACAAAAGGCGCTTAAAAAGTATCTCTTTGTCACGCTAGCTCTATTTGCGTTTCAAATTTTAATAGGCGGCTTTACAGCTCACTACACAGTCGAAGGGCAAGAATTTTATGGCATAAATTTATCAGCCTACATCCCTTATTCGCTTGCTAGAACGTGGCATATACAAGCTAGCATATTTTGGATAGCGACTGGATTTTTAGCGGCTGGACTATTTTTAGCTCCGATCATAAATGGCGGCAAGGATCCAAAATATCAAAAGCTTGGTGTTGATCTGCTATTTTACGCGCTACTTATCCTTGTAGTTGGCAGTTTTGTGGGTGAGTATCTAGCTATCGCAAACATCATGCCTATAAATTTAAGCTTCTGGCTTGGACATCAAGGATATGAATACATCGATCTTGGACGTGTTTGGCAGATCATTTTGTTTGTCGGTCTTGTCATCTGGATGTTGCTTTTACTTCGTGGATTTGCAGGTGGCTTTAAAAACAAAGGCGATAAAAATTTACTTGCTATCTTTGCTATGTCGGCGGTTGCAGTTGGCTTATTTTACGGAGCAGGGCTATTTTATGGACAAAGAAGTCCATTGCCAGTGATGGAGTACTGGCGCTGGTGGGTCGTGCATCTTTGGGTTGAGGGCTTTTTTGAAGTGTTTGCGACGGCTTCGCTCGCCTTTGTCTTTGTCTCGCTGGGTCTTGTCTCAAAAAGATTTGCGACATTTTCAACGCTTGCAAGCGCGTCACTCTTTATGATAGGCGGCATCCCAGGCACATTTCACCACCTCTACTTTGCAGGCACCACAACGCCTATAATGGCTATTGGTGCAAGCTTTTCAGCGCTTGAGGTCGTGCCTTTAGTTTTACTTGGCGCTGAAGCGTATGAGCACTACAAACTTCAGTTTGCTCAAAGCTGGGCTAAAACGCTTAAATGGCCACTTTACTGCTTCATTGCAGTTGCCTTTTGGAATATGCTAGGCGCTGGTGTCTTTGGATTTTTGATAAATCCTCCGATCTCACTATTTTACATCCAAGGGTTAAATACAACGCCAGTTCATGGACACGCAGCGCTATTTGGCGTTTATGGATTTTTGGCACTTGGCTTTGTCTGGCTCGTGGCTACTTATCTATTTAAAGGGCAAGAATTTGATGAAAATTTGATGAAAGTTGGCTTTTGGGGGCTAAATGCAGGACTTATGCTAATGATCGTGCTTTCACTACTTCCAATAGGCATCTATCAGGCATTTGCAAGCCTAGATCAAGGTATGTGGTATGCTAGAAGTGCTGAGCTTTTACAGCAGTCACACTTGCAAAATTTAAGATGGCTAAGGATGCTAGGCGACACGATCTTGATAATCGGTGGCATCTGCTTCTTTGCACAGCTTTTAAAATTTATGCTTAATAAAAAGGCTTAAATTTATGGGGGCGCTTTGCCCCTTTGTTTAAGCTATCTTTTCATAAAATAGCGCAAATTTAAAGGATAGAAATGATCAAATTTATAAAAAGAATTTGCGTTAGTTTTGTAGTGCTTTTGCACCTATTTTTGGCTCTTGTGGTCGATTATTCATTCCCGCACTACGCAAGCGTGCAGATAACTGGTGGTGACGTAAAACGCATGGACAAAGATGGCATAATAGACGCTAAAAACCCAGCAGATGGGCCTGTTAGAGATGTCTATTTTATCTACGCAAAAGATGCGCAAAATGACCAAAAGGTGATGGCTTATAGAAATGAAGATACGGCGTGGGGCTTTCCATTTTATTTTAAATTTAACTCAGCCGACATCCAAGCCAAGGCTCAAGGCTTTGCAAATAGCGACAACAACGTCACTATCAAGTACTACGGATATAGAATTTCTATGCTAAATGAGTTTAGAAACGTGATCTCGATAAAAGATAGTGGCACAAACACCAGCTGGCCTATCGCTAGCTACGTGCTTTACTTCATCTTGTTTATCTCGCTTGTTATCTGGATAAGAAAGATAAATAAGGCTTTTGCACCAAAAACTGAAAATTTAGATACGAAAAAAGAGGCTGTATAAATCAGGGGCTTTATTAGCCCTTTTTGTTTATAAGATCAATAAGCCTAACGTCCTCGCTTCTTACGATTAGGCTCTTTGGCAGGTTAAATTTAGCTATCACTTCGCACTCTTTCTCCCTCATCTGCCCGTCATCCTTTTCGTGATCATATCCCAAGATATGCAGCAAGCCATGTGTAAAAAGTAGCGCAGTTTCAGCTTCTTCGCTGTGATTTAGCTCGGCAGCTTTTTCTTTTACCATATCTTTGTTTATGACTACCGAGCCAAGTGGGGCGTGGATGACAAGCTCAAGGGGGAAGCTTAAGACGTCAGTGGTTTTATCTATACCGCGCTCAGATCTGTTTAGCTCTCTCATCTCATCTTTATTGATAAATAAAAGCTCAACTTCTCCAGGCGTTAGATATGAGCAAATTTGATCTAAAATTTCTGGATAACTCTCTTCGCAAAGTATCATTTTTGGCTTGTCCTTAGTAAATTTTTGTATAATTTTAGCAAATTTAAAGGGCAAAATATGAAAAAAGCAGTTTGTATAATGAGCGGTGGCATGGATAGCACGCTTTGCGCTGTGATGGCAAAGAGGGCTGGATATGATGTGGTCGCACTTCATTTTGACTATAATCAAAGAACAATGAAGCGAGAAAAGCGCGCGTTTGACGAGATCTGTGAGCGACTTGGCGTGGTCAAAAAGATAAATTTAGACGTTAGCTTCATCGCTCAAATAGGCGGAAATTCGCTAACGGATAAGAGCCTGCAGATAAGAAAAGATGGCGTTAGCAAGGACGTGCCAAACACCTACGTGCCGTTTAGAAATGGCGTATTTATCTCAATCGCCGCAGCACTTGCTGAAAAAGAAGGAGCGCAGGCGATCTACATAGGCGTGGTCGAGGAGGATAGCTCTGGGTATCCTGACTGCAAAGAGAGCTTTATAAAAAGCATAAATGAGGCGATAAATTTAGGCACGTCGGCTGATTTTTCTTGCGAGATCGTCACACCGCTTGTAAATTTAAGCAAGGCTGATATCGTCTCAAAGTCGCTTGAGCTTAATTCACCAATAGAGCTTACATGGAGCTGCTACGAGAGCGAGGACGAGGCGTGCGGGCTTTGTGATAGCTGTAGGCTAAGGCTAAATGGCTTTAAAAAAGCAAACGCCGTTGATAAAATCCCTTATAAAAAGTGAAATTTGCCTTGAAATTTAAAAGCTAACTACTATAAATTTAGTAGCTAGCCTAAAATTTACTCTAAATTTAGCTCGCTTATCTGTTTTGCAAGCTTCTCTTTGTATTCAGCCAAAGAGCTTTTGATGATATTTGCATAGTCGTTTTGATTTACTAAAAGATACTCCTCTTTGCGTTTTACAACCGTGCTTAGCTCCTTGTTATTTACGCTTAAAGTGGTGCTTATATCGGTATTTAGACCAACTTTTACCGCACCAAGCGTTAAGTAAGTCCAAAGTTTTTCTATCTTTGCATTGACGCTTATCGTATCCTTATCTACTTCGTTTTCATTTTTTATGACCTGGTAGCCGTTGCTTCTAAAGGCATCCTCGATGCGCGCCCTTACTACGCTAGTTGTTCTTTGCTTATTTTCTAAAATGACGTTCCATAGCCCCTTGCCATAGCTGCTTCTGGTTCTGCCGATGTATTTTTGCTTATCTTTTGCGCTAACTTCATTTACATTGTGCTTATATAAAGATGGGGTGCTTGCTTGTTTTGGGTCGTTTTCAAAGGCTCTCACATCCTTGACGCTTTCGATGTAAATTTTTGTCTTTTTGCTAATGCTTGAAGGTGCTTGCTCGTCTGGTAAACTCACAAATATCCCCTTTGGAGCGCAGCCGCAAAGCATAAAAGCGGCAAATACCACTAGTAATAAATTTTTTATTTTCATCCTTTTAAATAAATTTCAAATGTAAATCGTTTTTTTGTAAATTTTATTAACTCTTTGTGCTAGATTTCAAATTTATATTTTGATATCCATAATCATAAAATCTTAAATTTAATAACTAAAATTTAAATTTAACTTTTCTTGACTGCTATCAACCAAAATGGCTAGCCACCTAGGATAGAATCCGCTTAAATTTTTAAATTTAAAAGGAGAGACGATGAAAGATATGAAGATGTTTTGCCATCAGTGCGAGATGAGCGCTGAGGATGGATGCGGTGCAAAGGGTCAGCCTATGGGTACCTGTGGCAAGAGTGACACGCTAGCGCTTTTGCAAGATACGATGGTTTTTGGCTTAAAAGGCCTTAGCGCATACCGCCACCACGCACACGAGCTTGGCGCTGATACTAGCAACGTTGATCGCGTTATGGCTGATACGCTTTATTTCACGCTTACAAACTCAAATTTCAACTTCGACGAGCACATCAAGCAGCTTCTTGAAGTAGGCGGTGCTGGCGTTGAGGTGATGAACCTGCTAAGCGAGGCTCACACAGCTAAATTTGGCATCCCAACACCAGTTAGAGTGAGCCAAAACAAGGTCGAGGGCAAGGCGATCTTAGTAAGTGGCCACAACTTGCACGCTCTAAAAGCGCTACTTGAGGCGACAAAAGATAAAGGCATCAACATCTACACTCACTCAGAGATGCTTCCAGCTCACGGATACCCAGAACTACGCAAGTATAGCCACCTAAAAGGCAACGTCGGCAAGGCGTGGTTTGACCAAACTAAGCTATTTAACGAATTTAAGGGCGCGATACTAATGACAACAAACTGCATCGTGCCACTACGCTCAAACTGCACATACGCTGACAGGCTATTTGGCTACTCGATTGCAGGCACAAACGGCGTAAAACACATCGAAAACGACGACTTCACACCACTTATCGAGTGCGCACTAGCTTGTGGCGACGTTAGCGGCTTTGATAGCGACGAGAGCCTAGTAACTGGCGGCCACTACAAGACTATCTTAACTTTAGCCCCACAAATTTTAGACGCGATAAACACTGGCAAGATCCGCAGATTTTTCGTGATCGCCGGCTGTGACGCGCCTGGCAAGGGACGTGAGTACTATAGAGAGCTAGCTGCTAGCCTTCCAAAAGACTGCGTGATACTTACTTCAAGCTGTGGCAAATTTAGATTTAACGACATCGACTTTGGCAACGTCCCAGGCACCGAGTTACCACGCTACATCGACCTTGGCCAGTGCAACGACAGCAACGGCGCGGTTAAGATCGCTCTAGCACTAAGCGAGGCAACAGGCATCGCAGTAAATGACCTACCAGTTTCTATCGTGCTAATGTGGATGGAGCAAAAAGCGGTCATCATCTTGCTAGCGCTATTTAGCCTTGGTATCAAAAATATCAATGTAGGACCTAGCTTGCCTAAATTTTTCAATGAAGAGATCATAAATTTCTTAGTAGATAAATTTAACGTTAGACCAATTAGCGGCGACGCGCAGGCTGATCTAAAATACTTCTTAGGTGAGTAAAAAACTGCCAGGGCTTAGGCTCTGGCTCTAAATTTAAAAGAGTCCGCCTTGCTCTTTGCTTTGGCTAAGGCTATCAAGTAGTTCTTCTTTTTTGCAAAGCACGAGGGCGTAGACGAAATTTTGTAGCTTCTTTATCTCGTCTAAATTTTCATAAAAAATAGCGTTTTCAACCTTTAGCGTGCTATCTTTTGGCAGGCAAAATTTAAGCTCGCTCTCGCTGAAATTTCGCCTTAGAAATATACTTTCAGTCAAAAAAAGCTCCTCGTCTTCTTCAGCTATCACCGCTCTAAAACTGCTACCAAAGCCAACTGGCTTAAAGTCTTTGTCGATAAAGACTGGGTCAAAGTGCGATGAAATCCTGTTCTCTGTCACTTTAAAGCCGATATTGTTTTTCTTAAGATAGCCAAGAAGTCCGCAAAACATACCAGCAAAAACTCTAGGGATTGATAAATTTTGATAGTATTTGTCATCGTAAATGAGCGTTGTAAAGAAGATCGAACTTGGATTTAGCACGCTTATGTTTGTGTCAGTCCAGGCTGTCTCGTAAAGTAGCGAGAGCCTTTGAAGTATCCTCGTATCGTCGCTAAAAAATGTGTCAAACAAATTTGCATGAAAAATTTTATAAAAAAGCTCGGTTAAATTTTCAGGTATGACGTGGGCGTTTTTTTCGAGGTGCGACTTCTCTAAAAGCGCTTTTATGAAGGGATTGACCGCGCAAAATTTGATATTTTTGTGGATCGCTTCAAAGCGCATGAGCTTGATGATAGCCGTTTGCAGGCTTGCTACCTTGATAAAGGCTATCTCATCGTCGCTTGGCGTGATATCTTCTTCGCTAATGATAGCGTAGGCGCCTTGCTTTATCGCAGATGCGATCTGATCGCTTTGCGTGGCGATGAGAGCGTAGCCTCGTTTTATATTTTTGGCCTCAAACGCGAAGCTAGTCACGCTTGAGATGCTTGGGTTGTTTAAAATTTGCCCATTTATTATGTGGGTTAAATTTTCTATCGTCATTTAGCCAACGATCGCGCCGTTTTTGACCTTGCCCTGCGTGCCAAGAAGCATTAGTGAGCCGTCTGATGCGCTTAGGATCATGCCTTGTGAGACATATTTTTTCATCATTGTTCGCTCTTTTAAATTTGCTAAAACGCAAACTTGCTTGCCCACAAGCGAGCTAGGCTCGTAGTATTTGGCGATGCCTGATAAAATTTGACGTGGCTGCTCCTCGCCAAGATCTATCTTAAATTTAAGTAGCTTCTCACTGCCCTCAACCCTCTCGCACTCGAGCACTTCGCCCACTTTTATCACTATTTTGGCAAAGTCATCGATACTAATGATACCTTCTTCTTTTTTCTCCTCTTTTGGCTCAGCTTTTGCCTCTACTTTTGGCTCGCTTGCCTCGCCCATTAGCTCTTTTTCTATCCTTGGGAAAAGTGGCTCAGTAGCTTTTGCCACAAAATTTGAAATTTCATTTTTCAAAACAAGACCTTCGTAAGAAGCCGTATCTATGCTAAAGCCAAGCGTATCAGCTATCTTAGCGCAAGTTTTTGGCATAGCTGGGCTAAGCAGTATCGCCACTTTTGCAAGTAAATTTGCGCAAAGCGCCACAAGTGCGTTTGCTTCGTCACTTTTGCCAGCTTTTACAAGCGACCATGGCTCATACTTCGCAACGGCTGCGTTTGCCAGAGTTACAACCTTCCAAAGATCTTCTAAATAGCGGTTTGTAGCTAAATTTTCTAAATTTTTTATAGCCTCATCAAGATAGCCTTTTGCCTCATCAAGCTCGGCTTTGTGAAATTTGACCACGTCTTTTGAGTCGATCTTATAGTCGCTATACTTTGCACTCATGCCCACTATGCGGCTTAGCAGGTTGCCAAGTCCGTTGCCAAGCTCTGAGTTTATGCGCTCGATCAAAGCCTTTTGGCTGTAGTCGCCATCTTGTCCAAACGGCACCTCTCTAAGCAAAAAGTATCTGAAATTTTCAAGCCCATAAGCGTTTGCGACCTCTCTTGGGTTTATGACGTTGCCCTTGCTTTTGCTCATCTTTTCGCCATCTATCGTCCACCAGCCGTGCGCTGCGACGTGTTTTGGCAGTGGCAAGCCAAGGCTCATCAAAAATGCTGGCCAATAAACTGCGTGAAAGCGCAAGATATCCTTACCGACGATATGCGTCGTATGCGGCCAAAGGTCCATTCTAGCGTTATCTCTTGAGTATCCTAGAGTTGTTAGGTAGTTTATGAGTGCGTCAAGCCAGACGTACATAACGTGCTTGTCGTCATTTGCACTCTTTGGTAGCTTTATACCCCAGTCAAAGCTCGTTCTTGTGACTGAGAGATCTTTTAGTCCGCCTTTTACAAAGCTTACGACCTCGTTTTTCTTGCCCTTTGGGATGACGCAAAGCTCGTCGTTTTCATACCATTTTAAAAGTGCGTCTTCATATTTTGAAAGCTTGAAAAAGTAGCTCTCTTCTTTAACCAAAGATGTTACACGGCCGCAGTCTGGACAGCGGTTGTCCTCAAGCAGGTCTCTTTGGTTGAAAAATGTCTCGCAGCTAACGCAGTAAAAGCCCTCGTACTCGCCCTTGTAGATGTCGCCGTTTGCTTGCATCTTTTCAAAGACATTTTGCACGGTTTGCTTGTGCTCTTCGTCGGTTGTTCTTATGAAGTGGTCGTAGCTTATCTCAAATTCGTCCCAAAGAGATCTAAATTTCGCACTGATCTCATCAGCGTATTCTTTTGGCGTTTTGCCTCTAGCGCGAGCTGCTTGCTCGATCTTTTGACCATGCTCGTCTGTGCCAGTCATGAAGTAGGTCTCTTTGCCTTGCAAGCGGTTAAATCTAGCAAGTGTGTCAGCGATGATAGTCGTGTAGGCGTGACCGATGTGTGGCACGTCATTTACGTAATAAATCGGAGTAGTTATATAAGCTTTTTCTTTCATATTTTTCCTTTAAATTTAAAAATCAAATCCGCCGTCACTGCCGGTGTTGCCTTTTGACATCGAGTTGTAGCAGCTATTTACATACTCTATCCTCGTCTCGCAGTCAAAAAATGCCTCGCAGTTAAAACAGCTTTTGCGACCTTTTTGCTCTTGGCACTCTTGCATGATTTTAGCCTTTTGTTTTAGGGCTAGTTCAAATGCGTCAAGTGGCTCGTTTGCTTGTGCTTCTTGCATTATTTTTGCTCGTAAAATTTATGCAAAAGTGAAATTTCATCACGTGAGCCAAAGAAGCATGGCGTAGTTTGGTGAATTTTTTCTATTTTTATATCAAAAAGTGTTTGATTTTTGCCGTTTGAGGTTGCGCCCTTTGCGTTTTCATATATAAAGGCAAATGGCAACACCTCAAAGACAACCCTTAGCTTGCCATTTGGATGATCGCTCGTTGCTGGGTAGCTAAAAAGACCGCCGCCTTTTAGTAAAATTTGATGCAAGTCGCTTACCATCGCACCTGAGTATCTTAGCCTGTAGCCCTCGTTAAATAGCTCGTTTATAAAATTTCTATGCGTTTGGCTCCAGCCTTTTTGCGTAGCTCCTGTGGCGTTTAGCTTGCCTTTTTCTTTTAGCTCAAGCTCTTTTACAAATTTAAACTCGCCATTTTTGCCAAGCCTATAAAATTTAGGCAAAGCGCCTTTTTTCTCAGCAATTACTAGCTCAAGTCTTGGACCATAGATGCTGTAAGCTGCGGCTATTAAATTTTCTGGTTTTACCTCGTCTTCGTAGATACCAAAGATCGAGCCAACGGCGAAATTTACATCAACTAAGCTTGAGCCATCAAGTGGATCGTAAGCGATGATAAATTTAGCATTTTTATTTATCTCAAGCTCGTCCTCTTTCTCTTCGCTAATTAGCGCTTTTACGCATGAAAGCTGCTTAAATTTAGCCGTGATGATCTCGTCGCTTTTTACATCAAGCTTTAGCTGGGTGTCGCCAGTTGCGTTTTCGTGAGTTGTGTAGCCAAGATCGGCGTATTTTATGACCTCGCTTATCTCTTTTGCGATATCTTTTATGGTGTTAAAAATTTGGTTTAGTTCTTGCATTATACAGCCTTTGTATTTTTGATTATCCACGCACAAATGGCGTCTATATCGTCTAAATTTATATTTGTGATCTCGTAGGGGATCTGCTCTTTATAAGTGGCGATCGCGTCTGAAAAGCTAAGATATGCTTCATCGATCTCGCCTCTAAAGACGCTTAGTCTTGGCAGTGGTAGCGTCTTTAGCCCCTCGACTAGGAGCATATCAAACTCGCCGATCATCCTTATGACCTCGTCTATGCCTTGCGAGCTTTGTGAAAAATAAGTCGTTCTAGTCGGACTCATCACAACTACGTCAGCTCCTGCCTGAGAAAATTTAAAGCTATCCTTGCCTTCAACGTCAAATTTGGCCTTGTCGCCTGGGTCGTGCTTGACCACAACGACCTTTAGCCCGTCATCTATAAATTTTTTTGCGACTTTTAAGATAAGCGTCGTTTTTCCGCTATTTGAAGGGCCAGAAAAAGCAATGGCAAGTCTTTTCATAAGAGCCTTTTTGGTTAAAATTTCTTGCGATTATAGCTCATATTGGCTTTAAAATTTATGAGTGAAATTTAAAAAATAAAATGCTAAAATGCGAGAAAATTTAATGTTTTAAGAGTTTTTATGAGAAAATTTACACTATTTTTTATATTTGTTTTGATGATATTTGGTTGTGCTGATCAAAAAGTGATCGTGCATGAGCCACTAAAAAATGAGCTTTTAGCCTACACAAGCAAGAGTGAGATCATAGATGGCACCGATAGAACGCTCATAATCGCAACCTATCTAAATCCTATATATAACTCAAATTTAGACGAGAACAAAGAGCACTTTTTAGTAGCCATAAACCCAAAAGAGCATGCGCAAAATTTGAGCAATATAAAGGTAAATGGTGACTCAAATGCCACAAATGCAAGGCTGCTTGATGAAAGTGACGAGATGCTTAAATTTGCTGGATTTTCTATGCCTTGGGCGGTCTATTATGAAGTGACCGCACCAAGTAAGCAAAGCGACGATCTCGCGCTTAGTTTCGAAATTTATCAGTCAAAGCCGGTTTTGTTAAATTTTCGAAAAGTTGCGAAATCTTTATACTGGAACCATTAAGCGCCATATAGATCACGTAGTTTGCAAGCACCTTCTTGCCGTAGTTTCTAGTCTCAGCCACTGGGACTAGCTCGATCGATAAAAATGGCTCAAATTTACCTTCTTTAAACATATCATCTCTTGTGATGACTTTTTTGGT
The DNA here is from genome assembly GCF_000466685.1 of Campylobacter concisus UNSWCS. GTDB lineage: Bacteria > Campylobacterota > Campylobacteria > Campylobacterales > Campylobacteraceae > Campylobacter_A > Campylobacter_A concisus_A. The sequence goes on from NZ_ANNG01000019.1 coordinate 24,260, forward strand.
AAAGCCGATACCGCCGTTATACGCGTAGGCTGTAAAGAGCGGATGGTAAAGAAATTTATCAAGGTAGTTTAGGTGGTGATTTGCAAATTTAAAGGCGACATCGGTTTTAAAAAGATCGTCTTGGTCAAAATTTGGAATTTTTAGCTCTTTTTTACCGATCGCATTTGCAAGAAATGGCATAAACTGCATCATACCAAGGGCGTATGAGGTAGAAACCACGCTTGGGATAAAGAGGCTCTCTTGTCTAGCAAGTGCGTAGATCATCGACTTTCGCTCAGTGCTGATGCCCTCAAGCTCTGGTGAGCTTGGCATCAAAAAGTACTGCTTCTCCCAGCCATGCGCCTTTTGCATGAAGTATGCGTATGCGCCGATGCTCTCGTTTGTGTAAAATTTCATCGCAAATTCGCTTGCTTGTGTGGCGTTCATATCCTTTGCAAGAGCAGCGGTTTTGTTCCATAAAAATGGATCGCTCACATCAAAATTTTCGATATTTTGCTTGCTAGGTCTTGGCACGATCACCTCAAGTGGCTCACCACCGACCAAATCTCTTGCGTAAAGTGAGTAGATATTTGCATCTTTGCTAGCACTTAGCTCTTTTAAAAAACTCTCATCGCCGCTTAGTTCATACTGCCAAAATGTGGCATTGTCTCTTTGCCAAGCCCTATCAAAGGTGTTTTTAGCTCTTGTGAAAAAGCTAAAAGCAACGTCATTTTGACCAAGCAAGATGGCGTTTAGTCCAAGTGTAAATGCGTCGCTTTTTTCAGTTACAGCTGGATCTATGCTAAGTAAATTTCTTCTAAAGCCTTCATATTTTTTATTAAAAACTACATCGTTTAGTAAATTTGTAAAGCCCTTTTGCAAGTAGAGCTTGTTCATAAAATTTGCTTCAAAATTTGTGCTAAAAAGAGCGCTTTTGCTTTGCGGGTTTGAGGCATTAAAAAGCTCTAAAAAGCTCTTTGTATCATTTACATTTGCAAAGCTTAGAGCCGGGTTTGGCTCGTTTAAAGTGCGTAAAATCCTAGCTTTTTCTGGATTTGTGCTTGCAAGATTTGCCGCTAAAATTTCACGAGTTTTGCTATCAAGCTTTAGAGAAAAGCTCATCGTTGTTAGTAAATTTTGGCAAGCCAAGCTAGCAGTTGTGATATTGCTTGCGTTTATGCCAGGGCATTTGCTAGGAGCTGATTTTGGCGGCAAAATTTTATTGATTGATTTTTGAACTAAGCCACTTTTTCTAAAAACGTCGCGTGAAAGCTCAACTATCTGCTCCTTTGTGTAGCTACCTTCGTTTATGAGGCGGTTTATGTAGTAGTCTTTTGCAAGGCTTTTTGGCTCGTTTTTTAGCTCTTCGTAGGTATAAATTTTAGCTAAAAGAGCGACGCAGGCTAAAGAGATGATACTAAAGAGACGCAGCAAAAACAAACAAAAGCCTTATTAGAAATTGACTTAAAAATTGAAGTGCCAAAAGCACGATGAGCGGGGCAAAGTCGATGCCGTTAAATTCTGTTTTGATGTAGCGTCTGATGAAGCTATAAACAGGATCAGTAAGCCTATAAAGTAGCTGCACGACCGGCGAGCTAGGATCAGGCTTAACCCAGCTAACAAGCGCTGCTGCGATGATGATCCACGTATAGACAGTGACTATGATGTTTAAGATGTTTGCGATCGCTGTAAATAGTGTCGAAAGTATCATTTTTGCTCCTAGATTAAAATTTTCGCTAGATCATCTTTGATGAGCGGGTAGAGCTCGCTTAGCTCAGGGCCGTGAAGGTCGTTTGTAAGCAGCGCACGTAGCGGCATAAAAAAGTTTTTGCCTTTTAAATTTGTAGCAGCCATAAGCTCTTTTTTAAACTCATCAAATGTTTCGCATGCTTTTAAAGTACGAGCTGCTTCTTTTATGATCTCAAATTCGCTCTTGTACTCATCTGGAGCTATTTTTGGCGAATATATAGCCTCTACTTTTGCCTTTATCTCAGGCACTAGTGAGCTCTCTTGAGTATAAAATTTAACTAACTCAACCTTGCTCTCATCCACGCCAAATATCTCTTTTATGCGCTCTTTTGAAGCAAGCTTGATGTGTTCTCTATTTATCTGCTCAAGTTTTTTCACGTCAAATCTAGCAGGTGAGCGTGAAATTTTGGTTATATCAAACCACTTCACTGCATCTTCGATCGTAAAAATTTCAGTTGGAGTTTTGTTGCCAAGAAGTATCAGATAGTTTGCGATCGCCTCAGGTAAAAATCCCTGCTCAAAGAGCCATTTTACGCTTGATTCGTTCTCGCGTTTGCTCATTTTTTTACCCTCTATATTTAAAAGGATAGGCAAATGTGCGTAGTTCATCTTGCCAGTGTAGCCAAGGCCCTCGCGTATGAGGTCTTGCTTAGGCGTGTTGCTCACGTGATCCTCGCCGCGTATGACAAAGGTCACGCCCTCAAGCATATCATCAACCGCGCAGGCGAAGTTGTAAGTTGGTGTTTTGTCTGCTCTCATGATGACAAAGCTATCAATAGCGTCTGGCTCGAAGCTTAGCTCGCCTTTGATCGCATCTGTAAAGCTCATCGTGCATGTTGGTTTTTTCATGCGGATGACAAATGGCTTTTCGCAGTTTAAAACTTCAGCGTCGCTTAGTCTCTCGCAGGTGCCGTCATATCTATATGCCACGCCTTGCTCTTTTGCTTTTTGTTTTTTTGCTTCAAGCTCTTCTTCGGTGCAAAAGCAAGCAAAGGCCTTTTTATCGATGAGAAGCTTTGATGCAAGCTGTCTGTGGAATTTTAAATTTTCACTTTGGATGTAAATTTGCTCTGGTTTTATGCCAAATTTGCTCAAAATTTCTAAGATATCTTTCTCTTTTCCCTCGATATTTCGCTCTTTGTCGGTATCTTCTATGCGTAAAATAAAGCCACTTTTATCTTGCAAAGAACAAATATAGTTGAAAATAGCAGCACGTAAATTTCCTATGTGCATATCTCCTGTTGGAGAGGGTGCAAAACGATACATAAGCTCATTCCTTACGTTAAATTTGAAGTTTGGATTATAACACTAGCTTGATAAATTTAAAGTTATGTAATTTTAAATTTTTAGGCTAAGCAAAGCATAGTTTTTATAAAATCCGCACGAAAATTTAACTATTTATAGGAGAAAGAATGAGTTTTATCAGCGAATTTAAAGAATTTGCGATGCGCGGAAATGTCATAGATATGGCAGTTGGTGTTGTTATCGGTGGAGCATTTGGAAAGATTGTCTCATCACTAGTTGGTGATATTATCATGCCAGTTGTTGGCGCTATAACAGGCGGTGTAAATTTCACTGATCTTAAGCTAACGCTAAAAGAAGCAGCAGAGGGTGCGCCAGCTGTTACGATAAACTATGGCTCATTTATACAAACAATGGTTGATTTCTTAATCATTGCGTTTTGTATCTTTTGCGTCATCAAAGCTTTAAATACACTTAAAAATAAACTACCAAAAAAAGAAGAGGCAGCTCCTGCAGAGCCTGAAACTCCAGCTGATATAGCACTTCTTACTGAGATCAGAGATCTTCTAAAAAAATAAATTTTTTAATCATAAGGGAGAAAGCTCCCTTTGAAATCCGTTAAATTTTGTCCTATTTTTTATGCTAAAATGCTTTTTCATCTTAAAAGCGAGTAAAATATGATAGAACAAATCCCATTTTTTCAAGGCCTTGACGCAGAGGACCTAGCCAAACTTGAAGCAATAAGCGTTGTTAAAAAATACAAAAAAGGCGAGTTTTTATTTATAGAGGGCGAGGAGCCAAAGTGGCTTACGTTTTTGATAACTGGCTCAGTTAAGCTTTATAAAACTACGGCAAATGGCAAGGAAATTTTTATCCATCAGCTTGCACCTATGAATTTTGTAGCTGAAGTTGTAAATTTTGAAAATATCCCTTATCCAGCAAGTGCCATTTTTACGATCTCTGGCGAGGTTTTAAAGATAAATTATGAAAAATTTGAAGCACAATTTTTAACAAAGCCAGAAATTTGCATGAAATTTCTAAAATCAATGGCTCAAAAGATAAGAATAACTACAAATTTACTCCACCAAGAACTAATACTAAGCTCCGAAGAGAAGGTGGCTAGGTTCATTTTAAATCATGAAGATCTATTTAATGAGCTAAAGCATACAAAAATTTCATCAATACTCAATATGACTCCAGAAACTTTTTCGAGAATTTTAAATAAATTTAAAACAAATGGTTTAGTCAAACTTGATGAGAAGAACCAAATTTTGGAAAAAAATGTAGGTGGGCTACAAGAAATTTATTCTTATTGAAAGTTAATATCAAATAAATATATTCATTTACTTAAAGAAAAAATTTATATATTTTTGGATAATATTCGTCTAAAATTTTCGTAAAAATTTACGATATATTGATAAATTCAGGAGGAAATTTTGGCTGAAGTTAAGAAGAAATTTTTTGTTTGGTCATCTGTGATAATAGGCATCGTAATCGGCCTTATCGCTTCTATGGGCATAGCTGATGCACTTCACGCGACTGGTAGTGGCTACATCTGTACCATTTGTCACACGATGGATCCTATGAATGCTGCATATCATGAAGATGTACACGGCGGCAATAACAAGCTTGGCATAAAAGCTGAATGTTCAGCCTGTCACCTAAACCATACAAGTGCCTATACCTATGTACTTACAAAACTTAAAGTATCGATAAATGATGGCTATAAGACATTTTTTACAGATACAGACAAGATCGACTGGCGTAAAAAACGCGAGCACGCATCTCACTTTGTCTATGATAGTGGGTGTTTAACTTGTCACTCAAATTTAAAAAATGTTATTCAAGCTGGTAAATCATTCTTGCCACATAGAGATTATTTCGTTCTTGGAAATCCTAATAAGAAATCATGTGTTGACTGCCACGAGCATGTTGGTCACAAGAATTTAGGACTACAAATCGATAAATTTGAAGCAATTAAAAAACAAGAAAACAATAAAACCAAGTAAGGAGGAGAGATGTTTAAAAAGTCGCTAATGTTATTAGCCTGTCTAATGTCTTTTGGCTTTGCCGCAAACATGGATGCAAATAAATCTGACGCTTTAAACCTTAATGTTGTAAAAAACATTAAAGTTGCTCACAAAATGTCAGACTTATCAAAAAGCTGTGTTGAGTGCCACGCTAAAGAGACACCCGGCATAGTTGCCGATTGGAAAAATAGTCGCCACGCTCACGTTGGCGTAAGTTGTATGGATTGCCACTCTGTAAATGCAGATAATCCTATGGCTTCAGTTAAGGTGCATCCAAAAGATTCTAACAACCATGTTTCAATGCTAGTTAGCCCAAAAACTTGTGCTAAGTGCCACGAAAACGAAGTTGATGAACTAGTAAAGAGCGGTCACGCAAGAGCTGCTATGCAAATGTATGCTAATCCTGCAATGGTGAAACTAATGTATCACTATGAGGGAGCAGATCATCCTGACTTTAAAATGGCTCCAGATGCCACTGGTTGTTCTCAGTGCCACGGAACCGTCATCAAACTAGACGCTGATCACAAACCTACAAAAGAGACTTGGCCAAACTATGGTATAGGCAATGTTTATCCAGATGGTGGCGTAGGTAACTGTAAATCATGTCACAGCGCGCACACATTTAGCGTAGCTGAAGCTAGAAAACCAGCTGCTTGTGCATCTTGCCACCTTGGACCTGATCACCCAGATATTGAGATCTTTAACAACTCAATGCACGGACATATCTATAACAGTGAAGCTCACAAATGGAACTTTGATGCTGCTCCTGATACATGGGATGTACCAGACTTTAGAGCTCCAACTTGTGCAGCTTGCCACATGAGTGGTGTTGGTGAAACAACAACAACTCACAACGTTTCAAGAAGACTAAAATGGAACCTATGGGGCATCAGCAGTAAGCTAAGAACAGCTGGTGATGAACAAGCTGCTGTTGTTTACGAAAAAACTGGCAAACTAACCATAGGAACGCCACTTGCAGGTCATCCAAATGGACCAGAAGCAGCAAGAGCTGAGATGAAACTAGTTTGTAAAGCTTGCCACTCTACAACTCACACAGATAACTTCTTCATTATGGGTGATAAACAAGTAGAGCTTTATAACGTTTATAGCGCTGAAGCAACTAAGATGCTTGAAGAGTTGAAAGCTAAAAACCTACTACTAGAAGATGCTTGGTCAGATGAATTCCAAGATGTCTACTATCATATGTGGCACCATGAAGGTCGTCGTATGAGACAAGGCGCTCTAATGGGTGGTCCTGACTACTCACACTGGCACGGTGTATTCGAAGTTAAGAACGACATTAGAAAACTTCGCAAAATCTATAAAGAAAGAATTGAATCTGGCAAAGTCCAGTAATCTTTTTTAAGGTGGGAGTTTTCCCACCTTTTTATTTTTAAATTCCAAATTTTATCTTTTAGTTATTATCCTAAGGCAAATATCTTTTAATAATTATTTTTGTAAATTTAAATTATAAAATCATACGGCTTAGCACTACAAATTGTTCTAAATAATTAATAAAATTTATAATGTAAATTTAAAAATATAAAATATAATCCTTGTTTTCAAGGAGATATTTTGGGACTTTTTCGGATTATTATTGGGGCATTTATCTTTAGTGTTTTTACAAATTTATACTCATATAAACGTTTTATAAAAAAGGTATCTTTTTTTACTCCACATCTTAAAAAAATTCGCATATTCTTATACATTATTAGTGTGCTTGAGTTTGTATTTGTTCTTCAACTAAGGTTTTCTTTCTTAAATATAGAGCTATATCTGATAGCAGGGACGCTCATTGGTTTTTCACTATTTTTATTTGGCGTTAGTTTGTTTTATGATGTTGTTAGATCCATTTGTTCAAAAGCGCATTTTAATCCCACAAGACGAAAATTTATTAAATTTTGCTTTGATGTGACATTTGTTGTTTTTATAGTTGCTTGCTTTTTAAAAGGAATTTTTAACGCACTTACTCCGCCAAAAATTAGACAAATTGGTATAAAAATAAAAAATTTACAAAATGATCTAAAAATAGCCATGATAACAGATGTGCATATTGGTGAGTTTTTGCAAAAGGACTTTGTGGCTGAGCTTGTAAAAGAGATAAATTTAGCTAGACCAGACCTAGTGGTGATAGTTGGCGACTTAGTTGATATGAGAGCTGAGCTTGTAGGCGATTTTTTAGATCCATTAAAAAACCTTAAAAGCACCTATGGCACCTTTTATGTCCCCGGCAATCACGAATACTACCACGGAGTTGATGGGATATTAGAAAAAATTCGCGCTCTAGGCATTAGGGTGCTTGGCAATAAAAATGAAAAAATAGCTGGTATAAATTTAGCAGGGGTCTATGATCTAGCTGGCATAAGATTTAAAAATCTAGAGCCAAATTTAGATGAAGCGCTAGCAGGATGCGACCCAGATCTACCGACCATCCTACTCTCTCATCAGCCAAAATTTATAAAAACTATGCAAAAAGATGTCGATCTAGTCCTTTGTGGTCACACGCATGCTGGACAAATTTTCCCTTTTAGTATCCTAGTTTTGCTGGATCAAGGTTTTTTACATGGGCTTTATAAGATTAATGATAAAATGCAAGCTTATGTTAGTAGCGGCGCAGGATTTTGGGGGCCTCCAGTTAGGATATTTGCTCCTAGTGAGATCGCTATTTTAAATTTAAGCAAGGACTAAAATGAACAAGGACAATCTCTTTTCTCAAATTTTTGGCAAGGTTGCAAAAATAAACTTTTTCAAACCGCTTCAAGAGCTTATCAACTCCTTTTATGTAAAGCTATTTAAGATCGACATGAGCGAGTTTAAGCCATCAAATGAGTATAAAAATTTAAACGAACTTTTCACCAGAGAGCTTTTGAAGCCAAGAGAATTTGACGCAGCAGATGAGATATTTATAAGTCCGGTTGATGGCACTTGCCTTAGCTTTGGCACTACAAAAGAGCTAGAAGCTTTTAGCATAAAAGGCATGAACTACGGTGTGAAGGAGCTTTTGGGGCAGGGCGAGCTTGATGGCGAGTTTGACTTTGCCAACATCTATCTTAGCCCAAAAGACTACCACCACTATCATGCACCTTGCGACATTATGATAAAAAAAGCGGTCTATATCCCTGGTAAGCTTTACAGTGTGGCAGTAAAATGGCTTGGTAAGGTCGATAGCCTTTATACTAAAAACGAGCGTGTGGCGCTACTTTGTGAGATGAAAAATGGTAAAAAACTTTGGCTAGTCTTTGTAGGTGCCTTAAACGTTGGCAAGATAAAATTTAGCTTTGATGAGCGCATTCAAACAAATGCTATGGCAAATTTTACGCAAATTTATGAGTATGAAAATTTATATATCAAAAAGGGTGAGCGCCTCGGAAATTTCGAGCTTGGCTCAACCATTGTCATACTTAGCGAAAAAGATGCGATCGAGTACAACCTCTTTGAAAACAAAGAGCTAAAATTTGCTGAAGCTATCGGTAGGATAAAAGAGTAATTAGAAGAATTCTACAAGGTAAAAACCTTGTAGAATTTAGACATTAAACCTAAAGTGCATCACGTCGCCATCTTGCACGATGTAGTCTTTGCCCTCAAGTCTCATCTTGCCAGCCTCTTTAGCTCCGTTTTCGCCGCCATGTGCGATGTAGTCGTCATAGCTTATCACTTCAGCTCTGATAAAGCCTCTCTCAAAATCGTTGTGGATGACGCTTGCTGCTTTTGGCGCTTTCCAGCCTTTTGTGATCGTCCAAGCCCTTACTTCTACGACGCCAGCAGTGAAATAGCTTATCAAATTTAGCTTAGCAAAAGACGTTTTGATGATCTTTTCAAGGCCGCTCTCACTCGTGCCAAGAGATGCCAAAAACTCGTGAGCCTCCTCATCGCTTAGGCCTATTAGCTCCTCTTCGACCTTGGCGCAAAGCTTGATCACCTCGTGGTCTGAGGCCTTAGCATACTCTTTTAGCGCTTTTACAAATTTATTATCTTCGCTAAGCCCCTCTTCATCGACGTTTGCGCCATAAACTACCTCTTTTGCGCTTAGAAGTCTTAGCTCTTTGTTTAGCGCCAAAAATGCCTCACTATCTCTTTGCTCAAAGCTGCTTGCACTTTTGCCCTCATTTAGGTGAGCCAGAAGCAAATTTGCTATCTCAAGCGCTTCTTTTGCGCCTTTTGCATTTGCTTTTGCCTCTCTTGTGAGCTTTTCTATCTTTTTGTTTAGCTGCTCGATGTCAGCTAGTATCAGCTCGGTTTGGATGATCTCGATGTCTCTTACTGGATCGACGCTGCCCTCGACGTGAGTGATGTTCTCATCCTCAAAGCAGCGAACGATATGCAAAATAAGCTCGGTCTCTCTGATGTTTGATAAAAATTTATTGCCAAGTCCCTCGCCAGAGCTTGCCCCTTTTACAAGGCCTGCGATATCGACGAATTCGATGGTTGAGTATTGAATTTTATTAGGACTAACTATCTTTGCAAGCTCATTTAGGCGTTTATCAGGCACTGGCACGATGGCTTTGTTTGGCTCGATAGTGCAAAACGGATAGTTCGCGCTCTCGGCATTTTGCGCCTTTGTAAGTGCGTTAAATGTCGTTGATTTGCCCACATTTGGTAGGCCTACTATTCCAACTGAAAGTCCCATCAATTCTCCTTGCTAAGTGCTTGTAAAAAGTATAAATTCATTCTCACGCCAGCCCCACTCGCACCTGCTTGGTTGTATCCCCAAGCCTTTTCACGGTATGCTGGGCCTGCGATATCAAGGTGTAGCCACTTATCTTTATACTCATCTTTGATAAATTTAGCCAAAAACATGCCAGCTGTGATCGCGCCGCCATATCTGCTTGAGGCGCAGTTGCTAACGTCTGCGATCTGGCTTTTGATAAGCTCGCTAAGATAAGGGTTAAAATCAAGCGTAGTCGCTAGCTCGCCGCTATCTTTTATCTTGTTTTTAAACTCACTTTTTAAGCTCTCGCTGTTGCCCATGATGCCTGTTGTGTATTCGCCAAGTCCCACGACGCAAGCGCCAGTTAGGGTTGCCATGTCGATTAGGATGTCTGGTTTAAAGTCCTGCGCGTAGCTTAGGCAGTCAGCCAGCACCAAACGTCCCTCTGCGTCGGTGTTTCTAACCTCTATGCTAACGCCGCTTCTTGAAATTAGCACGTCGTCTGGCTTATAAGCGTTGCCGCCGATCATATTTTCAGTAGCACCCAAAATGGCGTGAATTTCAAATGGTAAATTTAGCTCTGCTGCACCTTTTATGATGCCAAGTGCTGCTGCTGCACCGCTTTTGTCTGATTTCATAGTTAGCATATAATCAGCCGGCTTTAAGCTAAGGCCACCGCTATCGTATGTTAGGCCTTTACCAACAAAGATGATGCGTTTTTTAGACTTTTTAGGCTTATAGGTTAGGTGGATGAGCCTTGGTTTATGCACGCTTGCGCGGTTCACCGCCAAAAATGCGTTCATATTCTCTTTAGCTAGAAATTTCTCGTCATAGACCTCGCACTTTATGCTGGCGATGTTTTTGGCTAAATTTAAAGCGTCCTGCGCCATCTTTTGCGGTGTGTAAATTTCTGGGATTTCATTTACGATATCTTTTGTGAAATTTGTAGCACTTGCTATTATCTCCGCCTCTTTAAAGCCCTCGTTTGCTGCCTTTAGATCGACCTTTTTGCCAGCAAATTCTTCAGTGGCAAAGATGACCTCTTTAATGGTGTATTTCTCTTTTTTCTCTTTATATTTGTTAAATTCATAGCTCCCAAGTAAAAAGCCCTCGGCTAGCGCTTCAAAACTTAGTTTTTGACACTCCGCTACGTAAGAAGCTAGCTTTATGCTCTTGATGTTAAGTGACTTTAGTGCGTTGTAAGCTTTAGCTGCCGCAACTCTAAGCTCATCAAGATCAAGCTTAGAAAGTGGCACGTAAGCTCTTTTTGCCTCGCTTAGGATGAGGACGCTATCGCCTTTGTAATTGTTAAATTTAATAGCCTCTTTATCGCCTATAAATTTATGTTTTAAGTCCTTATCTACTACGAAAATTAGTTCAATATCAGCTTTTATATCTTTTAATTTTTTATCAACTATTTGAAACTGCATGTCTTCTATCTCTCCTTTCGTTTAAAATTTTATTTTCGATGCGCTTAAATGTATATATCAAAAGTCCCATAAATATGGCAACCACTGGGATAGCGACGTACCAGTGCTCTTTTGCTTTTTGAAGCAGCACTAATATATGCTCGCCAAGTATCCAAGCAGGTATGGTGGTGATCGCCGCCCAGCACCAAGCGCTGATTAAATTTATAAAGGCGTATTTTTTGGCGTCATAGCCGGTAAGCCCTATGCAAAGCGGTATGATGACACGAAAACCATACATATAGCGTTGCAAAAAGATGATCGGCCAGCCGTATTTTTTCAGCATTATGTGCGCCACTGCAAATTTTCTCCGCTGCGTGTGAAGCCTTTTTGCGATGTATTTTTTATTATAACGGCCAAGGTAGAAGTAAATTTGATCTCCCACAAAGCCTCCAAGTCCAGCCACAAAAATAGCAAGTGCGATGTGTATGTGCGTGGTGTGAGCAAGAATTCCAGCCATTATTAAGGCCATTTCGCCCTCCATGATACACCAGACAAAAAGTATGATGTAGCCGTACTCTTTAAGCAGTTCTATAAAAAACTCTTCCATACTAAACCTCTAAAACGCTGTAAATTTTAGTAAGCGACTTTAGCTTTTCGCTACCTTTTAGATCGACTAGATCTACGATAAAGCACGCCTCTACGCAGGTTGCGTTAGTTTGATTGATAAGCTCAACTGAAGCCTTTGCAGTACCTCCAGTGGCTATGAGATCGTCCATCAAAAGCACTCTAGCGCCTGCTTTTTCTCCAAAAGCATCGATGTGAATTTGCACTTCATCAACGCCGTATTCTAGGCTATATTTTTGAGAAAGTGTGATAAAAGGTAGTTTTTTTGGCTTGCGAATAGGTACAAAAGGCAGCCTTAGCCTTGCTGCAAGCGCCGCACCAAAGATGAAGCCACGAGACTCGATGCCAGCGATGTAGTCGATACTAGCACCCTCATATCTATCAGCCAAATGGTCTATCAAAAAGTTAAAAGCCTCTTTGTTATTTAGTAGCGTCGTGATGTCGCGAAAGACTATGCCAGGCTTTGGAAAATCGTTTATGCAGCGAATAGAGTTTAGTAAAAATTCTTTGCCTTTTTGATCTAAAATTTTCATAAATTTCCTTAAATTTGAGGTTATAGTAGCGCTTCGATCTTGCCTTCAAGCTCACGTATGCGTTGTCTTAGCTTGTCGTTTTCTAGACGGTACTGAGAATTTCTTGTGCGAAGTGAGGTTACGTCGTTTTTAGTTTTGTTTAGCTCGTCTGTCAAGATGTCGATGTTGCCTAGACTTCGTTGAAGTTGGATCTGAAATTTTCTTATGACGACCTCGGTATCTTGGAGGTTATTTTTCATAAAATCTTTTGTCGCACGCTCTTTTTTCAGAAGCGTTTTGAAGTAAAAAACCATGACGGTTAGGTAGATCGCAGCACAAACAAGAGCGGTAAAAACGATCCACTCGCCTATCATTTGCTTGCCTCAAGCTCTATTTTTTTGACTCTTCTTTCGTGTCTGCCGCCTGCAAACTCAGTCTTTAAAAACGCTTCAATCGCCGAGATAGCCACGCCTGCGCCAATAACCCTTGCGCCAAAAGCGATCACGTTTGCGTCGTTGTGCTCTCTAGCAAGTCTAGCGGTAAATTCGTCGTGGCAAAGGGCGCACCTTACGTTTTCGTGCCTGTTTGCAGCTATTGATATGCCTATGCCAGTGCCACAAACTAGCACGCCGTAGCAGTTAGGCTCAAGCTTGCTTGCTAGCAAATGCGCATAATCAGGGTAATCAACGCTATTTTTATCATTTGTGCCAAGATCAACTACTTCGTATCCAAGCCCTTTAATAGCCTCTTTAAGCTCGTTTTTTAGCTCAAAACCAGCGTGATCGCTAGCTAAGAAAACTTTGTCTATCTTCATGAAAAGTCCGTTAAATTTTTTGTTGATTATAGTCAAAGTTGCATTAAAATAAAATTTTACTCTCAGCCAAAATGAAGCTATAATTTACCAAAAATTTAAAGGAGAAAATGTGAAAAAAGCACTCTTTTTAGTGGCTTCTACGCTAGCCTTTGCAAATGAAAATTTGATAGAGTTCTACACAGATCAAACCATCATCACTCAAAAATTTAGTGATGCAAATAGCTCTTTTAGTGCCTTTGTGCCAGAGGGTGTGCAGAGTGAGAACATCACTATAAATGGGGATTGTGACGCGAATGCTTATCTAAAAAAGATCAGCGAAGAAAATAGCCCAAGTTACATAAAATGGAAGCAAGAAGTTGCAAATTTAAGTAACAAGCTTGAGGCACTAAATGCAAGAGGTAGGTTTATAGAGCAAGCTTTAGTAGAAGAAAACAAAAGTAACGATGTGACAAAAAGAGCTGATGAGTTTTATAAATTTAGCCTAGAAAATATCGAGAAAATTTCAGCTGCTAAAAGTGAGCTTGAAGCGCTTAAAGAAAACGAGCCAAAGAGCGAGATGGCTGGATTTTTGCAGCTTGATATGAAATTTGCTTGCGACCCAAAAGAGGCGACGCTTTCATATATGGATGATGAGGCGCCAAAGACGCTAAATGAAATTTACGCAGACACAAAAAACAAAAACATCTTGATAAAACAAGAAATTTTACTCACAAACCCATTTGCCAGTGATGTTAAAAATTTAAAGCTCGCCATCTATCCGACCAGATATCAAAAGGCGCTTGCTCCAAGCAAGTTTTACCCTTGGTACGAGGAGAGTGAGGCGGAGGCTGATGGTTACGGCGCTTCGAAAAATATGCTAAGAGCTGCGAAAGTCGCCGCTGAGGTCGCTGATATGCGTGTGCAAAGAGATGAGAATGAGTTTGCTAAAATTTGGAAGATAGATGGGATAAATTTAGCAAAAGGTGAGAGCAAATATATAACTTACGACACGCAAAAAATGGATGCAAATTTTAGCGTTTTTGCTGATTTTTACGGCTCGCTAAAGGCATATAACGTAGCTAGCTTTAAGCTAAATGATGATCTAACACCAGCTAAAACGCAGTTTTACGTTAATGGCGTGAGTGTTGGTAGTCCTAGTGAGTTTGAGATGAAAGCAAAAGATGAGCCAGTGCAGCTATTTTTAGGACAAAACGAGCTAATCGAGCTTAAAAAAGAGCGCTTAAATAAATTTAAAAAGAGCTCGCTTCTTGGCAAAGAGCGAATAAGCGAAGAGGGCTATGAGATAAGTGTCAAAAATAACTCAAGCAAGAGTGTCGATGTCACTTTGGTGGAGCGTGTGCCAGTATCTGCTGACGAGGCGGTAAAGGTCGAGATAAAGGGCTTTGATAAAAAAGATATCAGCAAAGATGGCAAGGTAGAGCTTAAATTTAGCCTTGCACCAAAAGAGGAATTTAAAAAAGAGTACTCTTATAAGATCACAAAGCCAAAAATTTAGAGCAAATTTGCTCTAAATTTAGCCGTTTATAAATGCACTTGCGATATCTAAAACGTATCTTGTCGGATAAAAGATAGTATTTTTTAAAGGCGAGACGAGGATGATGATAAGGATGACAAAGCCATATCGCGAGATGCTCTCAAGCTTCTCTGCCAGTGCGTGAAAGCCAAAATTTCTAAGAGCATACTCGAGCGCGTGAAAGCCATCAAGTGGCGGGATCGGATAGAGGTTAAATATAGCTAACATCAAATTTAAAAGCGCAAGCGTAAATAAAAACTGAAGTAAAATTTCAAAGGTTTCTATGTTTAATAGAGCCTTTAGCACAAAAAGCGATAAGATGCCTAAGATGACGTTGTAGCAAATACCAGCTAGACTTACGTAGATAGCTGCCTTGTAGCCGCCATTTCGCACGACTGTGTAGGTATTTACAGGCACTGGTTTTGCCCAGCCAAACATCATACCAGTGCTTAGATAAAGCACCAGTGGCACGATGATAGTGCCAACAAGATCGATGTGTTTTATAGGATTTATGCTAAGTCTGCCAAGGTTTTTTGCTGTGTTGTCGCCAAATTTATAAGCGACATATCCGTGAGCGATCTCGTGGCCGACGATGGCGATTATTAAAGAGAGGACGATAGTGGCGACTTTTATGGGGTCAAAATTAGTGAAGTCCATCAACTTCTCCTTCTTTTAAAGCTTGTTTTGTGAAAAACTCATCGTTTTCTATCGTATCTACAAAGCGTCCAATACGCTCCCAGCGCACATTGTAGTTATTGTCCCAGCTAAAATATATAAACCAAGGCTGTCCAACTATATCTTTGTAAGCCACGCTTCCCCAAAAACGGCTATCGTTTGAGTGGTCGCGGTTGTCACCTATCATAAAGTATTCATCTTTTGGCACTTTGACGTAAAAAGCGTTAAAGTTAAAATTTGGATTTTGCGGTAGTGAGCTAATGAGCGCTGGCTTCATAAAAACGTTTGATTTGTTTGTATTTAGCATGAAAACCATCTGCTCAAATAAATTTACATTTTCGTCGTAATGGATGCCGCTAAATCTATATGGCTCTTTTATGAAAAGCTTGCCATCAAGTTCGGCTATATCGCTACACGAGTAGCCAAATTTACTATCTTTGCCGTTTAAATTTTCACGGCAGTTTGCCTTTATGAAGCTATCTCCCTCTTTTGGGCGTAGATAGAGGGCTTTTTCAGTAAAAACGATCTCGTCCTCGCTGGTTGCAAAGCAGCGCTTTACAAAGTGAGTTTTCTCATCGTTTGGATAGCGAAATACGACTATATCGCCCCTGGCAGGACCATCGCCAGTGATGAGGTGACCATTGTCATTTAGCTCAGGTAAAATTTTCATCTCAAGCCAAGGAATTCTTGGTGTTGGTATGCCATAAACATACTTTTTAGCAAATAAAAAATCCCCAACCAAAAGCGTGTTTTTCATCGAACCAGACGGGATCACAAAGGCTTGAGCCACAAAGAAAATGACAAGCAAAACGATGATAACCGTGCCTGTCCAGCTCGAGCAAAAGTCATAAAATTTAGTAAAAGCTCTCTTCATTATCTCACTCTTTAATTTTTTTTGCCTGTGCAGCAAGGATTGTGTTGTTTAAAAGCATGGCTATGGTCATAGGTCCAACGCCGCCAGGAACAGGCGTGATATATGAGCATTTTGGTGCGACCTCGTCAAAATCCACATCGCCCACAAGCCTGCCATCATCAAGTCTATTTATGCCCACATCAATGACTACCGCGCCATCTTTTACCATATCAGCCTTTAAGAAAAATGGCTTGCCAATGGCTGCAACGATGAGGTCAGCATTTTTGCAAATTTCTTTTAAATTTTTAGTCTTGCTGTGTGTCACTGTAACCGTTGCAGAGGCATTTAGGAGTAAATTTGCCATAGGTTTGCCAACGATGTTGCTTCTGCCGATCACCACCGCATTTAGCCCAGCTACTTCTATGCCATACTCTTTTAAAATCTCCATCACGCCAAGCGGTGTGCAAGGCACGAAGCCATCAAGCCCGCTAACAAGCTTGCCAACATTTACAGCGTGAAAGCCATCTACATCTTTTCGTGGATCGATCGCTGCGAGCACGACGTTTGTATCGATGTGCTTTGGCAGTGGTAGCTGAACCAAGATGCCATGGATGCTATCGTCTAAATTTAGCACGTTTATAAGGGCAAGTAGCTCGTTTTGGGTTGTATTTTCACTTAGACGGTGAGCTACGCTTTTTATGCCGTATTCGTTGCAGGCTTTCTCTTTGGCTCTAACGTATGTTTGAGATGCCTTATCTTCGCCGACCAAGACGACGGCTAAGGTTGGCTCGACACCAAATTTCTTTAGCTCATCAGCTCTTACTTTTACGCTTTCTTTGACCTTTAAAGATACGGCTTTTCCGTCTAAAATTTTCATATTCGATCCTTACTTAAAAGCTTTTTTAATCACAAGGGTGGTATCATACCTAAAAATAAATTAAATTTTTAAAAGAGAGGTTTATGAGGTCTGTTTTTTTGATTTTGCTTTTTTGCGTGGCGATTTTTGGTGCTGATTTTATCACAAAGACCGAATACGCCAAGATGCTCTACCTAAATCCACGTGGCATAGGCTGTGATAAATGTCACGGCGCAAAGGGCGAGGGCAGCCTAATCTCTAAATACAAGCACTTTGACAAAAAAGCAAACAAAACGGTCGATGATGAGCTTAGAGCGCCAAAGATAAACGATATAGATTTTGAAAGCTTTAAAGCAGCTCTTACAAAGCCAAAAGGCGTCATGCCAAGCTATTTTTTGACAGACGAGGAGACGACTATACTTTATGAATACATCACAAATCAGATGAAAACTCCTGCAAAAGCGGCAAAAGTAGCACCCAAAAATTTAGCTAAGCCAGCCACTCCTGCTGCTACGCAAAAACAGCCTGAACCTGCCAAAGCCGCCCCAAGCGCAAAAGCAGTAGAGCCAGCCACCGCGCAGGCACAAAAGGCCCCAGTAAAACCAGCTGATCCCGCAAAGTCAGCCACTGCGCAGGCACCAAAGTCACCAGCAAAGCCAGTAATAAATCAAAAAGATAATCAAAAGACAAATTTAAAAACACAAAATCAAAAGGATAAAAAATGACAAATAAAGAGGCATTTAGTGAAGCTAAAAAATATATCCCAGGCGGCGTAAATTCACCTGTTCGTGCATTTGGTAGCGTTGGAGGCGAGCCTGTGATGATAGATCACGCAAAGGGCGCTTATCTATACGACGTTGAGGGCAAAAAGTACCTTGACTTTATCCAAAGCTGGGGTCCGCTCATCTTTGGTCACTGCGACAAAGATATCGAAGAGGCGATCATCTCTGCTGTAAAACAAGGCGTATCTTACGGCGCTCCCTCACCAAAAGAGACCGCTCTAGCAAAGCTAATATGTGATGAGTTTAAACAAATAGATAAAATTCGCTTCGTTAGCTCTGGCACGGAGGCTACCATGAGCGCTATCAGAGTGGCTAGAGGATATGCCAAAAAAGATGGACTTATCAAATTTGAAGGCTGCTACCACGGGCACAGCGACGCACTTCTTATCAAGGCAGGAAGTGGCGCTACGACATACGGCAACGCTTCGAGCGGCGGCGTGCCACAAGATGTTGTGAAAAATACATTTTTGGCTATCTACAACGATATAGAGAGCGTAAAAGCCATTTTTGAGAACAACAAAGACAAAATAGGCGTCGTCATAATCGAGCCAATCGCTGGAAATATGGGGCTTGTGCCAGCTGATAAGAAATTTTTACATGAGCTTAGAGAGCTTTGCGATAAATTTGGCGCTGTGCTCATTCTTGATGAGGTTATGAGCGGCTTTAGGGCTTCTTGCCTTGGCTCATATCCATTTCACGAGGTGGATGCCGATCTTGTCACATTTGGCAAGGTTATAGGCGGAGGCATGAACGTCGCTGCATTTGGTGGCAAAGCTGAAATCATGGACTGCCTAAGCCCAGAAGGCGCTGTCTATCAAGCAGGCACGCTAAGTGGTAACCCAGTGGCGATGAGCGCTGGTATAGCGGCAATTTCAAAGATAAATAGCGATGTAAATTTATATGCTAGACTTGAAAAACTTGCACTAAAACTAATGGACGGCTTCAAAGAGGCAGCAAAAAGCGCTGGCATCACTATCCAAACCGAGGTTCGTGGCTCGATGTTTGGCTACTTTTTTACAGAGCATGCAGTAAAAAACTACGATGATGCGCTAAAAAGCGATACAAAACTCTTTGCTAAATTTCACCAAGCGATGCTTAAGCGTGGAATTTATCTTGCACCTAGCCAGTTTGAGACTGGATTTATCTGTGATGCGATGAGTGAAGCTGATATCGATCTAGCGGTAAACGCAGCTAAAGAGGCATTTATGGAGATAAAAGCTTAATGGCAAAATTTAAGATAAAAGATATCGTAGCAGGGGCTGAGCAGCTAAGCCTCGGCGTTTCAATCGTAGTTGCGATCTTGCTTGGCACTGGGCTAGGATATCTTGTAAAAAAGGCTACAAATTTCACGCCAGCGCTTTGGATAGGCTTTGCTATTGGCATCGCAGCTGCCATTTTAAATGTCTATAAAGCCTATAAAGCACAGGTTAAAAGCCTAGATGAGCTAAAGGACGAGACTAGATATAAAGGCTACACAAAAGACGATGATGACGAGGACGATTAGCAGGCTTTTTATTTGCTACTTTGCGCTTTGGCTAGCCTTTAGCGCGGTTGGCAAATTTATATCAAATCAATTTTTTATAAGCTCGCAAATTTCATTTTTTGCCTCGCTTATCATCCTAACGGCTAGCTTTTTTGCCTATAAAAATCGCATAAACTCAAGGCTAGAAAATGCAAGAGATGAAATTTTAGCCAAGATAGAAGAAGAGGACGAAGAGGATGAAGAAATTTTGCCCCAAAATGAGGCAAAAGAGCTTAGCCTAAAAGATGAAAAGGCAAGGCTAAAAAAGCAGAAATTTTCATTTAAAGATAGAAGCTTTGTGGCGGCATTTATGCCTTATCGTTTGGTCGCTTACGCGATACTTTTTTTTGGATTTATATTTTTAAAAAATGAAAATTTACTAAACGTGCCTGGCTTTTTAGTGGGGCTTGCTCCGATGCCTATTGGAGCTTTTATCTTTGGGATAATGCAAAATAATTTGAGAAAGGACGCAGATGGCAAGTAGCTTTAGGATCATTCGCTCGATGGGGCCGCTATTTTTAGGTATGAGCCTACTTTTTATAGGTAATGGCCTAGTCATCGCATCTTGTAGTGCGCTTCTTAAGCAAAATGGCGTAGGCGAGCTTGCGATTGGACTAATTAACACTGGATTTTTTATAGGAGCGTTAATTAGCACGATCACAGCGCACAGGATCATCT
Organism: Campylobacter concisus UNSWCS; assembly: GCF_000466685.1. GTDB lineage: Bacteria > Campylobacterota > Campylobacteria > Campylobacterales > Campylobacteraceae > Campylobacter_A > Campylobacter_A concisus_A. The sequence goes on from NZ_ANNG01000019.1 coordinate 44,146, forward strand.
CAACCACCGGCCACATCAGAGCTTTTGCTATCTTTTCAGCTATCTTTGCAGTCTCAGCCATGCTTCACGCCATAAGTGAAAATTTGATATTTTGGGCGATTTTGCGAGCCTTTTTGGGATATTGCTACTACGCACTTTTGATGGTTATAGAGAGCTGGCTAAACGCTAAGATCCCAAACAAGATAAGATCGCGCGTCATCGCCTTTTACGAGTGCGTTTTCTACACGAGCTTTGGACTTGGAATTTTGATCTTAGCGCTTGATCTTAGCGCATTTGAAATTTTCATCATCAGCGCAGCCTTTATCATGCTCTCAAGCATACCTTTAAATTTAATCCGTATCAACCAGCCTCAAATCCCGCAGCGCCAACCCATAAACATCCCAAAAATTTTTGGTATCGTCCCACTTGCCCTTGTGGGAGCGCTAGTTGCAGGACTTGCGATAAATGGCTTTTTTTCGATGGCAAGCCTCTTTGTCTTGCTTCAAGGATATAGCGCAAAAGAGGCGTCATTTTTTATGACCATAGCGATGGCTGGGGGCTTTTTGGCTCAAACATTTATCGGAGGCTTTTCAGATAAATACGGCAGACGCCCAGCGCTCTTGCTTTGTAGCGCCGTGGCATTAGTTAGTGCGGCACTCTTTTTGCTAAATGGCTCAAATTTGATCATTCAATACATACTTTCATTTTTCTTTGGCGGTGGCATTTTTTGCACATACGGACTTTCGCTCGCTAGGGCAAATGACGAGATCACAGACAAGACAAAGAGCGTCCAAGTGGCGCGTGCGCTGCTTTTTAGCTACTCTTTTGCCTCGCTTTTCTCGCCACTTCTTATGAGCTATGCGATGAAAATTTTTGGCGCATTTGGCTTTATCTATGTCTATTTGGTGCTTTATGTTGGGCTTATTTTATTTGCACTAACGCAAAAGACCATACCACAGCACATGAGAAAAGAGTACAACGACAGGCTCGTTGCAAGGACGGCTGGCATAGCTACTATTCAGCAAAATGGCAATTTTGCCGATAGAGAAAATAAAAAGTAGAAAATGGACGTAGCAAATTCTCTAAATATATCAAACACCTCGGTTCAAACTGGGCAAAACGCCACCCAAAACGTGCCTGTCCGTAAAAACGAGGGTTCGCTTTTTAAAAATCAGCCAGCTGGGACGCCAAGCGAGCAGACCGTCTCAAACGCCCTTGATAACGTTGGCAAGCTAGTTGCAAGGGTGCTTGATGATCTAAAAAGCGCTTCAAGTCTTAGCAAAGCTGAGCAAATTTTATCTCAGGCAAAAGACACCAAGATCGCTCCAAATTTAGCAAGTGAGCTCTCAGATCTTGCCAAAAGCTTAGAGGCAGAAGCTGCGCAAAATGAAAGCCCTGAGATAAAGAGCCTTGCACTAAAACTAAAAGAATTTCTAAAGCCAATAGCCGATCTTAAAGCTGGCTCGCTAAATGATCAGATCAAAAACTCTGGCGTCATGCTTGAAGCAAATTTAAAAGATGCACTTACTCCAGAGAAGCTGCCAAGCTCGATACAAAAGCTACTAAGCGATATAAAAAATCTCTCAAATCAAAATTTGCTTAGTCAAATTTTAACCCTAAATGATGAGAGCTTGGATAATCAAAACTCATTTATGAAGCTTACTTCTATGCTTGAAAAAGCGAGCGGTGATGCTAAAAACATCCTTGATAACTCAAGCATAAAAACGCTTTTAAAAGATGTGGATAAGCTTGATAATGTGGCTAAATTTCTAGATAAAAACTTCTCAAAAGAGCAAAGCGCAGACGCTGTTAAAAGCCAGATAGTCAAGATGGAGAATTTCATCTCAAATTTAAGCGAGAAGGTAGCAAATTTAGCGAGTGAAAAGCTAAATCAAAACTTTGGCTTTACACAAAATCACAAAGAGCTAAAAGCTATCCTTGAGAGCCTAAAAAACGATCTAAAAATGCTAAATAACATAGGTGATGAAGCTGGGCTTGTAAAGGCATTTAATGAGCTTAGCGACGTCTCAAAAGAGGGCAGCTTGCAAGATAAGCTCCAAAGTGCAGCAAGACGCCTAGCTCACAGCCTAAGCTTGGCAGACCCAGAAGCAAGCACAGCCAAAAGCGAGCTATCTGAGAGCAAGGCGCTTTTAAAGCAGCTAAAACTAGCCACTAATGACATAAACAACATCACGACAAAGAGTGGCAGTGAAATTTCAAAGGTGCTAAATCAAGATGTAAAAAGCACGCTTTTAAATATCAGTGAAAAGAGCCAAAACGCCCAGACCGTCAATGCTGCAAACAAGATGATCTCGCAAATAGAAATGCACCAGATGGTCTCAAGCTTGCAAGGAGGCATACAAACCTATATGCCTTATATCTGGGACGGCGTGGAGGGCGGAAATGTCGCGTTTAAGCAGGGCAAAAAGGATAAATTTTATGCCCAGATCGATCTAAATTTTAAAAAATTTGGCCAGATAAATGTGATGGTAGGGCTTGTGGATAAACGCTATATAGATCTATCGGTGGCAACGCAGACAAATGAGTTTAAAGAGCTTATCTTAGGAAATTCAAGCGAGCTAAAGCAGGCTATCTCAAAGCTTGGACTAATCGTTTCAAATTTTAACATCAAAACCTTGCCAAAGGTGAAGCTAAACGATAGATTTAAAAATTTTGGCGGCCTTGATGTGGGCTTTGATAAGAAAATTTGATGCAAGTAAATAAGAAAAAAGCCGTCGCTCTTGGCTACAACAGATCGCAAGATAACGCTCCAAAGGTGCTTGCAAGCGGTGCTGGCGAGATAGCAAATAAGATAATAAGCCTTGCAAAAGAGCATGACATACCGATCAAAGAGGATCCTGATCTCATTGAAATTTTAAGCAAGGTCGAGGTCGATCAAGAGATACCGCCAAATTTATATAAGGCGGTGGCTGAGATATTTAGCTTTTTATATAAGATCACAAATAAAAAGTAAATATTTCACTTTAATAGTGCTATAATCTCAAAATTAAGGAAATTTAAACATTAAAAAAGGAGGTATTATGAAAATTTCATCAAAAGTGACGATGATGATCGTCTCGTCCCTGCTGGTGCTTGGAGCCATTTTAGTCTTTCTAAACATTTACGAGCAAAACAAAGCGATAGAATTTTCTACCAAGCAGCTGACTGAAACGGTCTTAGCCAATAAAAGGGCAGCTTTAAGTGAAGAGATGGATATCGTTTCAAACATTTTGCTAAAAATTCAAGAGGTCTATGACGACGCAAACGAGACCATAGAAGATCAAAAAGAAGATATCATCGACTATCTCTCAAAGGCTAGATTTGGCGATGATAAAAAGGGATACTTTAGTATCTACACTACAAAAGGTGTGGTTATCTCTAGTCCTGGAGTGCCTGAGTATAACGGTCTTGATAGACTTGAAGCAACTGACGCAGATGGCTATAAATACATAAAAGATCTCATGCAAAAAGCCTCAGAAAATAGCGAGGGCGCTTTTGTAAATTTTGTAGCTAAAGCAAAAGATGGCTCAACGACTAGAAAGATAGGAAAAGGGCTAAAACTAAACCTCTTTCATGAAGATGTAGTGCTGATGTCTGTTGTTAATCTTGAGGGTATGTATAAAGAGATAGATAAAATTTCAGCCACTATGCAAAATGATGCTAAGGCAAACACTACAAATTTTGTTGTTATAGCCGTAGTAGTTTTAATCATCTCACTAATAGTTGCCATGCTTTATTCTAAAATTTCTATCACAAAACCGCTAAATGAGCTAATCTTGCGAGCTACAAACCTCTCAAGCGGCGATGGCGACTTAACTAGAAAACTAGAAGTTGTAGGCAAAGATGAGATAGCAAAGGCAAGCGAGGCTATAAATAAATTTATAGAAAAAGTAAGGGTTTTAATCTCGGAGGCAAAAGATATCTCAAATGAAAACAGCTCCATCGCAAATGAGCTTAGCTCAACCTCAGTCCAAACTGGTCGCGGGGTAGAAAACTCAAGCAAGATAGTTGAGGACGCTGGGAAGGATTGCACTGAGATACAATCATATATGAAAGAGTCAATCGAAGTTGCAAAAGGCGGCAAAGATGATCTTCAAAAGGCGCTAAGCTACGTTGATGAGACGCTAAATACTATCTCAAATTTATCTTCAGAGATCGCTCAGACATCAGATATAGAAAATCAAATGGCTGGCAAGATCGAGCAGCTTAGCCGAGATGCCGAGCAGGTAAAGTCAGTCCTTGTGGTTATCAATGACATCGCTGATCAGACAAATTTACTAGCTCTTAATGCAGCCATCGAAGCAGCACGTGCAGGCGAGCATGGACGTGGCTTTGCAGTCGTTGCCGATGAGGTTAGAAAGCTAGCTGAGCGCACTCAAAAGAGCCTCACTGAGATAAACGCAACTATCAACGTCATCGTTCAAGCGATAAATGAAAGTAGCGAGCAAATGAGTATAAATTCTAAACAAATAAGCGAGCTAACAGGCGTGGCAAACAACGCGCAAAACACCATAAGAGATATGAGTGGTATCATGAGATCAGCCATAGGACTATCTGATAAAACTATCGAGGACTATATAAAGACTGGCAAGGATATTGACGATATAGTAAAAAGCATGGAGGGCATAAGTCAAATTTCATCTCAAAGTGCAAGAAGCGTAGAAGAGATAGCTTCAGCTGCTGAGCATCTAAACAAGATGACAGATACGCTAAATGCAAAACTTGGCGAATTTAGAACTTGATTTGTGTGGTAAATTTTAAATTTAAAGGCAATTAGTGGCTCAAAAACTGGTCTTAATAGGGGCTTCTACAGGAGGCCCAGGTCATATAAAAAAACTATTAAAAGATATAAATTTAAATGGTGCGATGGTCGTCATAGCTCAGCATATGAATAAGATGTTTATAAACTCATTTGTCACGCAAATGGGCAGGGAGTGCAACATAAATGTTGAAATTCTAAGCGAAAAGACAAATTTAAGAGAAAATATCGTCTATATCTGTGATCAAAATTTTGAAATTTCAGCGACTTTGCCAGTTAGTGCAAAGCCACAACCTGAGATAAAAACGATATATACGCCAAATGTTGATGTGCTTTTTAACTCAGGCACGCAGATCTCCAAAAATGTAAATTTACTCGCGATCTTGCTAACTGGCATCGGCGATGATGGCGCAGCTGGGCTTGATAAGCTCTATAAAGCAGGTGCAAAATGCATAGCTGAAAACGAAGAGAGCGCGATAGTTTATGGCATGCCAAAGCGTGCTAAAGAGCTAAATCAAAATTTAAAATCGTTAAATTTAATGATGATAAGAAAAGAGCTTGAGGAGTTTTTAAATGCTTTTTAACAAAGTGGATAAACAAAGCGAAGTTTTAGAGGCAAAAGCACCAAGCGATATGGATGGATTTAACGAATTTATGAGCACTATAAAGACGCTTTGCGGGGTTGATCTAGAGCCAAAGAGAGATATCACTCTGCAAAGAGTTAGTATATTTGCCAAAAATCGCCAGATAAAAAGCTTTAAAGAGTTAGTTTCGATGATAAGATTTGACACGCTGCTTAGGCAAGATCTTTTAAATTTAGTCACCGTAAATGAGACATATTTTTATAGAGAGCTAGCCCAGCTAAAAGACGTGATCTACTACGCAAAAGAGCTTGGGGAGGCTAGAATTTTATGCGCACCTTGCTCGACCGGCGATGAGGTCTATTCTCTTGCTATGCTTGCTTATGAATTTGGCCTTAAACAAAGTGATATCCAGCTAACTGGCATCGACATAAACTCAGAAGCCATACAAGCTTGTAGTGTGGGATGCTACGGCGAGAGGAGCTTGCACAGACTAAGCGAGTTTCAAAAAGAGAGATTTTTTACAAAAAAAGATGATAAATTTTTCATCAAAAAAGAAATTTTACCAAGGTGTGAGTTTAAAATTTTAAATGTCTTTGACGATGCGATGTTTAATCTTGGTAAATTTGACATCGTCCTTTCAAGAAATATGATGATATATTTTGACGATACATTTAGGCTAAAGTGCGTAGAAAGGCTGCACAAACTACTTAAACCAGAGGGCAGGCTCTACGCAGGACACGCTGATCTTGTGCCATACACCCCACTTTACACAAAGCGTTTTTCAAACGGAGCTACATATTACGAGCGCGCTTAAGGGTTAAATTTAACCCAGGCCGCTTTGCCCTTAGCAAGTTTTTATCAATTTTTGGCTAAAATCCCACAAGCTAAATTTAAGGATAAAAATGAAAGACAATCTACTTGAATTAACTCAAGATATCGCTTCAGTTGATATCGAAGATTCTATAAAAAATAGCTATCTTGACTACTCTATGAGCGTCATCGTCGGACGTGCTTTGCCTGACGCTAGAGACGGACTAAAGCCAGTTCATAGAAGAATTTTATACGCTATGGATAATCTTGGCGTTGGCAGCAGAAGTGCCTATATGAAGTCAGCTCGTATCGTCGGTGAAGTCATCGGTAAGTACCACCCACACGGCGACACAGCGGTTTATGACGCACTTGTTCGTATGGCTCAGAAATTTTCTATGCGTTATCCAGTCGTTGATGGACAAGGAAACTTTGGCTCGATTGACGGCGACGGCGCAGCTGCGATGCGTTATACTGAAGCTAGAATGACCATGCTTACTGAAGAGCTTTTAAAAGATATCGACAAAGATACGGTTGATTTTGTACCAAACTACGACGATAGAGAGGTCGAGCCAGATGTTTTGCCTAGCCGTGTGCCAAATTTATTATTAAACGGCTCAAGCGGTATCGCTGTTGGTATGGCGACAAACATCCCACCACACAGCCTTGATGAGCTAATAGACGGTCTTTTGCTCCTTCTTGAAAACAAAGAGGCGACACTTGAAGAGGTGATGGAATTTATAAAAGGCCCAGACTTCCCAACTGGCGGTATCATCTTTGGCAAAAAAGGTATCATAGAGGCCTACCGCACAGGTCGTGGCAGGGTCAAACTAAGAGCCAAAACTCACATAGAAAAAAAGCCAAACAAAGATGTCATCGTTATCGACGAGCTACCTTATCAGACAAACAAAGCAAGGCTCATCGAGCAGATCGCCGAGCTTGTAAAAGATAAGCAGATAGATGGCATTAGCGAGGTTAGAGATGAGTCTGATAAAGACGGTATCCGTGTAGTCATCGAGCTAAAACGCGACGCTATGAGCGACATCGTGCTAAATAACCTCTTTAAATCAACCACGATGGAGAGCACTTTTGGCGTTATTATGCTTGCTATTAATAACAAAGAGCCAAAGGTATTTAACCTTATCGAGCTACTTAAGCTATTTTTAAATCATAGAAAAACCGTTATCATTAGAAGAACGATATTTGAGCTTGAAAAAGCGCGCGCAAGAGCCCATATCTTAGAGGGTCTAAAGATCGCACTTGATAACATCGACGAGGTTATTGAGCTTATTAGAAATAGTGCCGATACATCCGTTGCTAGAGAAGGCTTGATGAGTAAATTTAATCTCTCAGAGCTTCAAGCAAACGCTATCCTTGATATGCGTCTAAGCAAGCTTACAGGCCTAGAGAGAGAAAAACTAGAGGCCGAGCTAGCCGAGCTTATGGCCGAGATCGCAAGACTTGATGAAATTTTAAAGAGCGAGACATTGCTTGAAAATTTGATCAAAGAAGAGCTTCTTGAGATCAAAAATAAATTTAAAGTACCAAGAGTTACTGAGATCGTTGATGACTACGATGATATCGACATTGAGGACCTCATACCAAATGAAAATATGGTCGTAACCATAACACACCGCGGCTACATCAAGCGTGTGCCAAGCAAACAGTATGAGAAGCAAAAACGCGGCGGCAAGGGCAAAGTAGCGGTTACTACATACGATGATGATTTTATAGAGAGCTTCTTTACTTCAAATACCCACGATACGCTTATGTTTGTGACAGACCGCGGACAGCTCTACTGGCTAAAAGTCTATAAGATCCCAGAGGGAAGCCGCACAGCAAAGGGCAAAGCAGTTGTAAATTTGATCCAGTTGCAGCCTGATGAGAAGATCAAAGCGATCATCCCAACGACTGACTTTGACGAGAGCAAATCTCTAGCATTCTTTACTAAAAACGGCATCGTAAAACGCACAAATTTAAGTGAGTTTAAAAACATCCGCTCAGTTGGCGTAAGAGCTATAAGCCTCGATGAGAATGACGAGCTAGTAACTGCACTCATCGCTCAAACATACGATGATATGCCAGTGACTGACCCTGAAAATGAGTTAAGTGTTGAGACAGAGGTGCTTGAAGTTGAAGAGCTTCAAAACGAGATCGATGAAGATAGTGCAAATGCCGAAGAGGACGCAAACTCAGGCGATGAGACAATGCTATTTGTCGTTACCAAAAAGGGCATGTGTCTTAAATTTAAGATCAGCAAGGTTCGCCAAATGGGAAGAACAGCACGCGGCGTAACTGGTATCAAATTTAAAGAGCCAGGCGATGAGGTCGTAGGCGCTGCAGTCATCGAAAGCAATGACCAAGAAATTTTAAGCATATCTCAAAAAGGTATCGGCAAGCGCACAACCGCTGATGAGTACCGCTTGACAAATCGCGGTGGCAAAGGCGTCATCTGCATGAAGCTAACAAGCAGAACAGGCGATCTTGTTGGCGTTGTGATGGTTGATGAAGAGCAAGACCTTATGGCTCTAACATCAAGCGGCAAGATGATCAGAGTCGATATGCAAAGTATCCGCAAAGCAGGACGTAACACAAGCGGCGTGATCGTCGTAAATGTCGATGGCGACGATGTTGTAAGTATCGCAAGATGCCCTAAGGCTGAAGACGGCGAGGACGAGGATGAAGCACCAAGCGAAGATATGGGGCTTTTGGAATAGATTTTGCTGTTAAATTTTAAATAAAAGCATAAAAAAGGTTGTTTATGAAGGTTAAAATTTTATCTTTTGCTTTGATGGTTGCTATTTTTGGCGGTTGCTCATTTAACGGCTTTATGGGCGAGCCAACTAGCACATCAAACCGCAACGTAGTCATCCAAAAGGTCGATAAAGACGATCTTAGAGAGGTGATGAAAAAAGAGAAGATGATATATGATAGCGCTCCAAGAGAGACTACATTTAGAGCCACAGGCGAGGGGATAGCTCCGCTAAATTCGCTCTCGTACGCTCAGTCGGTTACTCTTGCAAAAAGAGCGGCGATGGCTGATGCTTATTCGCAGCTTGCTGGCAAGCTTTATGGCGTAAAGATCAACGCTGAAGACACCGTAAGAGACGCGATGCTAAACGACTCATCTATCACTTCAAAGGTTCAAGGCCTTGTCAAAAACGCAAGGATCGTAAGTGAAAATTTCAAAGACGGGCTTTATAAGGTAAATATGGAGCTTAAGATAGACGAAGATAAGTGGCGAGAAGTCTTTTCTTACTAACGATACTTTTAAATTTCGCCTTTTGCCTGGAGGAGTTTATCTTCTGGGCAAAGGTCGATACGACAAATCATATTATCGCTCATGAGGAAATTTCATTTTCAAAGGCGATGACCCTTTCGCCAAATCCAAAACCAAAATTTCTTTGCCAGATAGACGCTTTTAAAGACGAAAACACCACAACACTTGGCTTTTTATATTTACATAAAGATGAGATATTTGACTGCTTTGCCTTAAAAAAAGTTATGATAAAAAATGAGCTTCATGTCAAAAATGCACAGATCTCAAACGCTTCAAATTTGAAAATTTTACCAGTTAGATTTATGGTGGAATTTAAGCCAAAATCCGCTATCATCGGTACACTTCAATAAAAAAGAGATCAAATGAATATCGTCATAGTAGAAGATGACATCAATATGCGAAAGTCGCTTGAGATCGCACTTGGCGAGTACAACGAGCTAAATATCAAAAGCTACAAGAGCGCAGTTGAGGCTCTAAAAAAGCTAGGCGACGACACTGATCTAATAATCACCGATATAAACATGCCAAAGATGGACGGGCTCGAGTTCATTAAAGAGCTAAATGGCAAATTTGACGTCATCATAATGACTGGAAACGCGACACTTAACAAGGCGATCGAGAGCGTTAGGCTTGGCGTGAAGGACTTTTTAACAAAGCCATTTGACGTCTCGACTCTTTACGAGGCGATAAAAAGGGTAGAAGCGCTAAAGCAAAAGACTCCAAAAAGCATAAAAAAAGTTGAAAGCAAAAGCGAAAATAACGGCTTTTTAGCGACCTCAAAGGCGCTTGAAACCACGCTAAATATCGCACTAAAAGCCGCAAGAACCGACGCTTCTGTTATGCTTAGTGGCGAAAGCGGCGTTGGCAAGGAGGTCTTTGCTAAATTTATCCACGCAAACTCACCTAGAAAAGATGCTGCATTTGTCGCTTTAAATATGGCAGCGATCCCTGAAAATTTGATAGAAAGTGAGCTTTTTGGCTTCGAAAAGGGCGCATTTACCGACGCAGCTACTACCAAAAAAGGGCAGTTTGAGCTGGCAAATGGCGGAACGCTATTTTTAGATGAGATCGGCGAGATGCCTATAAATTTACAGCCAAAGCTGCTTCGTGCGCTTCAAGAGCGTGAGATAACAAGGCTTGGCGCCACAAAGAGCGAAAAGATAGACGTTCGCATCATCTGCGCTACAAATGCAAATTTAGAGCTTGCGATGAAAGAGGGCAGGTTTAGAGAAGATCTTTTCTACCGCCTAAATACGATCCCACTTTTTATACCGCCACTTCGCGAGCGAAAAGATGAAATTTTGCCTATCGCACAAGATGCTTTAGAAAAATGCTGCAAAGAGTATGACTTTGAGGCTAAAAATTTCTCAAAAGCAGCCAAAGAGGAGCTTTTGAGCTATGACTATCCAGGCAACATAAGAGAGCTCATCTCAGTTGTGCAGCGTGCAGCGATACTAAGCGAGGGTGATGAAATTTTGCCAAAAGATCTATTTTTGCAGGCGAGAAGTAAAAAATAGGTAAAAATTTAAGTTTTTGGCTAGTAAAATTATGCAAATTAAGAAAATTAAAAGAAAACAAGGAGAGCAGATGAGAAAATTTAACGTAGCAGTCGTTGGTGCGACAGGAGCGGTCGGCGAAGAGCTTTTTAGAGTTATGGAAGAGGTTGATTTCCCAGTTGGCGAGCTTTTGCCGCTTGCAAGTGCCAAAAGTGCTGGCAGTGAGATAGAATTTAAAGGCAAAAACTACAAAGTAAAAGAGCTAACAGAGAAAGTTTTTAGCGAGCATGAGATCGATATCGCATTTTTTAGCGCAGGCGGCTCAGTTTCAGAGAAATTTGCTAAATTTGCAGCTGATAGCGGTGCAGTAGTCATCGATAACACCAGCCATTTTAGGATGGATAAAGATATCCCACTAGTCGTACCTGAGTGTAACCCAAGCGACATCGCTATGTGGAAAAACCGCGGCATCATCGCAAATCCAAACTGCTCAACCATCCAAATGGTGCAAATTTTAAAGCCACTAAACGACGCTTTTGGTATCAACAGGGTTGATGTTTCTACCTATCAAGCAGCAAGCGGTGCTGGTAAAGAGGGCATGGAAGAGCTTGTTGTGCAGATGCAAAAGTTTTTTGAATTTAAGCTTGATGAGTGCGAGCCAAAGGTCTTTGCGCACCGCCTAGCGCTAAATGTAATCCCTCACATCGATATTTTTTTGGATAACGACTACACAAAAGAAGAGATGAAAATGGTCAATGAAACGCAAAAAATCCTTCACAAAGATATCGAAGTGAGCGCTACTTGCGTGCGTGTGCCGGTGCTTAGAAGTCACTCTGAGGCGATCACTATCCACTTTGATAAGGACGTGAGCGCAGATGCGGCAAGAGAGGTTTTAAGCAAAGCTCCAAGCGTCGTTGTAGTCGATAATCCAGCTAAAAAAGAGTATCCGATGCCTACTATCTCAAGCGATACAAACGAGACTTATGTTGGCAGGATCAGGGTTGATAACTTTAGATCAAATGTGCTTCACCTTTGGTGCAGTGCCGATCAGATCCGCGTGGGAGCTGCGACAAATGCCGTCAGGATCGCACAAAAATGGATCACGATGCAAGAGTAGTTTGTAAATTTATTTTAGGCTAGAAAGGATCAAGCTCTAGCCTAAATTTATCTTGCAAGCTCGTCTAATAAATCTTGCAAAGTAACACTTTTTAGCTCATTTTCTAGGGCAGTTTGTGCTCTTAAAAAGTGCCCAGACAAAAGCTCCTCTATCCTGCCGCCAACTGGGCAGGCTTTTGGTGAGTCAGAGTGAATTTTAAAAAGTTTTTCTTTCTCATTTACTGCGTTAAAAATTTCAAGTAAATTTATGTCCTTTGGCTCTTTTGCAAGGCTAACTCCACCAACTCCAGCTACTACATTTACGAGCCCTGCGGCCTTTAGAGTGCCAAGCAGGCGCCTAACGATAACTGGGTTTGTGTTTATGCTGCCAGCTATAAATTCGCTTGTAACCTTCTCGTTTTCAAAAAATTTAGCACATAAAAGTGCGTGTATCGCAGTTGAAAATTTAATGCCAACTTGCATGATCGTCCTTAAATTTTTCGTGATTATACTTAAATTTTCTGCCAAAGACAGCCAGCTAAATTTGACTTACGAGCCTTTGCTAGCTGTCAAATTTATAAACTCACGCTCTCTCGCCAACTGCAGTGAAGCGCTTTTGGATAAATTTCTTATTTTTTAGCTCATCAATGATCGCAAGCGCAAGGTCTGCGTAGCTTATGTAGCTCTCATTTTTTTGAGTTTAGTATGAGATTATCCCCGCCAAGCACGTATTTGCCCGTGCGAGCGCCGTTTGCGTCGTAGTCACCTGCTGGACTTACATACATCCAAAGCACATTTGTGCTACCTTTTAGCTCAAAATATGACTCCGCCGTAGCCTTTGCCACGCCCATATATGCCGATGGGAAGTCTGGCGTATCCATGAGCATAGTGCCTTTGCTATCAACAAATAATGTGCCAGCGCCAAGAGCTACGATGAGCCTTGTGTTAGTGCCTTCTAGTAAATTTACTAGGTGAGCGGCCACTTTTTTGTTAGAAAAGAAGGTTTATAACAACCAAACGGCAAATGCGCTGATAACCGTATCAAAGCCTGTTAGATCAGCTTTTGTAGGCTCAAAAATATCTTTATAAATGACCTTTATGCTCGTATTTTTATACTCTTTGTTTCTAACGATCGCTGTGACGTCGTAACCTTGTTTTAGCGCCTCATTTACTAAATTTACGCCGCTTTTGCCGTTTGTGCCTAAGATTGCTATTTAAATTTTGCTTTTTAAATTTACAGCCAGCTTGGCTTTACGTCATCAACTATCACGCCGTCAGTCATTGTGTATTGCTCTAGGCTACCGCGTTTTGTCTGGATGCAGATCATTTTGATGCCATTTTTGCCAGCTTTAAAGCACCTTTTACCATCTGGATCTATGCGCACCGCGTCGCCTTTGCCTACTTTTATCACTTCGCCGTCGATGAAAAGCTCGCCATCGCCATCAGTGATGATGTAAAGCTCCTCGTTTTGCTTGTGCGCATGGACAAATGGCACGCTCACATTTGCTGGAAGTTCGTTTATAGATACCTCACAGCCAGTTAAATTTAAAGCCTCTTTTAGCTCTACTCTTGGCGCATTTGCGATCTTTGCAACCTGATAATTTTTCATTTTATTCTCCTTGTTTTTTGTGTTGTAATATTTTTATTTACAACCGATGAGCGAAGTATAGTGATTTTTTGTTGTAATGTCAAGAGTTACAACTAAAAATTATCAAAATTTGCAAATTTATGCTAAAATTTACGAAGAATTTATGATAACTTGGAGTTAAAATTTGCAAAATAACGCCTTTAAAACGCTAAAGAGCATAGCGACCGAGCATAACAAAAAGCTCATTTTGACCTTTGCTTTGGTGCTAGCAGAGAACGGACTTTTTCTTGCTTATCCGATATTTGCGGGCTTTGCGATCAACGCAATCATGCAAGGAAATACGTTAAATGCCCTCATTTACGCACTTTTTGTGCTCGTAGCGTGGCTTGTAGGAGCCATTAGGCGCCGCGTGGATACGCAAGTTTTTGCAAATATCTACGCAAAGCTTGCTGTAAATGTCATCATGAATGAAAAACAAAATGCCAAAGACGACTCCGCCATCATCGCCAGAGTAGCGCTCTCGCGAGAGTTTGTAAATTTCTTTGAGACGCATTTTCCTATGTTTTTTACATCGGTCATTTCGATCATCGGCTCAGCGTTTATGCTCATCTTTGTCGAGCCAAAGGTCGCTGTGGCGTGCTTTGCCGTAATGACCTTTTTTCTTATATTTTTACCAAGATATATCAAGAAAAATGACGACCTTTATCTTCGCTTAAATGACCGCCTAGAAAAAGAGGCAAAGGTGATAGGTGTTTTTAATAAAAGCACGCTAAATAGGCACTACGACGTCGTTTCTAAATTTCGTATAGCGATCTCAAATAGGGAGGCGATGAGCTATTTTATCATTGGCATTAGCGCTTCGCTGCTCTTTTTGGTGGCGATAATAGTGCTAAGCTCGCAGCAGACAAATGCCGGCCGCATCTACTCTGTGATGACCTATATATGGAATTTCGTCATCAGCCTTGACGACTCGCCAAAGCTCATCGAGGAATTTTCAAATTTAAAAGATATCGGCAAGAGGATCGACGCCCAAAAGAAGGATAATGATGCACAATAAGAGCGTTCTTAGAAATTCGTTTTTTCTAATTTTCATGTTTATGATAGTTGAGGCCGTTTTTGGCTTCGTTTCAAACTCGCTTGCGCTTATTAGCGACGCATTTCACATGCTCTCAGACGCTGCCGCGCTATTTTTGTCGCTGGTTGCTTTTAAGATCGCAGAAAAAAGGGCAAATTTACAAAAGACCTTTGGCTACAAAAGGGTCGAGATCATCGCCGCTTTCATAAACGCCATCGCTATTATCGCACTTGCTGTTTTTGTCGTAGTCGAAGCTGTCATAAGGCTTTTTAATGAGCCAGAGATAGAGGCTAGAACAATGCTTTTTGTTAGTATTTTGGGGCTTGTGGTAAATTTGATCGTAGCCATTTATATGCATAAAAGCGCTGATACAAAAGAAAATTTAAACATGAAAGGTGCTTATTTGCACGTGCTTGGCGATACACTTGGCTCAGTTGGCGCCATCGTCGCGGCGCTTCTTGTGATGAAATTTAACTTCACGCAGGCCGATAGCATCGCAAGTATCTTTGTCTCGCTACTCATCATAAAAAGTGGCGCTAGCTTGCTAAAAGATAGCTTTAATATCCTGATCGAAGCCGTGCCGCTTAAGCTTGATACGGATGAAATTTTAAGCGTTATAAAGGGCGTAGATGGCGTTAAAATCGTGCATGACCTGCATATCTGGGCGATAAATGCTGGCACAAATGCGCTCATAGCCCACGTGGTGGTGGATGACGCGCTAAGCGTGGCTGAAATTTCAAAGATGATAAAGCACATCGAACACGAGCTTTCTCACGCAGGCATCGGTCACGTCACGCTTCAGTTTGAGAGCGAGAGCCTTGGACATAAAGACGATCTCATCTGCGAGCTAAAAAGCGCGCATAAAGACGAGCATTTTGGACATCATCACTAACCTGCTTTATTAACGACCTTTTTGGTTGCTTCTATCTTTTTGTCAGCCCAAAGCACGACGTCTTTTATAACTAGCTTTTCGATAGCTTTTATGAAATCTTTTATAAATTTGTAGTTAATCTTACCATCTTCACTTATTGGAAGTAAAATTTTTGTCTCATTAAATAATCTTTCAAAGTCACGAACTAAGTGACTTTGATAAAAATTTTGTTTTTTATTAAGCCAACATATAAAATATTGAGCTATGTCTTTATTAAAATTATCAAATTTCGGATAAATTGTTTTCGTAAATTGACCTGCGTAAAAATCCTTTTTCATATAGAAAAATTGCATTCCAAGCATCCCAACAGCTAGCGAATTGCCGTTAATTTTGTGTTTTTCATCTAAATAATCAACATAACCTGCTATTCCATTATTTAAAACTGTTCGCGTAAAATATGGGTATTCACCATTATCGCTAAAATGAAAACTTTCTTTGTTGAGTTGTGGGTTTGAAACAACCAAAAACAAATCACCAATTTTAAATTTCTTCGCTACCCCCCCCCGTCGGCTAAATTCATCGAATTTTGTAAGGGCGGATTTTTCGGCATCAGTTAATTCATAATTTTTAAGTCCAGTTACCGCAAGACACGCGTCAAATTTTTTTGTATATTTTTGCTCTTTTTCTTTAACATATTCTCGTTCAAGCTCTTCAATAAAATTTTCCATAAATAAAAAATCTATCTTGTCGCCTTTTGTTGGTAAAATAACTTTTTCTTGTTTTAATGTTTCTTTTTTTGGATAATTAGAATAACCTCCATAATTTAACGCATTTATAGCTGTAGCGATAAAAAGTTGAGCACGCTTAGACCAATTTGGCATAGGCATAGCTAAAATATTATTTGCTAAAACAAATTTTTCTGAATGATATGTTACAGTTCCAGAATATTCACCACGAGTTGAAATTGTTAAACATTCTTTAAATATCTCGTTTTGTGGCAACTTGTCATTTGTATAATAATTTACACCATTATTTGTAGTAATTCCACTTATAACTGCAACTGAGTTAATATTTGGTTTGTCATATCGTGTTATATAATTTTTGTTTTTGCCATAAATCCAAGTTTTTTCAACATCAAATAAATCACCTATGCGATATTCTTTAAATTTTCCACCATGCGCTTTAAAATCATTTTCTAAATTTGCAATTCGTTGACTGATGATAGTTCTTTTACTGGGACTTTCCTTTTTAAGAATTTGCAACACTTCCCAGCTTAGATAGTCACCTACGGTTCTTTTAAAATCTATTAAAGTTGGTATAGTATCGACTGGTCTAGATTTATTCCAGTCAGCACCGTTATTTGGATCAATAGTATCCTCATAGTATTCGTCTTCGCTAAAAATTATAAGTTTGCTTTTACCAAACCTCACCAAATTTACAAGCTCATCATAACGCTCTTTCGCATTGTCTGTATCTTTTAAATTATTACTCGCTTTTTTGCGATTCGAGCGTGTGTAGCCATCCTTTGAAAAGTCGATAAATTTTACCATTTCGTCTTTTTCGTGTTTTTCACCAACTTTAAAAACATAGATGTTTGTTTGCACGTTTGATTTACCAAAGAAAAGGTCAGTTGGCATTTTAATACTTGCAACAAGGGTATTTCGTTCAAGAATTTTTTTATTTATCTCTTTTGCCTTACCATTACCTGCTGAATTTTGTATAATGATTGCAGCATAACCCTTACTCATCATACTTAAAGCAGTCTCTACAAAGACCATGCCATTTCCAGGTGCAGAATAAGGTGGGTTTAGCACAAAAGCTGTTGCAGGAAATTTTTCTTTAACATTACCAAAACCATATTCGCCACTAAAATCACTTAAACTATCCTTGTTTAAGATGTTGGAGCTTCCATCGCCCATCATTATCATGTTTAAGACTGCAAGCATATAAATAGATGGAAGAATTTCAAGTCCTAAAAGTTGTTCTGCCTTTATCTTTAGCTCTTTTTGCTTAAATTCTTCAGGTGATTTTATATTGTCTTTAGCATCTTTTATCATTTCGTTCATAGCAGCAACCAAAAGTCCAGCTGAGCCTGTGGCAAAATCCCAAACATAACTATCTTTATTTACTCGTGCAAGGCGTACTAAAAGCGTAGCAACATATGAAGGAGTGAGAACTACATCGTTTTGCTTGTCTTGAGAAAAACCAAGCCATGAATACATTTGGTTAAATAGTTTTCCAGTAAAATCAGTCGTAAGTCCGATTTTATAGTAAATTCCTAGGTCATCTACTATTTTAGAAAATAATCGTTTTAACTGTGTCTCGCCGTTTGTTACTTTATTGATATTTTCAGATAAGATTGTGTTTGATAGTGTGCGAATAATGAGATCTTTTTTGTCTGTTGGAATATTTTTACAGTCCAAAAATGCTTTTATCTTTCTCGTTAAAATTTCACCATCAGTGTTGCCTTGCTCTGGTGAAGATTTTAGTTCATGTTTTTCAAGTGGAGCAACCTTACCAGGTATGCCAAGAGTAGCGATGATCGAAGCTGCAACAAGATAAACTCTGTCATTCTCACCAATTCCTTTTTCATAAATATCCTTATTTAGTTTTACTAAGCTGGCGTCAATCTCTTTTTCACGCTTTTGTTTTATCTTTTCAAGTTCATCGTATGATAAATTTAGATATTTTAGGCTTTTTGCAAATTCATCAAAATTTGATATTTTTAAAAATGAAAGGTCGCTAAAGTCACCAACTTTTTGACCTATACCTAAATTTGATTTTGAAACATAATAGACTCCGATTTTTGTTTGAAGTTTGCCTTTGTTGTCTTTAGAGCCAGTAACGCCAATGGCGATGATGTCAGTATAGCTTGTGTGGTGAAGCAGAGCATTTGCATAGTGGATCGCTCCATTTACAGCGTATTCTTTTATATTTTTAAAATTTGGTTCATTTTTGGTGGTGCGATTTTCTACATTGCCATCGGCGTCTAGTTTTTCTAACCTATCTTCATAGCCTTTGTATTCAATCAAGACAGGATAAAAATTTAAGCTCTTATCTTGTAAGAGTAGTTTAGCATCAGGTTTGTTGCCACCTTTGCCACCTCCCTTAGAGGCATATTCTTGTAAGGCATTATCTATCTCACTATTTAAGCTCTCTTGTTCCATTTTAA
This sequence comes from Campylobacter concisus UNSWCS, assembly GCF_000466685.1. GTDB lineage: Bacteria > Campylobacterota > Campylobacteria > Campylobacterales > Campylobacteraceae > Campylobacter_A > Campylobacter_A concisus_A. Next base: position 62,852 of record NZ_ANNG01000019.1, read on the forward strand.
TATCAAGTTTATATGATTTTAGCTCTGAATTTATCATATATGCCACATTTGGTTCTACGCTTTGGATTGCCATTTTTAACCTTCATGATTTTATTTTAAAATTGTTATTTTAGCTATTTTTTACTTAATGTTTAAAATTAGATTATGCAAATTTTAAATCAACTTTAGGCAAAATAAAGCCCAAATTCTCAGGAAAAGTAAAGCTTATATGAAAAACATTAGAAACTTTAGCATCATAGCTCACATCGACCACGGCAAAAGCACGCTTGCTGATCGTCTCATTCAGGAGTGTGGCGCCGTAAGTGACCGTGAGATGAGCTCACAGATCATGGACACGATGGATATAGAAAAAGAGCGTGGCATCACGATCAAAGCCCAGTCTGTCCGCCTAAACTACGCACTAAATGGGCAAAATTTTGTTCTAAATTTGATAGACACCCCAGGACACGTTGATTTTAGCTACGAGGTGAGCCGTAGCCTAGCTAGCTGCGAGGGCGCTCTGCTTGTCGTGGATGCTAGCCAGGGTGTGGAAGCGCAAACCATCGCAAACGTCTATATCGCGCTTGAAAACAACCTAGAGATCATCCCAGTCATCAACAAGATCGACCTACCAGCGGCTGACCCTGCTAGGGTAAAAGACGAGATCGAGCACATCATTGGACTTGACTGCTCAGGAGCGATCGAAGTGAGCGCAAAAACAGGCGTTGGCATAAAGGAGCTGCTTGAAGCGATCATTACGAGGATCCCTGCGCCAAATGGCGATGCAAGCAAGCCTACAAAGGCGCTAATCTACGATAGTTGGTTTGACAACTACCTTGGCGCGCTTGCTCTTGTGCGTGTTTATGATGGTGAAATTTCAAAAAATGATGAAATTTTGGTCATGGGCACGGGCAAAAAACATATCGTGCTAGACCTCATGTATCCAAATCCTATAGCACCGATCAAAACCAAAACGCTTAGCGCTGGTGAGGTTGGCATCGTGGTTTTGGGGCTTAAAAACGTTAGCGACGTGCAAGTTGGTGATACAATAACGCAGTCAAGAAATCCCCTAAAAGAGCCAGTTGGCGGCTTTGAGAGGGCTAAGCCGTTTGTTTTTGCGGGACTTTATCCTATTGAAACTGATAAATTTGAAGATCTGCGTGACGCGCTGGATAAGTTAAAGCTAAATGACAGCTCCATTAGCTACGAGCCAGAGACCTCGGTCGCACTTGGATTTGGCTTTAGGGTTGGCTTTTTAGGTCTTCTTCACATGGAAGTCGTCAAAGAGAGGCTGGAGCGCGAGTTTGATCTTGATCTCATCGCCACAGCGCCAACTGTGACTTATGAAGTCATCCAAACTGATGGGCTAAATTTAAAAATCCAAAACCCAAGCCAGCTGCCACCAGTCAATAAAATAGACTCGATCCTTGAGCCATACGTGAAAGCGACTATCATCACGCCAAGCGAGTTTTTGGGCAACATCATAACGCTTTTAAACAACCGCCGCGGCATACAAACAAAGATGGACTACATCACGACTGACCGCGTTTTACTCGAGTATGACATACCGATGAATGAGATCGTTATGGACTTTTACGACAAGCTAAAGTCAAGCACCAAAGGCTACGCGAGCTTTGACTACGAGCCGAGCGACTACCGCGTGGGCGATCTAGTGAAGCTTGATGTCAAAGTAGCCGGCGAGACGGTCGATGCGCTCTCTATCATCGTGCCTGAGAGCAAGGCGCAGACAAAGGGTAGGGACTTCGTAAAGGCGATGAAAGAGATCGTGCCACGTCAGCTCTTTGAGGTGGCGATACAAGCTAGCATCGGCAATAAAATAATCGCCCGAGAAACCGTAAAATCAATGGGTAAAAACGTCACAGCCAAGTGCTACGGCGGCGATATCACGCGTAAGAGGAAGTTGCTAGAAAAGCAAAAAGAGGGTAAGAAGCGGATGAAGGCCATTGGTAAGGTGAATTTGCCGCAGGAGGCGTTTTTATCCGTCCTAAAAATAGACTAGCGGCTTATCTTTTGTGCCCTTTTGAAAGAGTTAGTGAAATTTTGGTTTGATGAACTATATGTTCTATCTGCACCAAAATTTCACGTCACAGCTTTCAAAATCATCACAAAGTATTTCGCCTTGTTGCGAGGTGGCGATACGTCCGCATTTGGAGTCTCGCTTTGTCATACTTTGTTGTGGTTAAAATTTACTCGGTCATTACCTGCCATGGTAACTCCCATCGTAAATTTTACCCACGCCTCGTCTGACTTTGCGATACGGCCATATTTGGGAGCTTGTTTGGTGGATAGGTTTTGATTAAAATTTAAGTGCTAAATTTACAAAAAGGAGTGCTATGCCGTTTGTGAAAATTTGCGTGACAAAAGAGGGTGATAGCCCAAGCGTGGAGCAAAAAGAGAAGATGATAAGTGGAGTTACAAAGCTAATAAGCGAAATTTTAGGTAGAAGCGCTCAAAATACCGTTGTCATTATCGATGAGATCGACACGAACAACTACGGCATCGCAGGCGAGAGCGTGAAAAATCTCCGCAAAAAACAAAAAGAGCAAAAGGAAGTGAAATGCTAAGAGCGACATTATTAGCAATTTTTGCAGCCGTCTTTCTAACTGGCTGCGTGGCAAAAGCTAGCCTTTGTCTATCATGTGAGGGCATAGACGGCGTGCAAAGTGCAAGCATAAGTAGCGAAGATAAGACCTATTTTGAAGAGGTTATGAGGATCCCAGCTGACTGCAGCGCTTGCAGGGGCAGGGGCGATGGCGTCTTTATAAATGGCGTCAAGTATAGAAGCGACGTGGCGATAAACTGCTGCTTAGAAAAAAATATGATCGACATAAATGTCGGGCTAAAGAAGGTATATTTTCATAGGATCGTGGATGCTAGAAGCAGCGCAAGGTCGATTTACTATACAAGAGAAGATGGTAGCGGCGTAGTCTTTAACTCAAATCCACGCCTTGAAGTGCTCTTTTATATGTTTTTAAAACGTGAGCTAAATTCGCGCGGCATCGTTGTTGTGGATACACAAACATCGCCTTATACATATAGGCTTGATTTTAGATTTGACGAGCTTAGAGGCACTTACTCTAGAAGCTCTGAAATTTTAAACGGGCATCTATATGGCGAGCTTGTGCTTTCAGATATAAATTTCAAAAAACGAATTCCTATCTCGACTAGACACCACGTGGAGGAGCTTGAGGCGTCAAGAAGCGGTCAGTTTGACTTCTTTATCGCGCTTTTAGTCAAGCAAGCTGCCATAAAAGTGGCTGATGAGATCACTAAACTTTGAAAGGAAAAATATGAGTAAATTTAAATTTCTAGCTATCTTTGGACTTTTTGTCCTATTTTTGAGCGGTTGCGCTCCTACTCAGACGGTGCTTGCGTTTGATCCTTATAAGGCTATTGTTTCAAATCAACAAAACAGTGGTTTTGAGGTCTATATAAGTGCAGTGCATGACAGTCGCAAAAACAAAAGCACTATTGCAACCATAACTGATGATAAGGGCACTGTGGATGAATACGTCGTGCTTCAAAACGACCTTGCGACATATTTTGGCGATTCTCTTAAAAAAGAGCTCATAGCTCATGGCGCAAATGTAAATGGCATGGGTGGCGTCGTGGTTGAAGTTTTCATAAACGAATTTGAAGCAAATATGAGCGGATATAACAGCGACAACACAAAGGGCAAGATAAAGATCACTCTTAAAATCCAAAAAGGCGATCAAAGCATCATCAAAAATATCTCAAACAACCAAACTAAATTTGAGCTAGTTCGCACTGGCGGAGCATTTAAGCCATTCTTAACGGACATCATTAATGACGCTGTTAAGCGCTCTGCGATCGCTATCTTAAATAGCTGATGTTTTGTGCGTTTTGCAAGAGCTTTACGCTAAAGACATTTTGTAAAACCTGCTCGCAAATTTTAAGCGAGCCAAGCCCTTTGGTAAGAGAGCTAGAGGGCTTTAAAATTTATAGCTTCTACGGCTACTCTGAGATCAAAGAGCTCATCCACTCAAAGCACCAAATGCACGGACTTTTTATCTATAAAAATTTAGCCAAATTTGCATTTAAGAAATTTGCTAAAAGCTTTAGCTTCCCAGAGCAAATTTACGCTCTGCCAATAGATGATAGAGTGCATCATGGCTACTCGCATACGGCCATTTTGGCAAATGAACTTCGTGCTAAGAACCTTAAACCCATCTTTCACGCTCTGCATGCGACAAGCAGTGTCAGCTACAGCGGCAAGGATATTAAATTTAGACAAAACAATCCAAGAAATTTTAAAATTTTAAAAAAGATCACGGCGCCAGTCATATTAGTCGATGACATCGTAACCACTGGCACAACGATATTAGAAGCTAGAGATACGCTTCAAAAAGCAGGCGTTGATGTGCTTTTTGCGCTTGTTTTAGCAGATGCTAGAAACTAAGCTTTATATGAAAATTTAGCTTGAAATTTTATGCTTTAATAGTATTAATTGGCTATTAACTAAAGCTATTTTTTACCGATATAGTTTTAGTTAATTTAAACAAGGAGTTTTACCAAATGAAGAAAGTGGCAAATAAAATAGCACTTATCATCGTAGTGCTTTTAGTTGTCTCTTTGGCTGTATTTTCTACTGTAAGTTATACAAACACCAAAGAGAATATTTATGATCTAGCAAAGGAGTCTAAAACTTCAGCTTCAAAAGTTTTGCAGTTTTATATGAATGCATTTTTTGATGATAAGGTTGCGACGGTTGAAAATTTCGCCAAATATCTTGAGTCGCATCCAGAAATTTTAGATGATAGAGAGGCTTTAAAAAAAGAGCTTATGACAGGATCGCGAGCGACTGAATTTTCTGAATTTTACTTTGCTTATGCAGAAGATGGTGCTGCTTATAACGCTGTGCTTGATGGCGATGAGCGTAAATTTATGGTTTTTGATCAGAAAAAAAACTATGATGCAAGAACTAGAAACTGGTATAAAGACGCTGTTGCAAAAGATGGTATCATCTTCTCAGCTCCATACACTAGCTCGGCTGGTGGCTTAAATTTAACTATCGCTAAAAAGGTAGTAGTTAACGGCAAAGTCATTGGTGTCTTTGGTGGAGATATCGCTTTAGACAAGCTTGATGCTGAGCTTGACAAGATCAAGCCAACTCCAAGTAGCGCGATAGCACTATTTGATCTAGAGCATAGAAAGATCGTTCATTTTAGGATTAAAGAACTTGTGCTCTCAGACTCTAGTGAAGCTATGAAGATCCTTGATGACTACTCAAACGAGTATAAGAAAAATGGCGATAAAACATTTACTTATAAT
>NZ_ANNG01000020.1 GCF_000466685.1 Campylobacter concisus UNSWCS
GTTGTATCTCTATTTAGTCTTGTTAGATCATCAGAGTTATCTTTATCTGCTATCTCTATGTTACCACTACCTAGAGTTGCTAGGTTTTTAAATAATAGATAACCTTGTAAGCGGAATTTTCATAGTTCGCACTTGTAGTTTTGAAATTTAGAAGTATTGGGCATTGATAAGTTGTTTGAGAAAATATTAGCAATGTAGAGAGAAATATTTTTGTCATATTTTATTTTTTCTTAATAAAATATTATATTCATCAACTTTATCTAGTCCAATATCCTTAATATCGATGTCAAATAGTAATGCCTGTTGTTTGAATATGTCTATAATGTCGTAATATGCTGTCAATTCTCCTAAAATAAAATCATCCCTTTCATTGGTATAAAGTAGTTCGTTTATTTTTTCTGCAATAATTGATATATTGTCTTTTAGATAGTTTTTGTAACTCTCATATTTTTCCATTATTTTATCCTTTCACTCAAACCATCTATTTTCCAATTTGTATATTTTATATCAATTTTACCACCTTTGTTTATTACCAATATAAATAATATAGGTTCGTTACAAATTTCATTAAAATTATTTTCCAAACAAGCATTATTGTCACAAAAAACAATTCCTATATAACTGCTCATTTTATTTTTTACCCCATTTTATATATGAAAATCTATTGGATTATAGTCAATTTTATAGTCGTTGTTAGTCATATCAATATGTTTTCCCATTAAATAATACAATATCATCTTTTTTTACAAAATATTTCGTGTCACTACAAGGATAGTAAATTTTGCACCATGTATCATCACAAGTTTCTATTGGTAACGGAATTATATCAGCAGTATTGATTTCGTATTGATTTTCTTGCAAAATTTCATATTTTTCATCTTGTATAAAATAAATTTTAACATTGGTATTTTTTCTTATATACAATTTCCTTTTTTTAAGTTGTTCATGAGAATAAAAACCGCACTTAGATACATAACCATAATTATCATACGATACAAATCTACTTGGTGTAGCACAACCATTTATAAAAATTATCAGCAAGAAAAGCAAGTTTATATTTTTCATTATTTATCCCTATTTTCTTTTATTTTATTGATTATACCTTTATATTGATTGCTCCAAATATGTTCGTAAAATATTTGTCCGTTTTTATACAAAGGTATATTAAATATATTCGTTGGGTCGTGTATGACATCATTTTTGCTATTTATCGTAATGCCATTATTTGGTTTTGTATATAGTGGAGTTCCGACATAAACTATATTTTCATTTAATCCATAGTAATTTATTGCAGAATTTGCGATCAAACTTCCTTGTGATAATGCTACATAATTATTATTTGGATTATTTTTCATCTCATAGCCTGTTTGCTTGGCTATCCCGCTTGTGCCACCAAATAAATCTACAGCACTTTCAGTTAAATCAGCAATCAAACCACGAGTTGGGTTGTAATATACTTTATAGTTATTACCGATCATAAACCTAGCTTGACTTTCTGCATCTCCTTCTTTTGTCATAATCCCCGGAATAAATACATTATTTGAATTTTTATCTCCCAGAACTTTAAAATTTGGTTCAGCAACAATAGTAGCTCCTAATTGTCCTAAAATTCCACCATTGTTATTTTCACTAGGAATTATACCAAGTGTAATATCGCCTAAGAAATTTAGAGTTTTACCGATACCTGCTTCGATAGGGTTAGTTGAATTTTCCTTTGGCATATCATTTGAAAGAGAATCTGTCATTATTAATAGATCGTGCTTTATAGCTTCCCTGCCATTTTGGCTAAAAAGTCTAATATCAATATCTGCATTGGTATAAGTGCCAGTTTGAGAATTCACGATGTCTTTTTGGATATTTTTAACATTTCTATTTAATCTTTCCAAATCATCGCTTTTATCTAAATTTGCTATTTGCAAATTTCCATTTCCTATGGTAGCAAGAGTTTTGCTTAAAATTACGGAATTTGAAGTTCCAAGCGAAATATTAGAAATATTAGGATTATTTCGCGAATTTGCTTTTTCATTTTTTGCAATATCAAGCGTATTTTGCATATTCTGCGGTCGATAGTCATCTTGTGTAAAATTGGCAACTTCTTTTTTACCTACTTGGTAGTTAGCACCTATACTAAAGTTTGTTCCCTTAGCATAGCTTGTATTTGATAGGTTCTCATAGCTTAGGGTGTTTGTTTTTAAA
>NZ_ANNG01000021.1 GCF_000466685.1 Campylobacter concisus UNSWCS
TATAAGGGCTTTGCTAGTCCCGAATCCGAAGCAAAATACATGCAAAAAATCAATGAGCTTAGAAAAATTTTATATGAAAAATGTAGCGACAAATACGAAATAGTAGATGATTTGCGTTAAAATAAGCTTTTAAATTATGATTAATAATTCCCATAAAAGATACAATAACAAGACTTTATTATCGGCAAAAGGAATTCTAATGAAAAATTTAAAACTTATTTTTATATCCGCATTACTCATCACATTAAACCTCTACTCAATTGAAAAAATCCAGCATAGCTTTGATTGCTTTAAAGCTAAAACGAGAGTAGAAAAGCTAGTATGCTCTGATGAAGATATATCAAGAGTAGATAGAGATATGCAAAAAAGCATATGATCTAATGATGAGTAAATATGACCTTGCTTACATGAATGAAGAGGCTAAAAGAGGAGATAAAGCCATATTTGGAAAAGCTAAAACAAAGTCAGATCGACTGGGTTAAGTATAGAGATAAGTATTGCAACACAAAATCCATAGTGCAAAGATACGATTGGAGAACAGGTTTTTTAATAAACGATAAAATAGTACAAATGATCTATGCTATAACTACTTTACACAAAAATTCTGGATGGACTCTCCTCCAAAGCCTGTAAATAAAGATACCCCCCCCCTATGGGGAATAAAGAGTTTTATGAGAAATTTTTAATTAATGCTTTTGGTAAAGACATTGCAAAAAGGGAATTAAATACCACTAAAAACTATTACTATACACAACTTGACAGAGCTCCAGCTGGAAGCTATATCATGTGTGTAGGTATAGGTGGAGAAGAAAAAGATATATAGCTCTAATGAGCATGACATATAATAATCCAAGCCTTGTAGGAAATGGACTAAAAGCTCACTTAAGAGCTAAAAACCGCTTTGGTGCTTGGTATGAGATAAGGTATAAGAGTAATGCAGACAATGAGATAGGTATAGCTAAGCGTAGATTTGCAGAGTCAAATGAATTTGGGCTGTTTGAAAGTAATGAAAATAATAATGCGGTCAAAGAAAACGAACTAAGAGATATAAGCATAAACGCAATATCCTTTGAAGAGTGCTTAGATCTATTCTCTCTTTTAAATGTGGCAAAGATAAAAGATAAAGATGAGCCATCTATAACCTATCTACAAAACGCTATAGCTTATGAGACTACTAAGGAATTTAAAGGCAATAGAACTATAGCTGGCTACTCAAATGGCAATGCTGACTTCAATACACACTACAGAAAATACAACACTATCTTGCAATTTTTTGCAGATAAGATAAATGCTCTTTTAAAAAATGTCACCTCAAAGACCTTTAAGCTAGAAGATATCTATGTGATCACCACAAAAGATGATAATAGCCATAATATCTCAAGGATAAATAAGCTTTTAAAGATAAGAGCAGAAAATGGTGAGTTTAAACCTGAAGCTAAGAGAGATATCTTGCTTATATATCCAACGGTTTCAGCCCTTCCTGTAATGCCTGTCCAACCAAAAAATACAACCTTTACTATCGTCTTAGCAGATAACACATCGCTTGATTGTTCAAATTTAAACCCAGATGGGAATAGCAATGAGAGTGAGATAGTGCTTATGAACTATAAGCAAGATGTAAGAGAGCCTAATAAAAACTCAAGAGATGAAGAGATAAGCTTTATAAAGCCTTCTACAAATGGTGAGACTATCATATATAAAAATGCTAACGACATTTTCATATCACAAGATGAGAGATATGCCTTTAATAGCGGCAATGTAATAACTCTTAACTTCTTTGAAAAAATGAACTTTAACCTCTTAAATTTTGCTAAAGAAAACAGCTATAGCATAAGAAGCGACAAGGCTTCAAGTATGTTTGATATAAAGCTAAGGCTACCAGACGCTACTGATAGTATCTCTACAAAAAATGAAGGAAATTTCAACCTAGTAGTGAGTGATCTGATCATAGAGGATGAAGAAGGTAAAAGCTGCGATATAAAAGAGGTGTATCTTCATAATGGTGAAGATAAAAGAGTCTATCCCTCTTACTACCTAAAGAAAAACGATGATAAAGACTCAGATAGTAATAGTAGCTCTAAAAACTCATATACGGCTAAATTTAGAATAAATATAAATTTAGACAAAAACTCTACAGGCTTTAAAAAGACTTCACAATTTATCATAGCTACATTTGATCTTAGTAAAAGGTATGACACTGCCGAGATACATGCCAAAGAAGATACTGCTGTTGTTACTTTGGCTAGTAAAGATAAAAAAGATGGAGGTGCTGAGTTTGATATCAAAGTATCTACAGTCGCTTATCAAAAAAATATAACTGAGATCAGGCTAAATACCTCAGAAAACACTAACGCTACAAATCTAAGCATAAAGGATACTTTAAATTTAGAGGCAGTTTATCTACCAAATAAGGGAGACGATGACTACAAAGAGGTAAACTGGGCATATAAGGTGATAAGAGAGGATAAATATAATAGTGAGGTGGTAGGCAAGGTAGCAGGGGCGATAAATTTAAGCGAAGAGAAATTTAAAGGCAAAAAGATCACTTTTAGTCCAAAAGATGATATAAAAGATAAAGAGCTACTAAAGAAGCTAAATCATGGCAACCATATCATAATGTTTTTTGCCTATCTAAAATCACCTGCGTTTAATACTAATTTTGGAAAGACGCATATTAGAGTAGATATAAAAGCACCTATCTATTTAAAATACTCTAACGGTAAGCTTTGCATATATGAGTTTGAGCATACGGATAGTTCTATGTGCTTTGATACAAGCTTATCTAATGATATCTTTGGTAAAGAGGGCAAATATGAGAAAGTAGAGCATATGCCTAAAGGAGTTTATTATATAAACTCAAATTTAAGTGGCGGGGATATAGATATATATGAAGATGATAAGCTAAGTGTAGTATGCTACCAGAGCATAGATGGTAAAGATAGATCGTATATAGAGCCATGTAAAATTTATGCAATAAATAGCAATATACAAAGAGCATCATCTGCAAAAAGTGGGATAAATTTGATAGATAGTGAGAATAAAAATAGATTTATCCAAAAATTTAACGAAGTAAAACAAAGAGTTGGACTAGATAGCAAAGAGGTTAAGCTAGAGGTAGGGTAGGGGAACATACGACCTTTTGTAATTGGTGTGTTTTGCTTCAAGACTAAAAATTTATTAAAAACCATCTCTAGTATTGACAGGTTAGTCAAAAAATGTATAATGTCTAAAAATTAATATATATTTATAGACAAAGGAAATTTTATGCATTTTGAGAAAAATTTATTTAATGAACCTAGTGACGAAAAACTATGTTGCTTTAAAAATGAGTTAATAAGTATTAATTATCTATCTTGTGAAGAACTTTTTGATGGTTATGATACGATAAAGGCAATAACTTTTTCATATGAGCTAAAATTTGTCGATAAATTGCTTGTAAATTTTACAAATGCGAAAGTAATAATAGGCGGTAGTTTTTTTACGCAAAAAGATATGACGATGCAAAATCTTATTGTTGCAGCACTTACGGATGCGGACATTGCGGCTAGAGAAGTTGGTAAATTTGAAAATTTATTAGAGATGATGAGGGGGCAAAGGCTTGAGTTTAGGGTGCCGCTTGCGTGCGTAGATCACCGTAAAATTTATATACTAAGTAACTCTAAAAATGGCGCCACACGCGTAATAAGCTCGTCTGCAAATATGAGCGCAAGAGCTTGGGAAGGCGATCAAATGGAGCATTACTCGTATGATGATACGCTGTTTTGCTTTGATGAGTATAGTAAAAGATTTGACACTTTTTACTCGTGCTGCAAAGCCCTCCCACTTGATGTGATCACTACAAAGCACACCGATGATCCATTTAAATCAAACGCAATCATAAAAGAGATAAAAGAGAAGAACGAAGTCATAATTTTAGAACATATTCGTGAGGATGTAGAGCTTGATAGTGTTAAATACGCAATAGATTATGAAAAAATAAAAGGTAGATATGATGCTTTGGTGGGTGATACAAATTTAAAGAACAAACAAGGGCTTTTTGAAATTTCTCCAAAAACTCTTAAGAAATTTGAGTTAAATTTAAACAAAGAGAGTTTAAAGGCTAAAAATATAAATCCGCAGGCAGACTACTCGCGTTTAAAATTTGACTATGAGAATTTGCGAGCATTTATAGATGATGATGAGTTAAATTTAGAGCCGAGCCCTGATGAAGTTAGGCGAGATATAGACGAGCTTTTAGCGCTTCTTGAAAATTTTAATGATTTTGTTGGAGATAAAGAAAAGATAAAACATACTCATTTTAAGCTCTTAAATGCGGTGTTTGCATCGCCTTTTCATGCAAAAATACGCTGCACTGCATATCTTAAAAATATAAGCACTACAAGCTTGCCTATGTTTTTATTGGCTGCTTCAAGCAGTGCAAACTGCGGAAAGACCTTTGTTATCACGGCTATTTTAAAGATGATGAGTGGGAAAAGGCTCGTAAATTTAAACACTGAGAGCTGCAAAAGCACGTTTATAAGAGATATACAAGCAGGATACTGCTCATTGCCAGTGTTTGTAGATGAAATTGACAATGCTTATATCAGCAGATTAAAAAATATTATAAAAAGCCCAGAGGAATGCGAAAAACATCAACTTCAAGATCAACCGATGATACTTTTTGCCTCAAACGATGCACTTGACCCTGATGAAACGCTTAGAAAACGTATGATATTTTTAAGATTTGAAGGAGCTTTACCAAGCAATATCGATCAAAACGCCTACAAAGGTAGAGGCAATGCAATCATATCTCGCCTAAGTAACGGACTTTACAGGGAGTATCTACGCAGAATGCTACCTAAAATTTCAGAGCTACTAGACTTGATGATACAAGGGGATACGGACGATACTTGGTATCCTGATGTGATGCTCATCTCATCAAATGTATTGCTTGAAATTTTAGATGACTTTGGATATGCTCGAGCTAGTTATATGAGGCCGCTTAGTTTTAATGCTGATTATTCAGTAAATGCTAGTTTTATCGCACAAGATTCGCTTAATGAGATCGCTGAATTTTATAAACACGGTAAAAGTGCATTTAAGATAAGCAAAAAACAGGTAACTATAGAGCTAGGTACGGATAGTGATAGTAAAAATAAGTGTAAAAACTGGGTAAATACTTTGCCTGCTGAGATGAAAGCTAAAATTCTAAGCACAAAAGATAAAAATCAGCTCATCCTAGATAGGGCAGAGCTAGAAAAGCGACTGGGTATAAAATTTGGAGGCTTTGGCTTTTTTACTTGGAGTTAGTGATGAAAATTTATATTTATGCTAAGCAAAATGACGACATAAAAGGGCTTAGGAGCATTTTAAGATATTTAGACGAAGCAGGGGAAGTCTTGATCATCAGTGAGAGTACGCGCTCTTTTAATGAGTACCAACGCCTAAAAAAGTGCTTAAAGCAAGGCGATATAGTGATAGTTGGAGGCATTTTTAGCCTTGCATTATCACAAAGTTATGTTGCCAGTGAGTTAAAATTTTTCATAGACAACAAAATTTCACTATTTATATACGATCTTGCTCCAACTTATAAAGATGGCACTAACTATGCCGTAAATATGGCAGTGTTGCAAACTTTATATACGCTAGCAAGGAATGAGAAAATTTCATTATCGGCACTTGATAAAAATTATAGTGTTGGGCGCAATAAGCTCATTTTTCCGCAAAACTGGCGTGAGCTTTATGAAAAATGGCAAAACAAAGAGATAACGTCAAAAGAATTTATAAGTGCATCAGGACTTAAAAAAGCAACGTTTTATAATATGCTTAGCGAATATGAGAGCTTGCTTCAAGAACAAGCTCAATATCAGCAGCTAGCTTAAATTTCAAAGAAAAACTATAACTGCTTTGAAAAGAATTGATTTGCAAATCATAGCAGATATAGAAATTTAAATTTCTAAGATGCTATAGCGGATGTGTGTCTAGCAAATTTCTAAATATTTTTTTCTTAAATAGTCTGCTTCATCTTTTGTAATTTCTTTACTGAGTTGAGATATGTTTATTGTTGTATAAAGCTCGCTCCAGTATAAGCTTAAATCAAAATTAGGATGAACATTTGAGTTTTTGCAATCCAAAAACTTTTTTAAGTCTTGTTTAAGCCATAGGGGTAAAGTGTTTTCATCTAGTGTAAAATTTTCTTCCGCATTTTATCCTTTTAATGTCCTAGTAGTTTTTCTCTTATCTCTTTCATCGGATATCTCGCGTCGCTCAGATTGAGATATTCTTTATATATCGATAGTCCTCCCATTATCTTGTAAATTTCCAAATCCGTATTGCCCATCTCTCTTAATTTCTTCGCTCCATCCTCGCAAAGAATATCCTTCTCCCAATACTCCTGCCTGTATAGAGCTATAGTTAGCTCCTCTAGTTTCTCTTCGTCCACTAGCCCTCTGGCTTGGATGTCGTCTATCATCCCCAAGTTCTCCAAAGCTGTCGTCCAGCGGTAAAGTATCGTTAGTCTGTGCATCCAGTCGCCTGATTGAATGTTCGAAGGTGCTGGATACGTTGATCTCATTATCTCTTGTTGCTCCACGTCCAGACGTTTCTCGATATAAGTTCTCATCCGAGTTATCACTTCTTCACTTGGCTCTATCGTATCGCAAGTCATCGCTCCAATTCACCCAGTCGTGGTTGATCGTTATTAGTAAATTTACTAACTCTTTTTTGATCTGCTCTATTTGTTCTTGATTGATCTGGCTGGATTCATTGATTTTACTCTCCATATTTTTGATCGCTAAATATAGATAATTTGAGAAATTGATCTCCTCTTGTAGTGGTGTCCACTCCATTTCCATCATATCTATAAATCTCTTTTTAGTTATTAGCGGTCTGTTGCCCTTTATCTTGTTTTGAGGGTTTGATAGGATATGGTTGTTGTTGGTATCCACAAAGTCCCAGATCCCATCTATAGTCTCTTTGAAATTTTGCTCTGATAATTCATTATATTTGGGATTTAATATGTGAAACATTGTATATGCTCCAAGTTTATTTATTAAATGCAATTTTACTATTTTTACATAAATACTGCATAACTGGATAGTTTTGCTGTGAGGCTATAACTAATGGTAAGATAAATATGGCAACAGGATAATAAGACTGATATTTGCTTATGTATTTACCACACATTGATAGCTTATATTAATTCTTTCAATATTGTTTGCCATAGCCTATTAAGCTATAAATTTGAAATTATTTATCTAATAAATCAAGAGCAATTTTTAAATCCTCTTTAAATTTATCCCTTAGGCTTTTTGGCTCTAATATCTCGATATCTGGGAGCCATCTCTTTATGAAAGGTAAAATTTCTATATCCTGAGTAAAATCTATACTAAACGTAACACTGCCATCCTCTAAAGTCTTTTCAAATCTTTGAGATGGGAAAAAGCTCTTCATGCCTTTACGAAAATATATAGCTACCTTTGGAGAGGCTTTTAGCATTGCTCTTTGTGGCGTATTTGATGGCAAGCTCATAGCATTTTGTATTTTATTAAAATATGTTTTGTACTTTGACAAAATCTTTTTTTGATAGTTTTTTGAACTTTTGGTTAAAGATACTATAAAAGCTACCCTTAAAAGCCTAAAATTTTCGTTAGCATCCTCTATAGCCAAATACCAATTTCCATCAGTAAAGACTATTTTTAGGCATTTTGCATCGGTTAAATTTTCGACTTCACCGATATATTTATACTTAATGTCTCGGTATTCTCTGTTTGCAACTGCATTACGAAGCTCACTCAAATACCTTTTGCTAGGCTCATCTTGTAAATTTTCTAAAGGATTTGTCTTAAATAAAAATATATCAGAATCTTCTTGTAGCTGCTTAGATACCTCTTTTTCATGTTGCTCTAAATCTTTCAATAAGCTAGGGTCGTT
The DNA here is from genome assembly GCF_000466685.1 of Campylobacter concisus UNSWCS. Taxonomy (GTDB): domain Bacteria; phylum Campylobacterota; class Campylobacteria; order Campylobacterales; family Campylobacteraceae; genus Campylobacter_A; species Campylobacter_A concisus_A. The sequence continues at coordinate 7,912 of NZ_ANNG01000021.1, forward strand.
TTCGTTTAGTAAGGTGATTAACCAGCCTAGATTGTCGCTATTTTTTAAAAGATACTCTAAAACGATGATTATGTCTTTATTCTTATCAGCTACTCTTAATACACCCATAGGTTTTTTGGCATTTTTTACAAGCTTATTTTCCACTATAAATGAATCCCCGAATAAAATTTTGATCTCTTCTATATATCTTCTTAGCGTTCTTTCTTGTATGCCAAATTCATCCAAAAGCTCTGTGTCTGATGGATAAATTTCTCGTTTTTTTACTAATTTTTTTAAAATTTCAAAAATAATTAATGTTTTATTGTTTAACTCTGCCATTATAAATCCTCATATTCTCTAAATCTTGCATGTTTAAATTCTCGTTTTGTTACGACTTTTCCGTTTTCTATATATTCGCTTACTATAATACGCTTTGTAGTAGCATATACGACGGTTAAACCCATATTTTTTGCGAATTTTATCATGTTATATGTTGCTCCAAAGTCACCTTGAACCAATAACACATCGCCTGCATTAGCCTGCCCCGTAAGTCTATCTTTGTAGATATTTACGATATTTACTACACTTTTTTCAAACGGATCTATGTCACTCCACTTTGCATCAGCTATATTTACAAATTTCTCAATTTTTAAATTTTCTCTCGCATCCTCTTCTTGTTCTGGTGTTAGAGCGTGATTCATTAAAATAAAAAGAGTTTTCATTTTGTTACGCCAAAAATATCTTCATCTAGACAAAATCTTTTAAAGTCAATTAAAAGTCGTTTAAAATTTAATTTCGGATTCTCAATCTCTTCACTACTATTACCGTGTGCCAAATTATTTCTTAATCTCTCGGCATCAACTATAAATTCTCTAAATTCTTTAATACTTTGTGCTTTTTCTATTTCTTCAACTATTAATCTTTTAATTTCGCTCAAATATTCTCTAGACTTTTGTTCACTAAATTCAAAATGCTTTCGAGCTTTTTCAATGCCGAATAGGTAAGAGTTCATTCTGGTGCCTATTTTAACAAGATTCCTTGATTGATTTGTCAAATCATAATGATTGAAAATATCACTGTTTCTAAATTCTCTTACATAACTCTCTATTGTTGGATTAATTTTTTCTATACCTTCATTACAATAGCTTCCAATAGCCTCAAATAACAAAGTTATAGCATTTAATAAGTAGCCCTTTTTGTTAAGAACCTCAGACATCTCGTATAGCTTTTGAAAATCCCTCTTTCTGCTAATACTCTTTAGCTCTTCTATGTGTTCTTTAATTCTATCAAGGCTGGATTTAAAAATAAAAATTTGTTCATTCTTTTTAATATTTTCTATGTATTCCAAGACTATATCAAAGCTATTTTTAAGTGCTTGTAATGAGTTAGAAAGAATATAGTTAGAAAATTTTGCTAGCTCGCCTCTCAAATTTTCAAAATCTTCGTTTTCAAATGAAGCCACGAATGAAACAGTATAATTTTTATCAAAAGTCTCTAATACGTATGACATATTTGCAAGCTCCAGATACTCTTTTAGGTCTATTATCTCATACTCTTTTCCAGTAGTCTTCTCTTTTGCAAAAAATATATGTTTAATTTTGTCTGTATTATTTAAACTTTGAGAAATAAGTGAAATAGTTGCCAAGATCGGGATATGTCTAAATCCATGAGTTAGGTCTATTATGTATTCTTTATCGCCTGATGTTGCATTATTTATGATACGCAAGATATCGTAAAAGTCTTTTTCGCCTTCTATTAAATTTTCATTATTAAATATCTCATCATAGCTATTTCCTAGCTCATCTTTTAAAACTTCAGACTGAATCTTTCGAGCTTTTTCTGTAAAGATTGGCACAATATTTTTTGATTCAAAATTGTCTATCAATAGAGGAAGCATATTTACATATCTCTCTCTTTTTAAAGAGTATAGCTCTTTTAGTTTGTTATCATATCTATAAATAGGTACGTCATGATCTTCTGCTTTTTTGATAGTACCCAAAAATGTTACGACTTTCATATCTCACTCCTCATTTTTTATATAGGTCAAATCATAGTGTTTAACACTATAATCATTTGTAGAAACATACTGTAAATGCCTATCATTTGGTATCGCAAACATTGCTCCAGCTATGGCTATTACTTTTTGGCCACCGGTAACGTCAAATACGATATCATCCTCTTTAAAGCCCTCTTTTTTAAGCTCTTCATATGTATTTTCTAAAAAATCATAGACATTTTTAGCTTTTTCGAAGTCACCAGCATTCTTTATCTCTATAATTTTTGCGATCTTGCTGCCAAAAATATTTTGCACACATTTTAAAAATTTATCCTTATCATTAAAGGACTGATTAGAGCAAGCGATGACTAACTTTGTGAGCCTATCTTTATGGTAGTCAATCGCAGTAAGAGGCATAAAATAGTTGTTAGATTTAAAGTCTTCAAGGCTTTTAAATTTTTCCAACTTTTCTTCTTCGCTTGAATTCGGACTTAAAAATAGCACCAATGCTTTTGTTTTTTTAGGTTCATTATTTATGCTTATCTCTACATTAGCAACATTTTTTGGGATTATTTGCTTAACTAGCAAGAATATTGCAATCGAGCCTAAAATTTGAACTAGCATAGTTCCATCTTTTGCGCTCCAGCTAAAAATTTCTCCTCCAAAAATTTTATCTAGCAATGCAGACATGCCATCAGGCAGCCACGCAAAAAAGACAGCCACCCCAGTTATTATCAAAAACGCTTTAACACCCAAAAGTGAGCTTCCAAGAAGCGAAACAATTATTTTTTGAAGTTCTCTATTTTGGTATTTATTCATTCTATATTCTTCCTTTTCCGTAGTTCCAGCGGCTTTGATTATTTTGATTATTCTGCTTTTTTTGAGGCTTTGTATATATAATCATTTTTGAGTATTCGTTTAAGCTCTCGCTATAATTTTTAGCTCCATTAAATTCGTTTTTCTCTACTCCAGTATTTTTTAAATAATCTGACTTTGGATTTTCTAGTTGTTGATATTGAAGTAGCCTTGATGCCTTATAGCTAGTGCTTGCCATTGATCTAAGCTCAGTTAGTTGTTTTGTATTAAGCCAATTTGGTACAAATTCATTCATTTGTTTTTCAAATTCTTTTAGATATTCGTCTTGGCTATATTTTAGGTCTTTTAATGTAAGTTTAATATCTATTTTACCATATCCATAGGGCTTTGCAAAGCCAATATTATGCATACATTTATCACTTCTACCATGAAAAGTTATAGCACTTATTAGTGCTCCTATTTCGACTTTTTTAAGGTTGTGAAATACGATTTTGCCTTTAAATACGCTATTTGCTGGAAGCGGCTTAAACTCAACCACCATATCTTTGTTGCCGTTTCCTATGTTTAGTTGCTCTACTCCATAGTGTAAAGGATATCGTTTATAGCCTCTTATCCTAGCAGTTGTGTCCATAAGTGTTATGTATTTACTACCATTTTGCTCTAAGTAGTTTGGATAATAGCTAGGATTTGGTGTGCCAAATATCCCTTGTTCGGTCTTTTGAGCTTCAAATCTCTCAATTGTTGATTTAAAATGTGAGAAATATACTCGTCCTTTTAGAGCCTTTTTGCCCCTAACTGTTCCAAAAATAGTCTCAGCAAGATCAAATTTTGTTTCGTCACCTGCCTGCTTAGCTGCTTCAAAAATGGTTTTTTTGTAAGCTAGTTTAAAAAGTTGCGTTAAGCCAATAGCAGTTTTGTCCTTGTTGTAAAAAATTGGTACTGGCATACCTTTATTAAACTGCTTTTTCCAAAATTGACCATCTATTGATTCTTCGTCATCAAAATATACACTTTTAAAATTTTCAAAAACCCTCTTATCTAACGCAAATTTGTTACCGCTTTTAGCAAAGATAAATTCGTGTGTTTTATTCCCTATTTGACCCGTAAAAACTAAAATGCCTATTATTCCTTGCCTATCAAATTTAGCTCGCTTAATGGTTATATTTTGCCCTGATCTATTTTGCGACTTCTCATTATAAGGAGTAAAATTTATCTCTTTTAATAAGCCAAATTTTGTGTATTTATCCTTAGCAGTTTCTAGTTTTTTTATGTCCTTATAATTTTCGTCATTGCGTAAATTTATTGTTCGAATATCTACACATTCTTCAATCATATAACTATTGCCATTTTTAACTAAAAAGCCACAACCATCAGCCTGTCCGACTAAATTTTTTCTATCCGTCATGTCCCTAACACTAAGATGTTTTTTATGCTTCCCTTCGTCTATACGAATTTTACTAAAGCTCATTATCTCAAGGACATTTCGTATCATTCCTTTTATGCTAGTTGCAGGTATGTAGTACTCTTTGCCACCATTTTCGTTTGTAAAGTGACAAAATTCGGTGCGATTTTTACTATCCTTTATAAAAATAGGACTTTTTGCTGTTGTCTCGACCTCTATTACGCCGCTTTCACCATCTTTAAATGGCACGTCGTGGATGTTTTTAAGTATGTCTTCACTAACCCAAGGCGGGTAAAATATTTTTTCATTTAGTGGTACAAAATTATAAGGAGCGGTTATCATTTTTCATCCTTTTTATCTCTTATAAAACCAGCAAAAGCAGACTTTTTAAATTTCAAAACAGGTAGTCCTTCGCAAAGCTCGTCATTCTCTTCTATCCAAATTTGAGCCATTTTTATCTTGATGTCGCTAGACTTTGTATAAAAGACTTTTACGTCATCCTCACTTAGTTTTACGCTGTCTAGGTCCGTTTCATCAACAAACCATCCATCATTTATCTGGCGTATAAATATACTTTTATTTTGACTTGAACTAAAAAAATGTGCCTCATAAATTAGCTCGCCTTCACTAAGGCTAGGGCTTCTCTCTCCAGCAAAAAAGATATGTTTTTCATCGATTTTTTCGCTCATTAGTTGGATGTAGCCTTCGTAACCAGCAAGACCATTAACATATTTTAAAATTTCATCTCTATTTTTTTTCATTTTTTAGCTCCAATTCTTCGCCATTTTTTGTGGCTTTGCCTTTAAAAAATCCATAGCCCTTAGTGGTCGCTCCGCCAAGTGATAAACGTCCTTTTACCACATCATCTAAGCTTTGTTCAAATGCACTTAGCGCGTCGTCACTCACACCATTTCTAAGTAAAATTTCTATCGTAAATTTATCTTTTTTAGCGACAGCTTTTTCTTGAAACAAGGCCGCATCTATAGCTCCGCCAGTGAAGCGGTCTATACTAACATGCTCAAAGACTTTTGTCTCATTGCTTGGTTTGTAGTTTAAAAAGCAGTCGCTTATTAAAATTTTACCTTTAGCGCCATTTTCGTTTTTATTTTTTTCGTAGCCAAAAATTTCTCTTACAGCTTCATTTTCGCTACCGACCTTGCCATCGTTTTCAAATTCTTTTTTTATTTTATTGTAGTGAAACGCTGTTCTATGCGATAAAGCACCTTTGATTGAGCTAGTAGGGATTAAAATCTTTTGCTTGCTAAGCTCTTTAGTTTCATAATCAACCACACTCTCAGTCACTGGCGTGTGGTCAGCATCTGCATCACCAAATCCGCTTCCAAACATAAAAAAATCATCCGCAGCTATCGAAAGCTCATATCTTAAAAAATTCTCATTTGGTTTGCTTTTTAGATCAAAATTTACAAAGCCTTCGGGACTATCATTTAAGCTACTTTTATAGTTACAAAGATCAAATTCACCCCATTTTATATCATTTATCGCCAAAGCACCAAAGCCTTTTGAGCTTCCTCCACCAAGCCTTAGAGCAGGATCTGAAAGCAAATTTAGTATCTTTTCAAACTCATCTTTTGTTCCTGCAAGTTCTAATGAAAATTTAAATCTACTTCCGCTAAAAACTACCTCTTCATCAAATTTTCCAGCGTCTTTTGCTGTGCCATTTGCATTTATAGCGACGTGATCTCTGATAGGCAAGCTATCAAAAAGCTGTAAAAATTTGCTCTTTTTTGAAAGCAACTCTTCACAAACCATATCATTTTCATCGACAAGTAGCGCATTTGATACCACGAGTCTTGAGCCAACTAAATTTTTACTATCTTTGCCTTTTGTTCCAAAAATTTCATTTGCCACCTCTTCGCCGATATACTCTTCAAACGCTCTTCTTAGTATCCCCGCGACCGAAGTGCCAAGTATCATTGGCAGGCCATTGAAGTCCCTTTGTATAGGCGCATCGTAAAAAAGATCATTCTTGCCACCTCCAACCTTTAGCGGAGTTTTGGCCTCTATAACAATGTGTGCTAAAAATCTTTTCATCTCTTTTCTCCTGTGGCTTTTGGCATTTGCATCGATAAGAGCAGTGTAAATTTAAGTGGATTTTTGCTCTCTTTTATGGCTTTTAAAAGCACATGTCCATTGCCAGTTTCTTTTTCACAATCCCAGTTCGCTTTTCTAACGCCATTACGTATAAATTTGGATATCTGACCAGCTATATTTTTGTCTTTTTCTTCGGCGGTTTGGTTGCTGATTTTAGCCTCTTTGTCGTCAAGCACACTATCGTTAGTAGCAACATCTCTACATATCGACCTTATCGCTCCCCACTGAGAGTTTGATATATCGCTAAATTTAGACTTATTAGCATCTATAAATTTAGCTACATCCTCAGCTATCGTAAGAGTTTGCGCTCTATCTTTTTCCTTTTTACTTAAGAAGTTAGCCAAATCGCTTTTTATCTCGACTTTCACGCTTGCTGGCTCATCTATTTCATCATTTTTAAAGCTTATCGCTCTATCTTTCTCATCTCCACCACTTAAAAATAGCGGATTTATCAAAACTTCGCCAAAGCCTTCACTCAAATACGCTCCAACGCCATTTTTTAGCCCAGCTATCTGCTCGCTACTTAGATCTTTTAGTGCGATGACGCTACCCTTATTTATACAAATTCTCTCATAGTCTTTTGTAGCTCTAGTGCCGTTATAAGGGGTAAATTGAGACACTCTGATCTGTGTTTTGCCATAGTCGATATTGTTTTGGCTCAAATTTGGCAATATATACTTTACATCGTAGCTTGGGTTGCCGTTTTCGTCGGTAAGTGCAAGTCTGGATTTAGCATATATAAAAGTATATTTTTCTGGTGGCGTAAAATTTTTATTTTCATCTTTTTGCTCGCCGATAAATTCTATCTTTACAGCTCCATATTCAGCACTCTTTGACTTGCCAAGTCTAGTTGAGCACTCAAGAGTTTCTTTTACTAGATCTATCTCATTTTGACTAACACTTTCATCAAATTTAACGCCAAATTTCCACTTTTGCCCAGCTCTAAACGCCTCATAGCCATACATTTGACTATCTTTAGATCGTCTTGCTTTTTTATCATAGGCACTTTTTTGAGAAAAGTCATAGACAAAGCTTAGCTGCTCGTTTTCGTCATTTATATAGCCACTTCTCATCTGTTTTAGCTGGATAAAATCCTCAAATTTATCCCTATCGTTAGCGTTATATTTACAAAGCAGATGATGGTTATAAATTTTGCTACTATCAAGCTTTTCGTGAAAATAAGAGAGCGGGATCTTAAAAAATTCCTTGCCATCTTTAATAGGCGACGCATCACAAAATTTCACCGCCCCACTATGAAAAATTTTAAATGGATCGCTAAATTCATTATATCTGCTAGCCACCATACCCAAAAATGCACTTCCAGGGATAAAGTCAAGCAGGCTCATCTTGCCCTGTGTATTTGAAGCTGCTTGCAGTATGATCGGACTTTTAAAAGTTATCTCAAATTTTAGCTCTCTCATCATAACCCCTTTACTACAAATTCACATCTGCCAAGGCCTCTGTTGCGATTTAGCCCCATCCTCTTTATCATCTTTAAAGATCGCTCCAGCTCTTTGGCAAATTTCTCATCTACGTTTTCTATCGTCCCTTTTAGGCTAATAGGTAAAACCACCTCGATATCTCTTAGCGACTTATCAACAGCTATGCCATTTTTATCAACCATAGTTGATGAGATGACGTCAAAGAGATTATGCGAAAGATTGTTTGCTACGATCTCATCAGCCGTTTTTTGATCCAACACCGCACTGCTAAAGTAGCATTGCGCCTGCGTTGTGTCATTATTGTCGTCTTGCTTATTTTCATTGCCTCTTGAGCCAAAGCATCTATCTATATCCTCTTTGCTCCAAAACAGCTCTGCCATCTCGCGCACCAAGCCTTTTATGGTCTTTCCAGGGACATAAGGAAGTCCAAAGCTATCTTTAACCACATAGCTATCTAAGGCAGCACCGCCACTAAGCCCACTACTAACGTGCCAGTAGTCGAAAAATTTAAGCTCATAACTTATTGTCATTTTTTGCCTCCCAGACTATAAGTAGCAGATAAAATTTGTAGCAGATCATAGATCGGAGTTTTTTGCGACTGATCTTTTTCTATTATCAAATTCTCACAAGATAGCCCTTTGTAAAACTCATCCAAAGCCTTATCAAATTTACCCCTATTTTCAAGCATATCGTTTATCCTATCTAGCATCATCTTGGCTAAATTCTCATTTACGCCAAGCTCTTTTATCCACTCTCTTAGCTTGCCTTTTGGACTTTTTTCGCCACTGTAAATTTTTGCTAAATTTACAAAAGCATCTATATTTGCTTCGCCATCTTTATTTAGATAGTATGGACCAAAGTCGCATCTGATGTTATTGCTTTTGTTTTTTATCGTAAGCTCATCTTTTATGAAATTATCCCAGCTTTGGAAATTTGAGCTTTGGACATTATGAAACATCACGCAGCTTGGAGCAGCGCTCTCTTTTGGGTATTTATTTTTAGAGTGTTTTTTGGCCATCCCACAAAGCTCCTCAGCTAGGCTAACAGCGTAGTGAAATGGAAATTTCTCATTGCAGTATGCTATGCCAGCACACATTGTTAGTTTTCGCCCGATATAAGACTTTTCTCTTTCGGTTGCATTTTCAAATTCCTCTATGAAATTTTTAGTAAATTCCAGTGCAATATCTGCGTCACAAACTGCCGTCATATCATCGCCACTTAGTATCAGCGCCTTTATCTTTAAACTATCACCAAATGTCTCTTTTGTCCTTTTTTTGGCATTAGCAAATGTAGACTTTGTAGATCTATCTAGTGCCTCTGAAAAATTAACTATAGCTTCTGTTTTACCAATGCTATCCACGATCTGCGCTAGGTTTTTTACTAGCACCCCAAGGCCGTTGCCATCAGCGTGGATAACTGCTAGTTTATGTTTCTTATTTGAGATATCGCTAAACTCTTTTAGCTCAGCAAATTTAATGTCATCTTCTTCGTTGTGCTCTGTTCGGCGTTTGTTAAACCATCTATCATGCGACTTTCTCTTTTGCACGCACGAGATGTCTAGCCTATCATCACTAAATTTTACAACACCCCTAGCAGTTTTTGGCGCTAGAAGCATAAAATTTATACTCATATCAAGTGGCAGAGTTGGGCGGTTACGTTGGATTTTGAGATTTTCCTCGAGCTTTTTAGAAGACTCTTTATATCCATCGTACTTAACAGCAGCTTGAGAGACCGTGATACCATAAGCATTTTGCATTATTTTTTTAGGTAGCTCAAGGACTATCTTGCTTAAATTTTCTTTGCCATTTACTATAGCTCTGAAATTTCCAGCAGCATTTAGTAAAATTTCCTTAATCAAGCCACTCTCTTTTAGCTCGTCAAATATAGCAAACAATGGCCCATCGTCTTTTTTCTTATCTTTATTTTTTTGCCCTAAAGAGTCGATTATTTCACTTGCGCCAACTATCTCTTGTAGTTTGTTTGTAGAGTAGATGTATTCTTGTATCCCTTGAATGCTCATACCATATAGGTACTCCATATAGTCTCCTTTTTTGCATCATATTTGACATTTTATTTAAATTCATATTTCATTTACTTAAAAAGAGTTAAGGCTTGCAAATTTAGTTAAAAATATTTCTAAAAAGAAATATTTAGCCAAAGCATACGCCTTGGCTACTATGAACTAAAATTTCGCTGTGATGCCCAAAGTCACTATAGGTTGTCCCTTTTTTAGGTCGCTACCATCTAGCCTTTGGCTTTGATAGCCGCCATATATATTAAGGTTTGCTCCCTTCGAGATACTTATAGATATAGGCACGCCAAAGCCGTATGTAGAGCCTTTGATATTTTTGATGGCATATAGATCATATTGAGTTTTATCGTAAGACCCACTCACGCCGACACTTAGCCACTCAGCCACTCTATAGCCGTATGTTGCTTGCACGCCGTATTCTCGCCAGTTTTTAAGATCACTGCCAATGTCGCCAGTAACAAGACCATATTTGTAGTTTGTCTCAAGTGCTACAAACTGATTTTCAGATAGCTTTTGAGACCAGCCAAGTCCGCCACCTATCTCAAGAAATCTATGCACATCCTTGCTTCTAACGCCAGCATGACCTGCTAAGCGGAAGTATAGCTCGCCATTAGCAGCTTGCACTAAGCCATATTTACCATCAAAGCCAAGAGCAAAAGAGGAAGCGCCCCATATGTCAGTACCTTTGTAGTAAGTATCTAGCGCGATGGCAACTTTGTCGTGATTAGTAGGTGCTATATTAGCTAGATTAGCAGCCTCACTAGCAAAAGCAGAGCTTACAACTCCTGCAACCATTAAAGATAATGCGATCTTTTTCATAAAAACTCCTTAATTTTTTTATTGACGCTTTAGCATCAACTTCGGAGGCAATTATAAAAAGTTTCGTTGTCATATATAGTCAATATGATGATTATTTTTTTATATATCAACTAAAAAATAACTAAAATGAAATATATCTATGAACTAATACTTGAGAACTATGCTAGATACACCTGCTTGCTTCAATCCCCTAGATTGGGGAAATTTGTATCTAATACGAACCAATAGCTATGTTTGAAGATAAAAATCAAACATGGTTTCAATCCCCTAGATCGGGGGAATTGGTATCAGATAAATCCATTAGTTGAGCAATACCTTCACTTTTTTAATCAAGGGTTTCAATCCCCTAGATCGGGGAAATTTGTATCTAATAAAATTATGGAACTAGGCATTGATATTGGATTCTCATAGTTTCAATCCCCTAGATCGGGGAAATTTGTATCAGATACTTCAAGGAACTGCACGAAATGTGCAAAGAGGTGTGTTTCAATCCCCTAGATCGGGGAAATTTGTATCAGATTTCGTTATAAACACTTATGACGAAAATGGCAACCTCCTCAATGTTTCAATCCCCTAGATCGGGGAAATTTGTATCAGATAAATATAGTTCATTTTTTTTTTACAAAGGAGATAAAAATGAAAACGTTTCAATCCCCTAGATCGGGGAAATTTGTATCAGATTTATGGCTAACACAACAGATATCGATTGTGAAGATTTTCGTTTCAATCCCCTAGATCGGGGAAATTTGTATCTAATTAGAATTATTAGGTAAAAGATATACTTCAAACGAAATATAGTTTCAATCCCCTAGATCGGGGAAATTTGTATCTAATGCGGTTATCAACAACAAAATTATGGACAGCAACAAGGCGGTTGTTTCAATCCCCTAGATCGGGGAAATTTGTATCTAATGATACAAATACTTAGGCGCTGGCTTAATAGCTACGTTGTTTCAATCCCCTAGATCGGGGAAATTTGTATCTAATTTATTGCCTGACAGAAAAAGTCTGGTAAAAAAATTCTGGGGACATGTTTCAATCCCCTAGATCGGGGAAATTTGTATCTAATAGCCCAAAAAACGATTGTAAATTAACAATGAGTTTTAAAAGAACTACTCTTTGCCGGCATTATATCACAAATGGCAAAATGTTCGAAAATGTGGCTAAAAAAATTTTTAAAATTCGCACTCTTTTGCTTATAGATAGCTTAAGATAGCGAATTTAAGGGTATTTATGAAAGCTAAAAAGTTCGAAAATCTAAAATGAAAAGTGAAAATTTGTGTGATTTTCGAATTTTGGCAAATTTGGGCTCTATGCTAAGTGCCTAAAAAAGGCAACTTTAAAAAGTGCAAAAATGCAAAAGTTCGAGAAAGTCTTTTTTGGGATAGGGAAATTTGAGATTTTCGAAGTTTTTGAAACTTAATAAAACATAAAAATGCGGTAAAAAGGGTGTTTTGAAATTTTCAAAAGTTCGAAAATCAAATCCCTAAAAAAGGCGCTTAGACATAGGTGTCGCTTGGGCAAAATATCTTGCCCTCGCCTAAGGTCTCACTTTTAGCCATACAGCTCTTGCAGATGCGGTAAAATAGCACTTTGTCAGTTTTAGGGTCGATGATCTTTGCTATGCGCTCTTTTATAGATAAAAAGTCACGCTCAGAGATATCTAGCTCAAAGACAGAGTAGTTTGCTCTTAGGCCGTAGCTCTCAAGTAGCGTGGCTAGTTTGTTTCGGCGCTTGGTTAGGCGGACGTCGTAGCAGATGATGATGTTCATTGAAATCTCCCTATAAAAGGCTTGTATTTTTCATTTTGTGTGACGGCTCGTTTTAGGGCGTATGCTTGTTTGTCGATGATATCTTGCGCTTTTAGCTGCTCGCCTCTATACTGCGTGTAGGCAAAGAGCTTTTCGTTGACGTTTTTAGCGATATTTTGCCTAGTTTTGGCAGATAAAAGGCCGTCTTTTATCTCGAAAGGCTCGTTTTTATTTACCATGGAGATGATAGCGCGATCAACTATGAAGGCTCTAAATTCCTCGATGAGATCAAAGGCTAGAGTGGGCTTTTGCTCGTCAAGTGCGTGCAGATATGAGACGTGAGGCGAAAGACCAACAGCAGCGATGGACTTTAGTATCTTTGAGTAAAGGATGGCGTAGCCGTAGTTTAGGGCTGAATTTACAATGTCGGTTGCGCCTTGCGTGACGCGTGCGGTGAAGCTAAATTTATAGTCTATCGCCTTTGCTATGGCCTGCCAGTATGCGTTTGCGCTGCTACCTTCAAAGCCCAAAAGCTCGCTTACGCTTTGGGCGTTTGGGACGTGGGAGGTTAGTATCTCTTGCATGGAGCTGATGTGGGAGCTTAGGCTTTTGTGGTATTTGTCTAGGTATTTTAGGTAGTTGATCTGATTTTTGAGCTTGCCGATGATGAACTGCTGGGCGATACGCATAGACTTTTTGGTTTTTAGCAGTGTGATCTGCGAGGCGGCGGTTTTTGAGATGGCTGAGTTTGCTGTAAAGAGCGTGGCGTAGCTTAAATTTGTCTTTTCGTCGATGAAATTTATAGAAATTTTGCGTTTAGCGCACTCTTTTATGACGGCAGAGCTTAGGGAAATTTGAGCGTTTATGATGATCTGGGTTATTTGAGCGATCGGAAATTTGTGCTTGATAGTGCCTTTATCTTTTAGGACAAATTTACCCTGTGAGAGCGCTAGAAAATAAAATGGCGTCGTGATGTGGATGACGGAGCTTTGCGAGAAGGACTTTGTGTACTCGCGCTTTTTGGCTTCCAGGGCGTTTTGGACGGACTTTACGGCTGGACGTTTAGCGTTTTTGTAGTAGGAGAGAATTTTTGCTTTTTTGAGAGAGTGACTTAGCTCAAATGGGAAATTTAAATTTGATAGAGCGTCTGCTAGAGTGTGCTTGTCTATGGTTTTTAAAAATTTGCGAGTTAAATTTGTCAAAACTTCATCAAAATGCAGGCAAAAGCTATCTTTTTGCGCTGGCGAAAAGAGCTTAAGCGAAATGGTCTTTAGGTGTGAGATATAGGCATTTATGTTCTCTACGCTTTGGGTGATGTCTGGCTTTTTAGACGAGGCTGTGAGTTTGGATAGGATGCGTGCAAATTTATCCTCGCCTATGCTTAGCTCGTGAGCTTTGAAATTTACGCCAAGAAAGGTGAATTCGCTATCTTTGTCGTGCAAGGATGTTTTGGCTTCGTTTAGGGATAAATTTATGGTTACTAAAAAGTCCTTTAGTCCGGCAAGCGCTTGCTCGCAGGCTTCACGTGAGCCAAAAAAGAGCACAAAATCATCTGCGTATCTTACAAACTCTATACTGCTATGCTCGAGAAATTTATCCATTTGATCAAGGTAGATGTTTGAAAGAAGTGGGCTTAAAACGTCGCCTTGATGGACGCCTTTTGTGTGAGAAGTATAGTCAAAATGCTCGAAGATGCCATTTTTTATCCAAAGCTCGATGAGCCTAATGATGCGTGTGTCTTTGATATTTGAGCGTAAAATTTCAAGTAGTTTTTCGTGGTTTATGTTTTCAAAAAAGTCTTTTATGTCGGTTTTTAAGACAAAGTCGTGCGTCAAGCAAAAATCTCTGGCTCGAAAGATGGCGTTTGAGTATGATTTGCCACTTCGGTAGGCGTAGGAGCGGTTTGAAAAGCCTTTGTCAAAATAGCTTGAAAGCTCGCCAATGAGGATGTTTTGTGTAAATTTATCTTTTAAAGATGGGATGGCTAGTTTGCGAAACTCGTCCTTGTTCTCTTTGGGGATGAAGGCTCGTTTTAAGGGCTGGGGCGAATAAGAGAGGTTTAAAATTTCATCCTTTAGCTCGGCAAAAAATGCCTCCGTGCAGAGCTCATCCATGCTAAGCTCGTCAAGCCCTAAGGCTGTGTGCTTGAGCCTTTTTAGCGCATAGTCAAATGTATCTTTTGTAAAAATATCCTCTAAATTTAGATCAAACATAGGCTATCCTTTTTAGCTTTTTAGTGCTTGACGCAAAAGCCAGCCAGAAGCACAAAGGCTAGATCTGCGTCACAGCTATCTTGCCCAGTCCAAAAACGGTGCTTTTGCCAACACCTGTGATAGTGGCTAGCTGCAAAAGCCCTGCTGAGCGCTCATCAAGGCCATAAACTCGCATCTTGCCAGTGACGCCGCCAAAGTGCATCTTGGTGCGCTGGCGGTTTGAGTAACGCTCAAGGTCGTAAAAGCTAAGCTCTTGCTCGAAATGGTCAAATTTAACTTCAAATTTATCCATCTGCGTGCCTGAAATGCCCTCATATCGCATGGCGATCTGGCGGATAAATGACCTAAAGTCGATCTCGCTTTTAACAAGGGCATTTTTTTGTTTTATGCGAAGTGGGGTTTGAAGGTAGATCTCGTAGTCGCCTGCGGTGAAATTTGGTGTGAAATTTAGAGTTTCTGGCTCGGAGTTTAGTAAAAATTTGATTTCAACCATTTTGCCATTTAGCGCAAAGTGGCTGAGCTTAAATTTATCTCTACTTGCGCCAAGGCCGATCTCTTGCATATTTTTAACAGCGATAGCTACATATGGCAGGTAGCTAACGGCATGCTCGAAAAGCAAAATTTTAAAGTCAAAGCTCGTTTGGCCAAGCTCGATATCTAGCCTAAAATTTGGCGTATCAGAGATGTTTTCAAAAAATTCATCATAAATACAGCTACCAGAAATGTCGCATGTGCCGCACTCTTGGCTGACGAAAGGGCAGCTTGCATATCTTAGCGCGTGTCCGAAGGTGCCTCTGATGGTAGAGCCTATAAATGGGTAGGTGAGCTTTAAATTTGTGCCGCAAACGGCTAACTCTAAATACTTTAGCATGGTTGCCTTTGAGAGATTTTTAAAATTATACTCTAAAAGAAGTTTTGGCTAGCTGGTGCATGCAAAATGGGCACTTAAGTGTCAGCATTTGACACTGCTAATTTGTAAGATTTTGCCTATTTGTAAAAATAAATTTAAAGGATAAGAAATGCAAAAGCGAGATCAAAATATATTGTCTCACATTAGGCGAGAAATTTCTCTCTCGACAAGGGTCAAAAAAGATAAAAGTAAGTATAGCAGGAAGCTAAAGCATAAGTGCGCGGTGGGTTTTTAGTAAATTTATCATCTGCGACACAACCTGTCACACCACTAGGTTAAATTTTCACCATAAATCAAATCAAAAACAAAAGCAAGTGTTTTAATAAATGCTTAATTATTTTTTGGATTAGCAAAAAAGACATGTAATGTCCTAAAAGTTAGCATATAGTTAGCAATAAAACAATATTTTTTAAATAAAATATATTTTTTATTTAAATAGTTGTAAAATATTAAATTATTTTAACATGTAAAGGAGTTGTTATGACAAAATTTGAAGAGGCGTTCCAAAAAGAGTTTGAAGAGCAAAAAGCGGCGATAAAAAAGCCAAATTTGGCTGTTGTAGGTGGAACAGGAGTTGGTAAAAGCTCTCTTATAAATCGTATATTTGGCAAAAACGCAGCAAAGGCTGGTGTTGGAGCTCCTATTACTAAAGGTATGAACAGAATAGAAGATCCGAGCCAAAGTGTGCCGATAGTGTTTTATGACACTGAGGGGTACGAAACAACAAGTACAAATGAGCAAAACAATACAAATTTTGAACAAAGTATAATCCCTGAGCTTGAAAAACTTCAAAAAAAGAATCTAGACGAGCAGATACATATAGTTTGGTATTGTATATCTATAGCAAATCATAGAGTAACTCCTTATGACATAAAAAATATCAAATATTTTAAAGACAATGGGTATAAAATCGCAATAGTTTTTACAAAATGCGACACTGATGAAGAGCTAGAGGATGGTAGCGGTAAAGATGCAAACGCATTTAAAGGTATCATCAAAGAAAAAATCGGCCCAATGGATTTTTTTGAAACCACAAATGATGAAAGCATGAAACTTGATATAGATGCTTTGCTTGAGTGGTCTGTTGGTCAACTTGATGATGATATGCTAAGACAAGCCTTCATATCGGCGCAAATTTCTTCGATAGAGCTTAAAAAGCAAGAAGCTTATAGGATAGTAAAAATAGCCGCTACAACGACTGCTGCAACAGCAGGGCTAAATCCAGTACCAGTCTCAGACGCCCTTCTTATAGCACCACAGCAAATAACCATGTGTGTAGAGATAACAAATATCTTTTGGTTAAATACCGGTAGCGCTTTAAAGCTAGGAGAGCTTTTACGAACGCAGCTATTGCAAATAGTGGGCAAGGCAGCGGCAGCTAGCCTTACAAAATTTATACCTATTTTGGGACAGCTAATAAATGCAGCAGTTGCTGGAAGTCTTACTTATGGATTCGGCGTGGCGATTGTTGAGGCAAATGCTAAGGCGCTAGATGAGTTTTTAAAAACTGGTCAAATGCCTGTTTGGGCTGAAGTTTTTAACTCAAATTTTATATTTGGTATTATAAATAAAGCAAAAGATCAATTCAAAGGATAAGCTATGAGTATTGCTTGCAATATTTTAATCATAGGAAAAACGGGCACCGGCAAAAGCTCTTTTGCAAACTATCTTTTTAATGTGGATAAATTTACTACCGGTTCAGGAGAGCCGGTAACTAGCTGGGCTGAAAATTTTCAAGCATATCATTTTGAAAAAGAGGGCATAAAGATAAATGTATATGATTCTGTAGGATTGGAACCCGATAATCAATCAAAGTGGATGGGAGAGCTTGATAATTTTTTATCTCATAAGCAGAGCCAAAAAGATCCAAATAAGATCATACATGTTTTGTTTTACGTTATAAATACTTCAAGTTCCAGAATAGAGCCTGGCGAAATAACTAAAATAAAAGAGATAAAACAAAAATATGATATAGATGGAAACATTGTCTTTACTCACTGCGATGTCGCTGATAGTGACACGCTATGTCAACTTGAAAAAAATTGCGAACAAAATAATCTCAAAAGTATAAAAATTTGCTCCATATCAAGAAAAACAAGAGCTGGAACACAAAGTCAAAAGTATGGCAAAGATGAGGCTGTCAAAATTTTGTTAAACTCATCGTATGAAAAGATAGGCAGAGAGCTTAGCATAGCTACCTATGATAGCGTTATAGGGTATATGGAGCAGATAAGAAAGAGGCTGAGAGATAAGATTTCTCTGCTTGATTTTGATCTATTTAAAAGCAATAAAGATAAATTTAGACAAAAACTTCTAGCTGCCATTAAACCTATACTTGAGGATATACAAAATGAGAAAATCATTCCGCAAAATTACATTTCATATAAAAAATTTTTAGATGAGTTTGGCAATGAGTATAAAGGAGAGGATGTTTTTAGTGAAAATTTTAAAAAGCTAAAAACAAAGGTAGAGAGTTTTAGGAGTTACTTTTCAGCAAATAATGATCTTTCCATATCATTATTGTCTATAGTCTCAGACAGCAACTTATTTTCAAATGGATTTAATTTTTTTATTCCGTTTGGCATAAAAGCTATTTGTAATTTTATATTATTAGATTTAGTAGATTCAAAGATAGACGCTTTTATAGATGAGATACTTAAAGAAAAGTACGCGATTATACAAGAGGATAAAAAATTAAGTGCTGAGGATATTCGCAGACTTGAAGTGCTAAAGAGTTACGCCCAAATTTCACTGAAATTTGAAAGTATGCCATTTTTAAAACACAATAATATTTCTATGCCATTGATATTATGCGTAGGTCCGACATTATTTGAACAAAGCATAAAAAAGTTGATTGTCTTATTTTCATCACTAGGTGATACGCCTTTTGAAAAGCTATGTAAAAGTATAGATAATGCTATTGACAAAGATGATTTTGCAGAGATATTTAGAACTACCAGGGATGCTTGTGGATACATAAATTATAATAACTATCAAGAGCTTGAAAAACACAAAAAAGCAAAAGAAATTTTATTTAAGGGAGTTGAAGTTATACAAGAAAAATTTTATAAGGCAAAAATAATAGCCGACAAAGCAAAAAAAGGCAAAAAGATAAATATAGAGGAGTTAGAATACGTTAAAAATATGCTAAATAACATAAGCTAACTGACACAACCTGTTATTATTAGAATGGCACTTATATTTTAATAAAAAGGAGTTTTGAAAATGTTAGATAGAATAAAAGATAATGTATTAGCAGCGATTCTTGCTTTGGACTTTTTAACGACATCTAGTAAGGATTTTGGTCTTGCGCATGCTTGGGCAGAAAGAATATTAGGAACTCATCAGATCTCACCAGAATATCTAATGCATATGTATAATGCTCTCTCCAATAAAGAGGTCGAGATTGATTTAATCATAGAATATGTTACTAAAATAACAGGCGATAGCATGAAAACCGCTATAACTGATATACAAAAGTGCAAGAAGCCAGACTGGAAAGAGTTAAAAGAAGAAAAACTAATAAATGCGTATGATGCCATGCAAACTATATACAAAAAGCACTTCGAGCAAGCCAATCCATACGTTTATACACCAGAGCAAATAAGAGATGCCCTAAGCAAAGTAAATACACTGGTAAATCAAATAGAATTAAAAATTTTATTTGATGAAGAGGCAATGAAAAAAAACAATAAAGCTTTTAAAGATTAAAGATCAGAAGGGGCTGTTAACATATACGCATGATCAATCTACAGGAATTGAACACATGGTCCCAAAAAACGATATCAGAATAAACGAAAAATATATATTAGGCTTTGCACTTTTGCTAGTAGCGCAAAATAAGCTAAAAAATATAATTTCAAACAATCCTATTGCTGTTATAGCCTATTTAAACACTACTAATCATAAAGATTTTAAAAAAGCATATAGCAATATGATGGATAATTATAAAGCAGTAAGTGAATATAGGTCAAAATATTTATATTATTTTCTACGTTACGATATAAAAAATATAAGTCTAAAGAATTTTCCTACAACACCGCCAGAATACAATGCTGAATTGCATATAGTGATACTAAAAGACTATTATACTTTTACAATAAATACGAACAATAAGTATGATTAGGCTTTTTGATAGACAAATATTTAATTATTGTGTCTTTTTTTAGCCTCTTCACATGCTACGACACAACCTGTCACACCACTAGGTTAAATTTTCACCATAAATCAAATCAAAGGAGCATAAATGCTAAGATATATCATAGGTGGCGTGGCGCTTGGGGCTATAGGTTTTGGGTTGAAAAAGTATTTTGATAATTATAATACATGCACACCATATAACAACACGCAAAATGAGCATAGACCACACAAGCATGACGATATAGATATGAGTGATTTGGTCATTAGCGATGATGTTTTTTTAGAAGAGAATGAGCTAGACGGAAGTCGTAAATTTAATGAAACTATTAGTTGCCTTTTTCTTTCTTTGCAAAGTTTGCAAGAAAAACTCTCTGGCATAGAAAATTTACCAGAGTTAAAGTCCGCCTACACGTCCATTAGCAGTGAGAAAATTTTGAAATTTAACAGATCAGATAGCAAAAATTTTAATAAATTGTTTCATCTTTTTATAAATTCAAAAGAAGATTTGCAAATTTTATGCGATCTAAATTTGATGATAGACTTTACGGTGAGCTGGATGATAACAAATAACATTACTAGGCTTGATCTAGCGCAAAGTAAGAGCGATGACTACAACGAATTTAAAGAAGATGAACAAGTGCTTATCATTAAACTTCTTGAGCTAAACAATAGGCTAGTTAAAGCACTAAGAGAGCTAAGAGCCGCCACACATATGCAAGAAATTGCGACTATTTTTAAAGATGCTGCAGATGTATATAAAAGATACTATGATGAGAAATTTTTTAAGGAGAAAATTTATGAATAATAGTGTTTCATGTTGTAAAAAGTATTTAAAAAGATAAGGAGTAGAAATGTGGAGATTATTTTTAGATTTATTGTTTGGCTATGTCATGTATAAGATCATTAAATTTTTGGCACTAAATTTATATTTGCCAGCACTGCAGGAGCTTATAAAGCAAATTTATATGAAACTAAAGTTAATTATTTAATTTTAAGTTATATTTTGTTTAAAATAGACTAAAATAACGAAACTTAAAAGGAGTGAGTATGAAAAAACAAAAATGGGGGGGGTAGTAGCCCCGTTAAATAAATTTTTCGCATTAACTCCTCTTGTATCATTATTTTCTAAAAATATAACTTCTATTAATAACATTCAACATAATTTCAATTACAAAATTTTATTCAAAGGAGCTGAGTATGGAAACAACTCAAAATCAACAAGAGGTTCAGATAAACTTAAATGATCTGATAACTAAAGGCAGTGAAGTCTTTAAAGAGATTAAACAAGATTTAACTTCAAAGCTAAACGTTTTAATAGTTGGCAAGACAGGAGCAGGTAAAAGCACGCTCATAAACGCTGTTTTTGGCGACAAAGTTGCAGAAACTGGTTCTGGAAAGCCAGTCACACAAGAGATAAGAAAGATAGAAGTAAATAAAAATTTTAGTATCTACGATACAAAAGGTCTTGAGATGAGAGACTTTGAAAATACGTATGCTGATATTGAAAATTTTTTAGAAGAAGATAGCCATAAGAAAGCTGATGAGCAGATACATATAGTATGGTTTTGTATAGCAGAACCCAGCAGAAGGATAGAGGAAGGAGAGAAAAAGCTATTTGAATTACTTAAACAAAAAAATTATACCATAATAACTGTAATCACAAAAGCCAATCAAGACAAAGACGAAAATAATGAAAAATTTTCAGACAAGGTG
The DNA here is from genome assembly GCF_000466685.1 of Campylobacter concisus UNSWCS. Classification (GTDB taxonomy): domain Bacteria; phylum Campylobacterota; class Campylobacteria; order Campylobacterales; family Campylobacteraceae; genus Campylobacter_A; species Campylobacter_A concisus_A. The sequence goes on from NZ_ANNG01000021.1 coordinate 29,237, forward strand.
AAAAGCGAGCTTTGCATCAATGACGACAGCTTGCAAAGAGTTATGGCACTAGAAATCGAAGACGACGATGGCAACATAAAGCCATTTAAAGGCGTAAAAGAACTTACCCAAAAAACATACGATGCTCTACCTACTGCATCAAAGCAAGCTTTTGCTAGAGAGCAAAAATATAATAAAGATATAAAATATCAAGCATCACTAGATATCATCAATAAATATAGTGCAACAGTAGGAGCTATAGCAGTTACACCTATACCATTTTCGGATATAGTTCTGCTTTTGCCTACTCAAATAGCCATGATATCACATATTACGTATAATTACGGCTTTAAAGCCAATGTAGAAAGCATTACAAAACTAGCAACATCTTTTGCTGCAGTAGCTGCTGGAGGTTTTGCAGTAAGATATGCAGCTGGCAATTTATTAAAATTTATACCGACTGTAGGATTTGTTGCAGGAGCATTTAATGCTACAGTTGCTGTCTCTACAACTAAGTTAATGGGCAACGCCTATCTAGCATATTTAAATGATAATTTTAGTTTAATATACGAAGGAGATTTTGATCTCTTTAAAAATTTAACTGACACTGTCATAAAAGCATACATAGAAAAAGTAAAATAACCATCAAAAGTAGCTCCGTTTGGTTTGTCGTATCCTTTGTGGTAAAATTGAGAATCACATAGGATGTGACAAACTTTATTTATTATATTGTTAAGGAGAAAACAATGCCAAGACGTCCAAATCCATTTAAAATGTGCTGTACAAACTGCGGTTATGAAAAGGTGGTTCATTTTAGCAGTGATTGCCTAGATGCTGATGATATGGCTCAGATACCAAAAGTGTGTCCAAAATGCGGTAATGATAAATTTGAGCGCAAACCATACACAGATACTGGTTACAGCATGTTTGATTTAATAAAGAGAATTTTTAAGTAAAACTATGTCAGATAAAATTCGCAACATCCTCATCCTCTACAACCCATACTACCAAAGCGATGTCATCGAGCAGCATCTTAAAATTTTAAATGACAAGGGCAAGGTTGCCTTTGGCAAGATAAAGAGCAAGCGCCGAGATATGATAAATCCTTTTGAGGAGTAAATAGAGCAGTTTGCTCAAGAGTTAAGCTCAAGCGGCGATGCCAAATTTTTACAACTCTTTTTAACTGACTATTCAAATTTATTTGTAGCAAAGGTCACCTCTATCACAAGCAATGATATGAGCGAGATCGCACCGAGTTACTACAAAGAAAAAGAGCTAGATGTAGAGAAGTGGTTTGTGATAAGCGACATAAGGGAGCTAGCTAGAAGCGACTTTGAGTGTGTTAGAGATAACTACCTAGCAAATTTCACGGTAAATGGCCACACATACGCAGTCTATGGCAACGCCTACGTCTATCCACTCATTATAGATACAAAACAAGGCATGAGCTATTTTGATGAAGAGAGCAAATTCTATCCTGATGTTTATAAGAGTGATGAGTTTTTAGAAATCAAGAAAAATTTGACTCACTACTGCTTTGGGCAAAATTTGATAAACCTCATGCACCCAGACAGCATAGAAAACATCATCTCAGCCGAGATAGAGTATCTTGACAACATCTCCAACCCACTCTATGACTTTAGCTCGGTCGTGGTCAAATACTCAAAGACTATGGAGCAAGAAATTTATGCCTTTGCTAAAGTGCTTTTTAAAAAGCTCACAGATAAAAATCCAGCCATCCTAAAGATAGACTATGAAGTTCAGGGTTCAAAATTTACGGTCGCTGATATGTTTAACAATAAACCAAATTTAGGAACCTATAAATTTCTTTTTAAAAACTATCTTGTACAAGACGCACTAGAAGGAAATGTGTTGCAAACTTATGTAGCTAAAACCCTGCCAAAAGTAATAACATCACTCCAAGACTTACGCAATGAAACAGTCCATGCCAAAGCCCCTAGCCATGCCGATGTAACAAAACTAAGAGCAAAGATAGTAGGAGTAGGAGAAGGCAGCGTGCTAGCTAAGCTCATAAAAGCTAGAGCTGAGGCAAATAAAATTTAGCCTATACCTCTTGAGGTCATAGCAAGTATGGTTATTTTGGCAGTGCCTGTGTTTTTAACATCACTTGTAGTCCCAAAGACTATGTCACTATCTGGCTCAAGATGCTGTTCTATGATATTTATAGCCTCTGTTAAATCTGAAAATTCCATACTTTCTTCTATCTCAAACCAAGCCGTCACAGACCTAACAGACACATCTGATGAGAGAAGTTTTTGCATGGCTTGCTTGGTAGCATTTTGGATAGCATCTTGCCCACTAGAAATACCCCTAACGATCACTGGCATGCCATTATGAGCCATAGTGCTTTTAATGTCGGATATGTCTAGCCCTATGCTTGCAGAGTGGCCACTAAACTCATTTATAAACATAGCGCTACTAGCCATATCAACTAGGTCTTTGTCTATATCTTTTAAATTTTGCTCATACGAAGCAAAACCTTGAAAATCTGAAAGCTTTAGCTCATTTATCTGATGATTTTCATCATTTATTATCTCTTCAAATGCACTAAATCTCTCTTTGTAGTAGTGCACTTTATTTTTATCTACCTCATCTATTTGTGCATTACTTGTTGCTTTATCTATGCTCTCGGCTAGGCTCATATCTTCTCCTTTTTTAAAAAAATTTAATGAAATTTACACCAGAGCATTGACAGGTTGTGTCGCGATCTGTTTTTAGGATAAAATAACGAAATTTTTAAAAGGATTTAAGATGCACTCTCACGACAAGATAGCCTTTAGGCTCGCTCAAATTTTAATAAAGCTAAATGACGGAGCAAGACTTAGCATAGATGAGCTCACGGAGGAATTTAGTGTCAATAAAAGAACCATCCTAAGGGACTTTGAGCGCCTAAATGTATTGCCTATAGAAAAAGCAAATGGCAAATACTTTTTGGCTGACTATGCACTTGGTAAGCTTAGCTATAAAGATATCCAGGCATTTGCCATACTTAGTGGAGTGAAGTCTTTGTTTCCGGACCTAGACGATAAATTTATTAGCGACATCTTAAACGAGAAGCTAAACAAAGCCTATCTCATCAAAAATCAAGGCTTTGAGGATCTGCAAATTTCAAGAGTCGAGTTTGAAGAGATAAGCGCTGCTATCATTAAAAATAAGATAGTTGAGTGCTCTTATAACGCTAAATTTAGATCACTAAAACCATATAAACTGATAAACAACAATGGCGTCTGGTACCTGCTGGCAGATAATAGTGGCAAGCTTAAAAATTTCACCATTTCAAAGCTTGAAAATATAAAGATAAAAGAGAGCACATTTAAGCCAAATGAAGAATTTATAAACCGCATTAAACAAAACGATACAAACTGGTTTTCAGACGTAAAATTTGAGGTTACACTAGAGATAAAAAGCGAGGCGATGAGCTACTTTAAAAGAAAGAAATTCTTGCCAAATTTTAAAATAATAAGCGAAGATGAATATAAGATCATCCTAAGCACTGAGGTAGCCTATGACGATGAGATCCTGCGCGTGGTCAAGTACTGGCTGCCATTTATCAAGATAAAAGAGCCTGAGTATCTAAGGGTGAAATTTGAGAATCTGCTTGGAGAATATTTGGGATAGCGCAATAAACTACTATGGCCATCTCTCGCCCCATAAAACCAAATGGCAAAGCAAACATATCATCGCCCACCCCTTCCAAAGTCCTCGTGGCAATAGTTGTTTCTTAGCATTTTCAAGTTGTCGCTATTTATTTTATTTCGCTTTGCTATCTCTTCAAATTTATCTCTTGCCATTAGCATATCTGTGATGATCTCTTTAAATTCGCCGTCATCTATATCAAATTTTGATTTTATCTCATAAAAAAGCTGGACCGATGGCAAGCTTTTAAAACCCACAAAATTTAAAGCATGGTTTTGTTTTGAGTAGATTATAGGTGTTGGTGTTATATCAAATGCAGGGGATAAATTCCAGCTTTTTGTTTTTTCATCATATAGCACGCCGTGATTTCTTAGGTGATCGTCCGTGTTGCCAAATAAGCCGTTAAAAACCATACGTCGAAAAAGCTCTTTTTTGTTTTTACTATCAAGCACGCTAGCTAGATCGCAGTAGCTCTTATCGTTGCTTTCATCGCCATCTCTAACCCCAAGCAAGGTCATAGCTGACTTATAGGGTATTCTCTTATCGCCGTTTCTGTCAAATCTTTTGACAAGCAAAGCCGTGCCTTTTGCTGTTTCAAAAAGCTCGCTTTGACATACGTTTATTTTTGCGATACTGGCAACATCTAACATAGTCTTTTCACTACGAGAAATTTGTCTATATTCATCTTTTATGGACGGAAATTTGACTATGTAAAGCTCATTGTCTTTTAATACGCTTGCCTTCGGTCTAGCCCCACCCAAGCTTCCGCTAGGTGCGAGCAAATTTTTAATATCACTTTCAAGGCTCTCACCACGCTCAATTCTTTGTGATGATATGCAAAGCTCGCTAATGTGAGTTAGCTTTGGAATATCGTTTGTAGCAGATACAAATTCGCACTCTTTTTCTATTCTGAGTGAGCCTATACGAAAATAGTCACTTACTCCTAGCATATATTCGCTTTCAGTAAGTTCGCTACCAGCTTTTCGCTTTTGGATTAGCTTGCCCCATCTATCTGGGCTTATATCACAAAACGCTCCCCATAGTTTTTTAGATACAAACTGGGAACTTTGCAGCGGTAAATTTGGATCTATTTCAAAGCCATTTTTTAACCACTCTTTATCGTATTCAAAATAATATGTTTCATTTCTGCCTACGGCATATACTTTAAGAAATCCTACAAGAACATCGTTGCTATATATTTTTAAAGCATCGCTCATAACTGCGTCCTGTAATTTTTATAAAAATTTGTAAGTATAATATATTTTTTAGATCATGTTTTAATTCTTCACATTTGAGAAAGAGTATGATCATAAAAAAATAAAAGCAAAACGCAATAAGTTTGCTTTTATTTTTAAATTATGCTTATCAAAAATAATCCAAAATTTGTGGGATAAAATCACTTTGATTTTTTTTAATCAACATTCCCCCTGCTACCGACCCTTAAAACAAGAATTATAAGCTCATTTTCTCTCTTTTCATAGATGACCCTATATGTTCTAAGCCGTAGCCAATAACAACCCTCTAAACTACCCTTAAGCCTTTTGATATTTCCGTTTTTTAACAAAATTCTTTCTTGATCGTCAGAAAAATTTTCTATAAAATCATTTAAAGATTTTATAATTTTAGCCGATTCGAAAAATCCAATATTATTAAAATCTTTTTTAACACTATTTTTAAATTTTAGCTCCCAACTCATTTATATATCTCTCCATATCAGCACTTGATATAATGGTGTCATTTTTATCATTTAACCTCCTTGTGGCAACGGTCATATCTAAAAAATCAAGATAATACTCAACCGCATCGGCGACTAGGCAACTCCTAGTTTTACCTAGCTCTTTTGCAATATTATCCACCTCCTTTTTTAAATAAGTATCAAGCGTGATGCTTATTTTTGTCGCTCTGATATCCTTAACTCCTTCAGTCATAAAAATACTCCTCCATTGTCCTTTTCGTTTCATAGATGTTATAGCATAAAGTAGGATAAAAATCAATATAAAATAGAATATTATTGTCTTATTTTAATAAGAACATATAGACATATCGGTGTATTTTTTTAAGATTTTTCTATTTAGCAACAAAATTATGCGACTTATAAAAATTACATAATTCCTTAAAAACATAAAGAGGACTCGGTGTCGTGAAAAAATGTTTAATGCCGAGTTTACAGACTCAAACAAGCCACTTTGTTTGATCGACTCCGTCTAAAATTTAGCTACTTATTTGGTTTGATTTACATCGTGTATAGTTTGTTTTGTATGTTCTATCCGCCTCATCTCTTTTTTTACCATATCCCCAGTAGCGTCTGCATAGATCATTGTTGTCTGTATCTTTTTGTGCCTAAGGGCTTTTTGTATAACTCCCAAGTTTGTATTTTTCTCGACCATATTCATGGCAAACGAGTGCCTTAATATATGGCAACCCCTTTTATTTACTATGCCACATTTTCTATATATACGCTCTAGTAAAGTATATACGCATTGCCTAGAAATAGGCTTGTCGCCGTTTTTATTTGTAAAGATATAGCTTTCAGGTGGGTATATGCCAGATAGCCTCTCAAAATCATCTTCTATATGGCTTTTTGGTATATATGCCGTTTGATACTCTCCACCCTTGGCTAGTATATTTATATCGTAAAATTCGCCGTCGTCACTCTCTTGAAAGTCACAAAATTTAAGATTTAGTGCTTCGCTTATTCTTAGCCCACTTTTTAGCATTAGTTTTATAAGCAACGAATTTCTGTAATTTTTAATGTATCTATATTCAGGTTTTTTAACCAGCTTATTTTCTATATAGTCTAAAATTTTATCCCTCTCGCCCTCTTTCATAAAATTTTCAAATTTATTTACTTTTTTCTTAGCGATCTTGTAACCATCTAATATTTTCTCTAAATCTATAAGCTTATCGTTATTATTAGTAATATACTTAAAGAAAATCTTTAAAATAGTTAAATAACTAATCTTTGTTGAGCTTGATACACTTTTAGCTCTATTAGCAATCTTTTTATGTTGTTTCTTTCTATATAAGTCATCTAACCATATAAAATAATCAGTTATATGCTTTTGATTTAGATTATTAAAGCTAATAACGTCATTATTCTCATAACAAAACTCTACAAAGCCGTCAAGACAATTTCTATATGTATTAATTGTGTTAATGCTCTTGTCTGCTATCTTATTATAAGAAATGAAACTATCTCTATAATTCGCCATCTCGTCTGCAAAGTCTAATTTCTCATTATTTTTCATAAAATTCTCCTTTTATTTTACATAATAGTCTGTTATGTAAAATATTTTTTACTATTTATCACAAGGGCTAATTTTTTAAACGCTCTTATTTTTTATAATTATTATGTAAATATATTTAGAGATTATATCATAATAGATTGTATTGTCAAGTAATAAAAGATATATTTTTATTTAAAATATTATTTTTAATAAAATGCTAAATATTATAGAGTTTTGTATTGATTTTTTTATTATTATTAGCTATATTATTATAAATTTAGTTTTAAACTTTTAAAAGGTAGTTTGACTATGAAAAAAGTTTCGTCTCTTGAAATTTTACTATATGAAAAGAGAAATAATATAAAAAATGGCTTTTATTATTTAAATCAAATAGCTTTTGCATATAACTCTAACCATATTGAGGGTTGTCGTTTGACAAAAGAGCAAACAAGACATATTTATGAAACAAGCTCATTTTTTTCTGAAAAAGATGGTGAAGAGATAAAAATAAATGATGTTATAGAAACTAGAAACCATTTCAAGGCATTTGACTTTATATTAGAAAAAAATTACGAGCCTATCACGCAAGATTTTTTAAAAGAGCTTCATAGAATTTTAAAGAGTGGGACTAGCGATGATGTAATAGGCGACTATAAGAAAATAGCAAATTATATAGGGGATTTTTCAACCACTAAACCAAAACAAGTTATGCAAGAGATAGAAAGGCTACTTAGTGAATATACTATAAAAACTAATATAGATATAAAAGATATTATAGATTTTCATTATAAATTTGAAAGAATACACCCATTTGAAGATGGCAATGGTAGAATTGGTAGGTTAATAATGTTTAAAGAGTGCCTAAAAAATGGCATTATCCCTTTTATAATAGATGTAGGGCACCAGGCATTTTACTATCGTGGGCTTAAAAATTATGAGAACCAAAAAGGATTTTTAATAGATACTTGTTTGTCTTGCCAAGATGAATACGAGGCTATTTTAAAAGACTATATCGATGGTGCAAGCATTGATTTGAATGAAGCATATTCTACACTTAAAAAAGTTATGTCAGGATTTGGGACAAAAATAGATGGTTAGATCTAAAAATTTCCCAGAAAAAAGTTCAAATGTGTAAATTTAGGCTTTTTGGCTTTAAAATTTAAAAGAGTAAAGAGATAAAAATGGACGATCAAAAGAAATTATATATATTTGCAGGTGTAAATGGTGCAGGAAAATCTACTTTTTATATTAACCAGCTAGAAGCAGATTCTGTCATCTATGGTGCAAGGATAAATTCTGATGAAATCGTTAGAGAATTTGGCGACTGGCAAAACCCCAAAGATCAAAATAGAGCTGGCAGGCTTGCGCTAAAGCTTAGAAAATCTTACATTGAGCGCGGAATAGATTTTAATATAGAAACTACTCTTAGCGAACATAGCATGGTTAAATTTATACAAGAAGCAAAAGAGGCTGGCTACTATATTACCCTTTATTATGTTGGCTTAAATAGCATCGAACTCTCAAAACAACGAGTGACCATAAGAGCAGCAAGAAATGGACACTCTATTGATGAGGCAACACTTGAAAGGCGTTTTTCGCAAAGTTTTGAAAATTTAGCCCACATTATCCCAACATGCGATGAAATTTATTTTTTTGATAATAGTGAGTTGATCGAGGATAGAGAAAAACAAAAGTTTTCAAATTTAAATTTTATCGCTAAAAAGCAAGATGGCACAATCACCATTTATTCGCCTAATAAAATAGAATGGTTTGAAAACGTTATAAAAAACAGCAAATTAAAGAATATTATAAAATAAAATCAGAAAGGAAAGAACAATGGCATTAAAAAAGATAGAGCTTCCAGACGAGTTTTTGGCAAAGCTAGGTGCGACAAAAAGTCCAAAAGAGTTGGGCGAGATAGTGGAAAGTTATGTAGTAGCAGGGATGGAGTGTGTTAGATTTCCAAAGGATAATATAATGCTTTATAACGTTATTTTAGATCTCGCAACAAGGCTTGGCAAAGAGAAAGAGGCTAATGCTTTGATAAAAGAAGCTCTCAAAGAGATAAATCAGAAAATTTTGAGTGAGTTGTAAAATTAGTTAAAAATATTGACTAATATAGTATTCTTAATATAAAAAAATAATTTTATTTAAATTTACAATTATTTGTATATTAAAAAATAAAAAAACAATATTTTTTAATAATTTACTAGTTTTTATAATAATTAAACATATTATTAAATAAAAATAAAAGATATTTAATGAAAAAAACATATATTTTAAAAAACAAAGACGTAGATGTTTTAGAATTTAATGTTTGTTTTGAAAAAGAGATATTTAGGGGCGTCGAAAAGGAAATGGCCTATCTACTTGACGTTAAAGTTTTACGTCAGGATATAGTTCCGTTTGAAATAAAAAATAGTCCAAAAAACATAAAGGGGTCGCTAGAGAACTGGATTAGAAATAGAAAAATCCCAAAAAATAGAGAATTTGTTAATGAAATTCTAGCTAGTAGCGGTATAACAAGAGAAGATAATTTTATGGCCTATATCAACATATCCTTTGGGCTTTCTCTTAATGATTGCTATTGGGTGGTATCAAACGAGAAAGACTACAAATGGTCTGATTATAATTTATATAGCAACTCTTTTAATGAAACACTTACATTAGTTGCCTTTACTGGCATATCAACAAGACTAAAAGAGCTATCTGTTTCTCCAGAATTAACAACAAATGGCATGCTAAAGAAATGTTGGCATAAAAATGAAAGTAGTGGCAAGATTGAACTATATAAAGGTAGCAATACAAAAAGCACAGAAGGCGGATATGAAGCATATTGTGAATATTATATGGCTCAAATCGCAAAAGCACTAAATTTAAATGCAATAGACTATGATCTAGTCGCTTTTAAAAAAGAAATTATAAGTTCTTGTGAGCTTTTTACCAGTGAAAAGTATGGCTATTTACCAATTTACTACTGCTTAGACAAGAGCGATATAAAGTCAGATAAACTAAGTTTAATGAAAAAAATAGAAGAAATTTATGGCAAAGAAGCATTTGAGGACATAATGCTCTTTGACGCTTTAATACTAAATACAGATAGACATTTAGGTAATTTTGGCATGTTAATAGATAATGAAAGCCAAAATCTAATTAAGGCAGCACCGATCTTTGATAATGGTCTATCCTTTTTAAATTTTATAGTTCAGGAAGAATTGAAAAACATAGATAGCTTGATGGAGGATAAAATAAGCTGGTTTGAGTTAAATTTTGATGATCAGGCCAAGATGTTTGCTATGCCAAGGCACATAGGACGACTTGAAAAGTTATCTAATTTTAAGTTTGAGCGACATGAATTTTATAACCTAGATGAAGAGGTCTTACGAGTGGCAGAAAATTTCATATCAAAGAGAAGCCAGGTGATATTAAATATGGCTATTGATACTCTAAATAAATTAAGCTAATCTTAAATTTTTTAACATAAAAATACAAATATGACTACTATTTTTTTAAAAAAAATCAATTTTTTATAAAGTCTTTTTTTTATTTTTTCAATTTTAGGTCGTAGAATTCACTATAAATTTTTAAAAAATAGCTATTTTGCTTTTGGGGGTCCAATGGACCCCCAAATAATAAAAATTATTTTTCAATAAATACTTTTTTTAAATTTTTATATTTTTTAGTCGTAAAGTTTTAAAAAATATTACTAAAATTATGTTGTTTTTTTGCGGGTCCATTAGACCCGCAAACTATAAAAATTATCTTTTCATAAAAATAATCTATATTTTTTGATTTTCTAGATAGTACAAATTTTAAATATTTTTTCAAATTTTTAATTTTAGGTCGTGAAATTTAACAAAAATCACTTGTGAGTATTACATACTCTCAAATTAAATTTAAGGGCAGCCCAAAAAACACCTGTTATGGAAAAAAATTATATAGCAAAAATTATTTATAATTTTGATTTAAACCATACTTTTAAAATAAAAATATTTTTTTCTGGGAAAAAATTTTCTAATATAATAAATTTTGTATCATTTTTTGGGAAAAATTAAGTAGGCAATAAGGCGAAAAAATGTAAATTTGTGTCAAAAAATGAAAAAAAGGACAAATATGGCAAGAGAGATTATAGATCTTGAAAAATCTCGTTCTACGAGTGCCAGGCTTTACAATCGTACGCAAGAGATAGTAGATAGCCAAACAGGTGAAGTAAAAACGATAGTAACGAGTTTTTTACAAAAAGAACAGTCAAAAGATGCCTTTATAAAGGTATTTGTTGAAAACTTAGACTTTTTAGTTGAAAATCTTTCAAACAATGCCAGAACGGTTTTTTTAGTGATGATAAAAAATGTCAATTATAAAAATATCTTTAAATATGATAGTGATTTTGTCAAATACTTTGAAGAGAGAAAGATTCTGGCAAAATCAAGTGTATATCGTGCCTTGAAAGAGTTAGAAGATAAGCAGGCAATTTTTAAAATCAGTGAAAATGACAAGGATAAATTCGACATTATAGGCAAAAACTCATTTATGCTCAACCCACAAATCGTAGGCAAAGGCTCAATAAAAGACCTCAAACAGCTAAGGCAAACGACTGTTAAAACATTTAATTTCGAAACGCTCGAAATGACAAAAGAAATTTTAACTGATGCAGCCTATGATGGATTTGACAAGGTTTTGGCAGCCCCCGATGATTTTCAAATAGATAGCGTAAAACAGATCCAACATTCAGCAAATAAGAGTGAGACTGAGATCGTGATATCAAAAAAACATGATGAGGAGCCAGCCGAGGACAAGCCAGAAGCCATCGAGGTAAAATCTGAAACAACAAATGAAGCAGCAAGCGGCATAGAGAGCGATATTGCTGATATTATGAAATTTGTTGGAGCGTTTAAGGGTGATTTTAAAGGTGATGCTAAGTCACTTAGGGCTGTTAAATCAGACGAACTAAACCAAAGGGATGAATAATGAAAGTCTTTTTTGACCTAAATATTATTATTGATATTATTGATACTGATAGAGCAAATAACCAAAAAGCTGTTGCACTCATGCAAAATTTAATGCGAAATGGCACTGACATTGTTATTAGTGAAGATAGTATTAGCACACTTTATTACAATTTACGTCATTCAAAGCAAAAACAGCTTATATTGCTTGACTTTCTAGAAGTGATAACTCAAAAATGGCAGCTAGCAAGCTTTGGCGTCGAAACAATAAAGAAGGCTATAAAGTACTCTAAAAATTCTAATGCCGACCTGGAGGATGCATTGCAATATTTTTGCGCAGATAAAGAAGGCTGCGAAGTTATATACACGTGTGATAAAAACTTTCCAAAAATTGCTATTGCTGTAAAAAATTATGATTAATTATAATTTCTTGGGAAAAATTTCGCTAGTGTGGTTAAATTTTTCCCACACAGAAAACCATTTTTCCCAGGTATGGGAAAATATAAAATGGCTACGGTCCACGAAATTACCGCACTTTAAGACCATTTTTTATAGCGTTTTCCCTTCTTATTCTTTTCTTTTTGTCGGAACCAAAAATAAGGTAAATCAAAAGTAAATAACTTTTGAACTTTTATAATTGTGCTATTAATTTTTTGCAAGCAAAAAATTCGCACAAAAACAAAACACCAAAAAAGAAAACCTATTATCATTGGATTATTTTATGGTTTTTGCTTTTTTCTTTAATGTAAGTACTTTTTTACAAATGGAGGGCAGTATTTGTTTCTTTTTTTGGGAAAAAATTTTATATAAGATCAAATTTTGTGTTTTTTTGGGAGATTTTTTATTTCATTAAGAGATAATATTTGTGTTGTTGATTATGTTTTTATATCCTGATTGATGTTACTTGTTTGAGGGGGTATAGAAAATGAGAGTGAGAAATTTTAGCGCGAGATTTTTGAAAGCACGAAAAATAGGCATTTTAAAAAACTTCACTCTCAGTTGTAATGTAAAAATTCAGCTGCAAGAAAAATCCCTATAATCCCAAATCGTCCGTTTTTTCCCGAAAAGTGTGGAAAAACTAAACTTCTTTAAAAGCCTATAAAGCCTAAATAAACGCCTTTTAAAAGCATTTTAAAGGGTGGAAAAAATGGCGGAAAAATTCACACAAAACAAGCTACTATAATCAAATCATCTTATAAATTTAGGTTTAAAAAATGGGGATTAAGGAACAAAATTTAAATAAAAATGTTCCTTAATAAAGCTTAATGTTCCTTAGTGTTGTGATATATCTAAAAATAGGCGATTTTAATTAAGGAACATTACAAAAATAATAAAACTTATGCTTTTAAGCTTAAAAAATAGCCTTTTTGATTAAGGAACATTTTAAGCTTGGTTTTAAGTTATAGTTTTTATAACACGTCCAACAATATAAAAAATTTCTTGGCTGTCGCTTTCTACTTCATAGCTATCATATTCAGCATTAAGGCTCTTGATAAAAATATTTCCACTAGGTTTAAATTGCAACATTTTTACCATTAGTATATTGTTATAGTTGATAACATATAAACCATCGCCCAAAAATTTATCATTAATATCCAAAACAACCCAGTCGCCAGAATGCAATTTAGGCAACATACTATCACCGACCACTTGTATCATTCTTAGGCGTTTTTCGTCCATTTGCGTTCTAAAAAATGTTTCTGGTATAAAAATTTTCTTATCCGTTTCATAAACTTCAACGTCATCTACCATACTTGAAGTTCCTGCACTTGCGCTATGGCTAAGAGCTGTAATGTAATACCCTTTTTGCTTCACAATTTGTGTATCAGAAATATCTTTGCCTAAAAAAATGTAATCTAATGACAATTTTTCAGCTTTCATAATCTCAAATATTTTATCGTATGGGATAGAATTTCTTGCTTTCCAGTTGCTTAGTGTATTTGGCTTTATGTCATACCTTTTGCAAAAATCGGCATCACCTTTTATGTCTAGCTTTTTATAAATCCTATCTAAAATTACGTCTATTTTTGGCATATTGTGAAATCCTATATATTTTTATTCACAGATTGTATTGACTTACTTCACAATATGTGATATAATTCTACAAACATTTGAAAAATTATACCTTAAAAAAGTTAAATTATTCAAATGTTTGAAAAAATGAGCGAAAGGAGCAACCGTGATAAAGCAATATTTCATAGATAACTGCATAAGTATCAGGCAGTGGGCTAAGAAGCATGACCTAAATGAAAGAATAGCTTACATGGTAATAAACGGCGAACTTGTCGGCAAATACAATACCGCAAAAGGTAGTATGCGACGTGTGTTTGAAGCACTTCTTAGTGAAGGCATAATCGAACAAATGCCTGAAAGCTTGGAGAATAAGGCTAGTTAATGCTTTTTGTTGAAACAAGCGTTGCTACGAAAATTTTCGGTGTTTGTGATAGGGCTTTAAGACTTGCTACGCAACGCAATTCCCAAAAACATCCATTCATAAAGATATCCGACGCCGGTATCAGAAGCCGTGGCGGAGCGAAGCTGCTGTTTGCAGTAGAGATCGCAGA
>NZ_ANNG01000022.1 GCF_000466685.1 Campylobacter concisus UNSWCS
CGCATCCCTAGGAGTCGAAAGCGAAAGCTCGATACCGGCCGTCGGTTTTTCTCCTTTTAGCCGCTCTATGCCGTATATCGCTACGATATTATCAAGATCGCTACCTTGAGCAAAAGGTAAAAGCATAGATTTTACGGCGCTATTGATACGAGCGCGCAAAAGCAGCTCGCGGTAAGCCAGCGTCTCAAGCAGGGCCGAATAATTGTCGCTTTCAAGCAACGCGATCTCCTTATCCGGTAGATAGATTTTAAAAAGCCCTTTAATGCCCTTTAAAAGCTCGTCGTAGTTAAGCTCTTCGATCACGCCCGGATACGGTAAATTTTTTAAAAGGCTCATAACTCTATCCCTATCTCGTCGCCGCTTGTGAGAGCGATCTTAAAATTTAACCTATGATCTTTTAGGCTTATTAGCTTTACTTCGTCTATCTTCACTCTTTTTTCCCATCTTTCTACGGCTTCTATGACGTAGCAGGCAAGATCGGCCCTAAACTCGTCGTCTACCTTGCGGTCTATTAGCTCGAACAAGCGACTGCCGTATTCCGGCAACATAACCCGCGAGCCAAG
>NZ_ANNG01000023.1 GCF_000466685.1 Campylobacter concisus UNSWCS
TTGCTTCTTATCATAGTATCTATCTTCTTGCTTAAAAAGCTAGTTGCAAATCCTATCGATAGACTAGGAGCAAATTTAAATGCTATAACATCTGACTTTACACTTAAAATCCCAATCTACGGCAAAGACGAGATAGCTAAAATAAGCAATGATATAAATAACTTCATAGAGCGCATAAGAGTGCTTATAAGCGATACTAAAAACCTTTCAAGCGAAAATAGCTCAGTTGCAAACGAGCTAAGCTCTACCTCACTTCAAACAGGCAAGCGCGTAGAAGAATCAACCCAGATCGTTGAAGAGACAAATCAAAGATGCAAGTCTATGCAAGAAAGCATGAAAGAGTCACTTTCAATTGCTCAAGCTGGTAAAGATGACCTTCAAAAGGCAAGCACTCATATAAAAACAGCTACTGAGGCTATCAGAGCCCTATCATCTCAGATTGTTGATTCTGCTAATGTTGAAAATCAAATGGCTGGCAAGATCGAGCAGCTTAGCCGTGATGCCGAGCAGGTTAAATCAGTCCTTGTTGTTATCAACGACATAGCTGATCAGACAAACCTACTTGCGCTTAACGCAGCCATAGAAGCAGCACGTGCAGGAGAACACGGACGTGGCTTTGCAGTTGTAGCTGATGAAGTTAGACAGCTAGCTGAGAGAACTCAAAAGTCTCTAACAGAGATAAATGCAACTATCAACGTTATCGTTCAAGCGATAAATGATAGCAGTGAGCAAATGGGTATCAACTCTAAGCAAATTCAAGAGCTAACCCATGTGGCAAGCGACGTTGAAAAGACGATAAATGATATGAGCGCAACGATGAATAACGCCATAGCGATGTCTGACAAGACTATGCAAGACTACATCGCAACTGGCAAGAATGTAAATGAGATCATGGATGGCATCTCAGAGATCAATCAAATTTCATCTGAAAATGCTAGAAGCGTAGAAGAGATAGCTTCTGCGGCTGAACATCTAAATAAGATGACAGATGCGCTAAATACTAAACTAAGTGTCTTTAGAACTTAAGTTTTTACCTCTTAAGCTAATATTTTTAGGTCTAGCTTTGGCTAGACCTTTTTAAATTTA
>NZ_ANNG01000024.1 GCF_000466685.1 Campylobacter concisus UNSWCS
GATAAGAAAAAGGCTTTATTAACGGTGAAGTTAAAGGTGGTTTCTCGTTTCGTGAGCTGGAATTATATATGAGGGATGCTTAAAAAAAGTTGAAAGATTGTAAAAATATTTTATAAATTTAAATTTTATTTTTGAGATGGAAATTTGGAGAGCTTCCTTGCTCTCCATTTTAATTTAGCACTGCCATTTAGCAGCAAATTTACATCTATGATTACATAGGTTGTGTTACTTCGTCTTTGATCTCGACGGTAACAGTTGTTCCTGTAGTATCATTTGTATATGTAGTATAGCCATCAGCTGAGGCACCTTTTTGCCATCCACCATCTTTAAATGCTACTTTGTCTCCAGCATCAGCTGTGATCTTAAGTATATTGTCATTATCTGTTAAATTTATTACATCAGATAGTTTGACATTTAAAGTAGTATTTTGACCCTTGTTAGAGATGTCAAGCTCTTCAAAGTTATGTGCTTTGTTTGCGATACTGCTTAGATTTACATTTTCGCCTGGGTTGGTGATAGCTAGTTTATCATAGCCGTCTCCACCATTGATGTTACTATTGCCAATAATCTGACCAACTTTTATAGTGTCATCGCCAGCACCAAGATTTATAGTAGAGTTGATAACATTTTTACCAATTTCTATTGTGTCATCGCCACTGCCTGTTGTGATCTTAGAACCAGTTACGTTATTTGTTTCAACACTTAGCTTATTATCGCCATCGCCTAGATTTATAGTAGCACCTACAAGACCATGAGTGCTTACTTCATCATTACCACCTTTGGTTGTAACAGTAGAATCAAATATTTGATCATCTACAGTTAGCTTGTTATCGCCAGCACCTAAGTCTATAGTAGCATCTGCTCTAACCCAGTGGTGAACAGTTACTGTATCATCGCCACTACCAGCTGTAACTTTTGCAGCATCGATATCTCTTTCTACGGTTAGCTTGTTGTCTCCGCCACCTAAATTTAATTCAGCACCTCTAAATATGTTACCCCAGCCACCGCCTTTTGTATGGACAGTAATCTCATCATTACCATCTCCAAAAGTTAAGTGTGAGTAGTTAGTTATGGTTTTTACATCTAGCTTATAGTCGTTATTGCCATTTATATGAGACTGAAGTTCAGTATCTTGCATTTTATCTCTTTCTAACAATAAGCCAAGTTTATTATTTCCCCATACTGCCAAAGTATCAACAACTTGAACAGGTTTAAGCTCACGATCTACATATGTAAATTCGTCTGTTGCGACATTAGACTTATTGCCAGCATCATCAGTGATATATGCTTTTGCAATTGTCTTTTGTCCATTCAACATACCTATCTTACTTATCATGATAACACCGTTGTTGATAGGAGCTGCTGCGCCTATTGGAGCCATTCCTTTAAGTGATTCACTAGCACTTTCGACAACTGCACTATTGCCTACTTTTTTCAAGACTATATCGCCACTACCCTTAATAGGATCATCTAGGTGTAAAGTGATCTTATCGCCATCCTCAAAGCTACCGCTCACTTTTAGCTCAAGTGAAGTAGATTTTCTATTTCCATCACTCATATTTTCTTGATATGTTAGTCTGCCATTGTTATTTCCATCTTCGACAAATCTAGCCTCTATAGTTCCTATGGTGTTATCGATGGTTATCGCATATCCATCACTTGCGTTGCTGCTAACTCCACCGATAATTGTTTTGGCTGTAAAATTATGCTCACCGTCATTTAGTGGAGTTTTAGGAGTGAAATTCCAGTTACCATTCTCGTCAGCCTTAGTTGTGCCCAAAGAGTGTGTGCCATCAAAAATTTCAACTGTAGCAAATTTCTCTGCCTTGCCTTTCAACTCTGGAGTTTTGTCGTCAGTCTTGCCATTTTTTGATACATCTCCTGTTGTGCTACCAAAATCATCATATATGGTTGTGATAGTAGGTTCTTGCACATTACTGATGTTTTCAAGGAATACATAGCTAGTGCTAGATACATTTTCATTACCATTAAGTAGTTCATTATCAGGAGTATCAGAGACTTTTGCTGTGACCTCAGTAGCATGAACGAATTTATCGCTAGATCTACTCATCATGCCTATGCCAGGTATATCTATGGCATTGTTATTTACTGATGGGATGCCTGCATGTATGACGTGACCACTCGCATCAACCTCGTCAAATGTCACTGTGCCATCAGCTGCTTTATGTGCGATAAATGTCTTCACAGCTGTCGGAGCTGGGTTGTTGCTTGGATATACTTTTACGCCAGTGTCTGCATAAATTTTGTTAAAGTCAGTTATCGATACTGTTATCTTATCGCCATCGACTATGCCATTTTTTATAACTACACGTGCGGTTGTATGATCTATATCGCCATCTCCCATAGCATCTGCTAGTTTCATGCCACCACTGTTTAGATTTGCACCATCGCCAACTTGACTGTTAGTGTATATATTTTCCTTTCCATTGCCCTTTTCCACAAAAACAACTTCTGGTTCAACCCTGCCCCTATTTGTCCATCTAGGGTTCATACTTACACTTGCATCATCTTCGCCTTTTATGCTTACTTCTATACCACGTGATGTAGTTTTATAAATGACAGCTGTTGGCATATCATGGATATCTATACCAAATTTCTCTCCAGCGCCGTTTGTAGATGTAAGACCTGACTTGATAACTGTCTTATCAGTAGCTGAAGTGATCTGATCAACTGTCATAGAGCCATCAGCTGCTTTATGAACTAAGAAATACTTATATGCAGTTGTATCTGTGCCACCTGTTGCAGCTAAAGATGCAGCATTAGGTCCAAAACCATATCTTACAGTAACAATGTCGCCATCTTGGACATTATCAGGCAATGATATACGAGCTGTGGTATGATTGACGTCGCCATCAAGTGCAGCTTCAACTCTAGTATAGCCCTTAGTAGTATCAGTGTTCGTAGTTTTCTTATCACTTAGAACATTACCATGGCTATCAAGCTCTACAAATTCAACGTCAGCCATTTTGACATTTTCAAATTTAACGCTTCCTGTTGTCTTAAGAGCTGTGTTATCAAGCTGTGCTGTGATATTGACATTGCTTCCACCAGCTGTATATTTATACGCGATAGTAAAGCCATTAGTGCCGTCAAATACGTTTTTGTTATTACCATCAGTAACGCTTATGACGTTGCCACTAGCATCTTTATGAACTGTAAATTCACCATCATTTATACCAGTGCCTGAAATTTTTATCTTGCTACCATCTTTTGCAAGGTTTGGTATGCTGATAGTTGCAGTGGCTTTTGTGCCTTCATCAGCATAGTTCTCAGCTCTTGTAATGATGCCATCAGGTGTAGTATCGTCATTAAATTTGATACTAATCTTATCTGGCGTAGTAGCACTATCTTCGCTTGAGTTGCCAGCATTATCAGTCACTTTTGCAGTTATAGATGTGCCATCTTTTGTAGCATTATCACTAACTACGACTTTACCACTATGTGGATCAAGTGTAAAGTCAGTTGCAGGTGCTGTTGTCTTACCAGGAGTGCTATCTACGACCCACCCAGCACTTGGGTTTTTGACCACGGTGATGGTTTGTGGGCTGCCGTTATTGTCAGTGTATGAAATTTCGACTTTAGACGCATCACCATCATGTGAAACAACGCTAACTGTGCCATCAGGGTTTGGAGTAAGCTCAGCATGAGGCGGCACTACGTCAGTTGTTGGATTAGAATTTACTGGGTTACTTGAGCCACCATGATCTTCTGCTGTTGCTGTTACAGTATCGCCTGGGTTAAGTGGTTTATTGCCTGGAGTTGGAACTTCCCAGTTACCA
>NZ_ANNG01000025.1 GCF_000466685.1 Campylobacter concisus UNSWCS
AGCACTTCTGACCTTAGCACAGTTACAACTGCAGCCGCAGCCGCAGCTACTACTGCTGAAACAGCTATGGCTACTGTAAAAACAGATGCTACAGCAGTTAAAGCTCAAGATACTATAATAGAAACTTCTACTAAGGCTATCGCTGATCAAAAAGCAAAAGTAAAAGAAATTTCTAACACTAGAGCAAAAGCTATCGCTACATCTGAAAATTTAGATAAAGGCGAAAGCGATGTGCTAACTGCGCTTTCTGATATCTTTGATAGCAATGCTAGAGTAGAGAGCATCATCGCAGATGAGTCTGCTGACGATGTAGCTGAGGGCGTAAGCGAACTTCACTCAACACTTGACACAGCTACAAAATCGCTAAATAAAGGTAACTTTACTGATATAGTGATCTTTAATACAAACCTTGCAACAAATACACGTCTAGCAAAACTATCAAATCCATATAATGGAAATTTAGCACTTGCTTATGCTGTTAAAAATATGGCTGGTGAGAAATTTGCAGATAATGGCAGCGATGCACTAAGCTCAGTCGTAAAAGAGTATACAAACAGATACAACTACGACAACAACCTATGGGGCAATGTATTTGGCGGTAAAGCAAAAGTAAAAGATGCTGCAAATACTGACGTATATGGCTTTACTCTAGGCTATGACAAAGCATTTGACAACACAATAGTTGGTGGTTTCTTCACACTTGCTAAAGCTCAATCTGATGGCAATAATGTAAAAAATGATGCTAATAACTATAGCTTTGGTGTATATACAAGAAGCTACTTTGGTCAAAATGAACTAGACAGCAAATTTGCTTATGGCTTTGCTAAAAATACTCTAAAAACAAAATCAAGCCTAATAGGTGATAATGAAGGCAAATACGACAGCAAATACTTCGATATCGCACTTGATTATGGTTATGTATTTGACATCGGTAACGCTAAATTTGTAAAACCTATCTTCGGTCTTGAATATACAAACCTCAAAAATGACAGCTTTACAGCTGGCGGTCCTGTAGAACTAAACTTTGCAAAAACAAGTGTAAAAACTTTAAATGCAAAACTTGGAGCTGAATTTAGAGCTTATACAGAAAAAGGCGACTACTTCTATGTAACTCCGGGTATCGAGAGAGAACTTAGCAAAAGCGCAGATGATAGCGTGTTAAATTTTGCTGGCTCAAGAAATGTAACTTTTGATGCAGATAAGAAAAAATACACTTATGCTACATTAAAAACTGGTGCTGAGTTTAAGATCACTGATAGTCTTAGCACAAACATCAACTTTGGTGTTAAAGCAAGATCTAAAAATCAATTCTACAACGGCACTTTAGGACTTTCTTACAAGTTCTAATAACACATCAAAGCACGCTCTTTAGCAACCGGAGCGTGCTTGCTTAGTTTCATGATAGATCCAAATCCCTTCGATCCAAGCTCACTTAGGGCTTGGATTTTAAAGTTTCTATAGTTTTTATAATTGCTAACCTTTTGTCTTTTTAAAACTAATCCAACTAAAAATAAAAAATTTGCTGCTTGGCTTAAATTTATAAAATTTGAGAGCGGAAATTTAGATAAATTTAATATTGAACATGGCTTTTGATCAGCTAATGTGAAGCGATGAAGGTGTTTTATTTGATATATAAAAAATTTAAGAATATTGATTTTATAGTCGGGCATATCGCTGGATCGCAAATGAGATAAGATTTTAAAAAATAAGATGAGAGAAATTTCAAGCATCACAGCAAAGTGAAAAATTCGTTTTTAGTATAAGTTAAAATTTGTGTGCAAGCCTAGGGTGTTTAATAATATTTTGAAATATTTTATAAAGCTTCATCTAGTAAATTTATAAAAAACATAGACAAATTTTTAAAACCTCGGTTGGATTTTTTGGTATGAAATTTATTTTTTAGGCAATATTTATATAAAATTATGCGCGTTCAGATGCTTTAAAATAGCTTATAAGTAGAATTTGAAGAGCCAAACTTTATAAAAGACTTAGAAAATAAGTGAAATTAAAGACGTAAATTTAAAAAAATAGACAATGTTTAAACAAAATTTGGCTTTGCTGATAAGTTTTAAATTTTTTAAGCAATCACCTTTTGAAATATTGCAGTAATTTAAGAATTTAGCGAGTGAAATTTATAAAAGACTTTCAAAAACTTGATGAAATTTAATATGTAAATTTTAAAAATAGACAACGTCTAGAGAAATCTGGCTACTTTGGAGGCTTTAAAATGCTTATAGGATTTAAAAATTAGCTAGTAAATTTATAAAAAAGTTTTCAAAAAGCGTGAAAAATTTACGAGGTAAATTTAAAAATTAGACAATATTTAGATAAATTTGGCTAGCTTGGTATTTTTAAAAAGCTTATAAATTTAAGAATTTGATTAGAAAATTTTATAAAAGATTAGAAATAGTAAAGATTAAGAGTTGAATTTAAAAGATTTTAGCCCAAAATAGGGCTAAAATTTATGGATTATAGACCTTCAAAAGGGTTTGAAACTACGTCTTTGCGATCAATTATGTAAGGTATGATAGCTGCGTGGCGAGCTCTCTTGATCGCTTTTTCTACCATCTCTTGGTATCTTTTTGATGTGCCAGTTAGGCGTCTTGGCATGATTTTAAATCTCTCTGACAAGCAATACTTCAAAAGTGAAGTGTCTTTGTAGTCTATAAAATCAATTTTTGCTTCTGTAAATTTGCAATATTTGCGTGAATATTTTCTTTTTTCTGCCATTTTTTATCCTTTAAAATTAAAACGGTATTTCTTCATTGTTGAAACTATCAGCATCAACGTCTATATCAGGAACTTCTGAATAACTCTCTTGCTTTCTTTGTGGCGCAGCTTGTGGTCTAGCTTCTTGTTGGCGGTTATATTGGTTATTTTGATATCCGCCTTGCTGTCCGTAGCCACCGCTATTTTGGCTATTCATAGAGTATCCGCCTTGTTGCGTTTGGTTATTTGAGCCAAGCATTTCCATGCTCTCAACGGCGATAGAGTGTTTTGAGCGATTTTGTCCGTTATTGTCGGTCCACTGATCAAATTTGAGTCTTCCTTCGATAAGCAGCTTCGATCCCTTGTTGAGATATTGGTTTGCTATCTCTGCACTCTTGCCAAAAAATGATATATCAATAAAGCAAGTCTCATCTCTTCTTTCCCCATTTGAGGTGATTTTGCGTGTCACAGCTATACTAGAATTTCCTATGGCAACGCCGCTAGTAGTATATCTAAGCTCTATATCTCTGGTTAAATTTCCAACTAATACTACTTTATTGAACATTTTTTATCCTTGATTATTCTTCTGTAAATGTTTGCTCGTCTACTTTTTCAGCTCTTGGCTCGCGTGGTGCTCTTGGCTCGCGAGGTTCTTTTTTTATAGTTTGCTTGATGCCTTTGCAAAGTCTTTCCCAAGCTGCGATTTCGCGTTTGTTTTCATATTTAACGCTTAAAAATCTTATGATATCTTCTGTGATCCTTACGTTTCTTGTAAGCTCTGCAAGAAGTGCTGGTGGAGCTTTGTAGTAGATAACAAAATATGTTCCACGCTCATATTTTTTGATGGTATAAGCTAGCTTTCTAGTACCCATCTCAACGACAGTAGCGATCTCGCCGCCGTTTTTTGTTATGACTTCTTTTACGAAATCAACCTTAGCTTTAACTTCCTCTTCCGTCAATGTCGGCTTAAGAATAAATAAAAGCTCGTAATGTTTCATTTTTTCTCCTTATGGATATTTAGCTCACTTTGTGAGCAAGGATTTTGCATTAAGCAAGGGTGGATTTTAGCTTAAATTTACTTAATATTTGCTGTTGATATGAGGTGCTGGAGGTTTAAAATGGTCGATAAAACGAAAATTTCTTTATCCATTTTTGTATTTGTTTTTAGCTCTAGCTCGGCTAAATTTAGCGTTTTAAATATCTCTAAATAGGCATTTAAACTTAACTTTAAGCTATTTGCTTTTAGTAAATTTGCCACATTTACTGGCGGTTGGTAGCCGATCGCTTCGTCTAAATTTAAGCGGCCATTTATCTTGATGTAAGAGTAAATTTTAAACAGCCTAAAAAATGCTTTATAAAGTGAGTTTAGAAGTAAAATTTCATTAAAATTTGGATCTTCTAAATAGGTAAAAAAGTCGTTTTTTATATCTTTTAGAGCCATAAATTTATTGAAAAAGTCATCAAAATTTATCCCGCCAAGTCCAAAAACTAGCTTTTTTACATCGTCTTGTTCGATGTGGGTGTTTAGGCTCTTTAGTTTTGTCAGCTCGCTTGCTGCAAGGTATAAATTTTCATTATGTGTAAAATAAAGCTCATAAAGTGCGTTTTTGGTTATGTTTAAGCCTATTTTAGCCGAGCTTTTGGCTAGTAAATTTATCGCTTCATCTGGGTTTGAGGGCTTAAAAAATCTAGCAAAATTTGTCCCAAATGCCTTTTGTGTATCAAAAACTAGCTTCATATCAGCCTCGTAAAGCTCAAACAAAAAGTAGTTGTCCTTGCTTTTTGAACAAAGCGATATGAGCTCTTTTAGCTCTTTTGCTGGGATCTTTTTGTCGCTTTTTACATAGAGGATATTTTTGCCACCAAAAAGCGACTGCTCGCTTAGGTGAGAGCTTGCTTGTGCGTAGTTGTACTCGTCAAAATAAAGGCTTAATAAATTTGCATCTTCGCTTGAGTAAAAGCTTAAAATTTCCTTGCCAAAAAGCTCGATCTGAAACTCGTCCGCGCCAAAAAGCAAGAAGTAGTTGCTTAAATTTGCATTTGCTAAATTTAGCTCCAAATCTTTTCTATACATCGATCTTTCTTACCACTTTTGCAAAAATTTTAGCGCTCGCGATGTCGGCTTCTGTGATCTTTACGACAAGCTTTTGAAGTAAATTTGCGCTGTATCCAGTGATGAAAATCCTAGCTCCAACAAAGTAATCATCAAGCTTAGCGACCAAAACATTTTGGTTTTCGCTCACGTAGCAACGCACCTCTTTGCCGATATTTGCAGCTGCCCAGCGTGCAAATTTCCTATCCATAAAGTCGTAGGCCACCTTGTCGGCCTCTCTTTCAAGCTCGCTTAAGGTTGCGCATGTACTTTGGATGTTTAAAAGTAAGAAGTTGTAAAGCTTCTCATCTTTTGAAATTTTAGCCTTTAAAAGTCTGTGTAAAATAAGGTCAGAATAGCGTCTAATAGGGCTTGTAAAGTGCGTATATCTGTCAAATCCAAGCCCAAAGTGGCCTAAATTTTCACTTGAGTATTCAGCCTTTTTTTGAGACTTGATGATGAGCTTATCTATCTCTTCGCGGTTGCCTAGTTCGTCAGCCTTTGCTTGGATCTTTCTTATCAAATTTGCAAGGTCGCTCTCGTAGGTAAAGTCAAGTCCCAAAAGCTGCAAGTCCTCAAGCAAGGTATCTATCTTTTTAAAATCAGGCGAAGCGTGGTTTCTAAAAACGCCCTTTGTGATGAGCTTAGCAGCAGCCTTGTTTGCTAAAAGCATGCAGTCCTCAACAAGTCTATGTGAGTCGGAGTCGCTTTCAAACCTAGTTTGTGAAATTTGACCCTCATCATCAAGGCTCATTCTAAGCTCTTTTGTCCTAAAGTCAAACGCGTGTAAAAGCCTTTTTTTGCGAAGCTTTGTGGTGAGTTTAAAAAGTGGCTTGATCCATGAAATTTCACACTCTCTTTTGCCCTCTAAAATTTCATCGATCTCATCGTAGTTAAAGCGCCTTTTTGAAAGGATGATCGCTTCAAAAAGCTCCTCTTTTTTTACATCGTTGTTTGCATCAAGTGAAATTTTAAAACAAAATGCAAGGCGCGGCACGTCTGGCTTTAGCGAGCAGATATTTTCACTAAGCGCGCGCGGCAACATCGGCACTGAGATGTGCGGAAAGTAGATAGAAAAGCCTCTTTTTTTAGCCTCGCTATCTATGGCGCTATATGCGGTCACATACTCGCTTACATCGGCAATTGCGACGTAAATTTCGCGCTTTTTCTCATCAAAATATATGGCATCGTCAAAGTCCTTAGCATCGACTGGATCGATCGTGCAAAAGTCTAAATTTCTTAGATCGACCCTGTTTGGATACATGCTAGCATCGACTTCATCGCCAAAAGCCTTTGCTTCAAGCTCGCAGGCCTCGCTAAATTTATCGTTTTTATTATAAATAGCAAGCGAAATTTTCTCATCGCTTAGCGGATCTTCTAAATTTCCTAAAACCTCGACTATTTCGTTGTTTAGGTTGTTTATCTTTAGTAGCGTCCCAAGCGGGAGCATCTTTAGGCTTTTTTGCGTTGCCTTTAGGGTTGTGCTTAGTCCAGTTTTTAAATTTACCCCTAAAATGGCCGC
Organism: Campylobacter concisus UNSWCS; assembly: GCF_000466685.1. GTDB lineage: Bacteria > Campylobacterota > Campylobacteria > Campylobacterales > Campylobacteraceae > Campylobacter_A > Campylobacter_A concisus_A. The sequence goes on from NZ_ANNG01000025.1 coordinate 6,324, forward strand.
TCCAAAGCGTTTTGTATAGACCACGCTAGTCTCATTTGCAAGCTTTAGGCTCATTACTATCTTAGCGCTTTGGCGTTTTTTCTTAAGTGGCAAAAGCTTTGCTAGCACGATATCGCCAAGGTGAGAGTTGTTTAAATTTTTATTTTCTACGATGATATCTTGCTTGAAGCGCTTGTCAAATGGCATGATAAAGCCAGTTGCGTTTTGGCTGATGTCTAGCTTGCCGCAGACATAGCCGTTGTTTAGGTAAAATTTATCTTTATGTAAGCTTACGGCACCAAGATTTAGGAGATTACGTAAGACCTCTTTATCTTCGTTTGATATCTCTTTTTCTTTGATGCCAACTAGAAGTGATGTTAAAAATTCTTTCACAAATTGTCTTTGACTTTGCTAACAGCCATTAAAAATGTATCTCTCTCAAAGCCATATTCATTTATAAGAAGTGTTGCGTTATTTACGCTCACATCATCAAGCTGGTTAAAGATATTAACCGCTGTTTTTACTACCTTTAGGGCCCTTGCATACTCTTTTATGTGATCAGGTGCCTCTTCAGGAGTGTTTGAGTAGAGGATAGAATTTCCAAGCTCGATCTCTAAATTCCACTGCTCAAAAATTTGAGCTGTAACCTCTTCGTTTGTGATGTCTAAAATTTCAGACTCTAAAAGCGCAAGGTCATAAGTAGATGAGATTTCTTTAAGTTTTGTTTTAAATTCTTTTACTTTACTTTTTTCTGTGAGTTCATGTGCTAAAACGAGCTTACCAACTTCAAGCATAAATGAAGCAGGAGAAAGGATTTCTAAATGTCTAGGCTTGATCTTTGAATACCAGTGATACATCAAAGCATTTTGCATGATTGAGATATTTAAAAAATCTTGTGCGGTAATGTCATACGGCTCTAAATTTATAGAAAAGGTCTTTTTGATGGCACTTGATAGCGCAAAACCGCGGATAGTAGCCATGCCAAAAAGTGAAATGGCTCTTGCGATAGTTGTGATCTCTTGAGAAAAACCGTAAAGTGGTGAGTTTGCTGAACGCAAGATATTTGCTGTTAGCATAGGGTCTTTCTCGACCACTTTTGTGAGGTCATTTATCGAGCTATTTTCGTCAGCATGTAGGCGCTGGATCTGTATGACAGTGTCGTCTAGTGGCGGAAGCGCTTTGATTTTTTTAAAAATTGATTCATTCATGTAAAGTGACTCTTTTAGTTAAAAATTTTGTCACATTATAGCAAAAAGCTGCAGCATAAAACTTAAAGATACTTTTTTGCTCTTTTTCAGCAACGTTTTTGTTGCTAAAATGTATAATTTCGCCAAATTTTAACAATAGGAGAAACAATGGCTATAAATGTTTATTATGATAAAGACTGCGATTTAAGCCTTATTCAAAGTAAAAAAGTAGCGATCATTGGCTTTGGCTCACAAGGTCACGCACACGCTGAAAATTTAAGAGATAACGGTGTAAGTGTTGTTATAGGTCTTGCAAAAGGCGGCAAAAGCTGGGCAAAAGCTGAGGCTAAAGGCTTTGAGGTAAAAACTGTTAGCGAAGCTACAAAAAGCGCTGACGTGATCATGATCTTAACGCCAGATGAGCTTCAAGCTGAAATTTATAAAAATGAGATCGAGCCAAATTTAAAAGATCACGCTGCTATCGCATTTGGACATGGTTTTAACGTTCATTTTGGACAGATCAAAGCTCCAGCAAACATAGACGTCATCATGATCGCTCCAAAAGCTCCAGGACACACAGTTAGAAGTGAATTTGTAAGGGGTGGCGGCATACCTGATCTTATAGCTGTTGAGCAAAATGCAAGTGGAAAGGCTAAAGAGATCGCTTTAAGCTATGCTTGCGGTATAGGTGGCGGTAGAACTGGCATCATTGAGACAACATTTAAAGATGAAACTGAAACAGATTTATTTGGCGAGCAAGCTGTGCTTTGCGGTGGTCTTTGCGCACTTGTAAATGCTGGCTTTGATACACTTGTAGAGGCTGGATATGAGCCTGAGATGGCGTATTTTGAGTGCTTACACGAGCTAAAACTAATCGTTGATCTAATGTATCAAGGTGGCATGGCTGATATGCGCTACTCTATCTCAAACACAGCTGAATACGGCGACTACGTAAGCGGCGTAAGAGTAGTTGGCGAAGAGAGCAGAAAAGCTATGAAAGAAGTTTTAAGAGAAATTCAAAATGGTAAATTTGCAAAAGACTTCATCCTAGAGAGAAAAGCAGGATATGTTAGAATGAATGCTGAGCGCGGTATAGCCGAGAGAAGCTTGCTAAATAAAACTGGCAAAAAACTTCGCGCAATGATGCCTTGGATAACTAACGGCAAACTTATAGATCAAAGCAAAAACTAAGCCTTGAGCGAAAAAAAGACTACAAAGAAGCGTCCTGCAAAAAAGAGTGTAGGTCGCTCTCATAATAAAATTTTACTTGGTATCGGCGTCATTGCTGCCATTTTGATAGTGGCACTCATCGCAGCTCTTAGCATCAAAAATAAAGATGTTGAGCAGATAAGTAAAGTAAATGAGCCAAAGAGCGAGAAGCAAATTTCAAAAAAAGCTGAGCAAAAAGTTGCTAGCAAAGATAAAAAACAAGAGTATGAGAAGAGAAAATATCCTCTAAAATTTGATGAAGATGAAAATTTAAGTAAAATTTTTACCGATCCTAAACACAAAAGCGAACTTGCTCTAAAGCCAAAAACTGAGCCAAAAGAGCAAAAAAAGATAACTCCTGAGATAAAACCTGAAGTAAAAGTAGAAGCTAAAAAAGAAGAGCCAAAAAAAGAGCAAAACGATACGAAAAATTTGCTTGCAAATTTATATAAAAATATGCAAAGTAGCGTAGATGTAAGCCATGAAGCAAAGAGTGAAGAAAAGCCTGAGCAAAAGGTCGAGCAAAAGGTCGAGCAGGTTATCGAGCCATTTTACGCAGGCAAAAATGAGACAAAAACAGAGGCAAAGATAGAGCAAAACAAAAGCGCTGAAGCAAATTTAAGCATAAAAGAAAATTTAAATCATAGTGAAATTTTAAAACCAGAACCAGCTAAAAAAAGTGAGGTTGAGCCTAGTAACAAAGCCAAAAAGCAAATTTATAGCGAAAAACCGCAAAAAGAGAGCGCGAAAAAAGATGACTTTGCAGTTGTGCCATTTACTCCAAATAGCAGTGTAAAAGGGCGTGCTAAGCTAGTGCTAATAATCGATGATGTGGCGACATTTGAGCACGCTAGCATGGTAAAATCAATCGGTTTAAAGATAACTCCGTCTATTTTCCCAGCGACAAAAACTCATCCAGATACGCCAAATATCGCTAGAACGTTTGAGTTTTATATGATACATCTGCCGATGCAGGCAAAGCACTTTGATAGCCCAGAGATAGGCACTCTTACGATAAATGAGAGCTTTGAGAGCATGCATGAAAAGATAAAAAAGATACGAAGAGACTTCCCGCGCGCAAAATATACAAACAACCACACAGGATCACGATTTACCAGTGATTATGACGCGATGGACAAGGCTTATAGAGCGCTGATAGAGCAGGGTTTTATCTTTGTTGATAGTAAGACGATCGCTCAAACAGCCGTGGCAAGGGCTGCGAAAAAGTATAATCAGCCTTACATTTCAAGAGATATATTTTTAGATGATGATCCATCGGCTAGTGCGGTTAGGCGAGAGCTTATAGCTGCTGTAAATTTAGCCAAAAAAAGGGGCTACGCGATCGCCATCGGACACCCAAAGAAAAACACGATCGCAGTGATAAAAGCTAGTAAAAACAACATCTTAAAAGATGTAGAAGTTGTTTATCTAAAAGATATTTTATGAAGCTTGAAATCATCCCAGAGGCGCTAAATAGGCTAAAAAATCCCCCAAAAGAGCTAAATTTCATAGGTGACACCTCGCTTCTTAGCATGCCAAAAGTTGCAGTCGTTGGCTCAAGAAAGGCAAGTGTCTATACAAAAGAGTGTGTTGCAGAACTTTGCGCAGCGCTAAAAAGCGCAAATGTCTGCGTGGTAAGTGGTGGGGCTATCGGCGTGGATATCACGGCGCACAAGGCTGCCATGCCACGAACTATCGGTGTTTTTGCAAATGGACTTGACATCATCTATCCAGCTCAAAATAAAGCAGCGATAAGAGAAATTTATGAAAAGGGCTTGGCTCTAAGTGAGTATGACGAGGGCGAGCCGCCGATTGCTTATAGGTTTTTAGAGCGAAACCGCATAGTTGTGGGGCTTGCGCAAGCTCTTGTGGTAGCTCAAGCTGATCTAAGAAGTGGTTCGATGCAAAGTGCAAGGCTTGCAAATGAGCTTAAAATCCCTCTCTTTGTCCTGCCTCAGCGCATAAATGAGAGTAGTGGAACGAATGCTCTGCTGGCTAGCAAAAAGGCCGAACTTATCGATGATTACGTTAAATTTGCCTCACTTTTTGGCGAGGTAAAAGTGCAAGAAAAAGTTGATGATGAGATCTTGAAATTTTGCAAAAATGGCGTTAGCCTTGATGAAGCATTGGCTAAATTTGGCGAGATCATCTATGAATACGAGCTTGATGGGCTAGTTGAAATTTCAAATTTAAGAGTAAAAAGCGCACTATGAGAGAGAAATTTATGGCGATCGATGTTGGACTAAAGCGCATAGGGCTTGCTTTTGGCTTTGGCGAGGTCGTGACACCCCTTGAGCCAGTGCTTAGAAAAAATAGAAATCAAGCCGCAAGAGATGTGAGCCAAAAAGTAAATGAATACGCTCCAAACACGCTAGTAGTGGGCGTTCCGATCGGCGGCAGTAGCGAAGATGAGATGAGAAGGCGCATAGAGCATTTTGTCTCGCTTCTTGATGTGCAGGCTAATATCGTATATCAAGACGAGGCCTTTAGCAGCAGCGAGGCAAGTGAAATTTACACAAACACAAAGCGAGATGGCAGGCTCGATAGCGTCTCAGCCACTATCATCTTGAAGAGATATCTAAAAATTTTATAAATTTCTAGCCACCACCCCTAAAGTCTCGTGCAAGCTATCGCTAGTAAATGGCTGTCTAAGCGTAGTCATCTTCTCGCTTTTAATGCTTTTGGCTTCATCCTTGCTGATGATGACGATGTAGAAATTCTTAAGCTTTTGATAAGTCAGCATCTCATCAAGCCTTACTTTGTCGCTTAGATACTCCTTTTGCACAAAGATGATGTCTGGCTTAAAAATGGCATCTTTTATGTGTAAATTTAAACTCTCAAAGCTCTTTTGTTTGCTAAGCTTCAGCCCTGTAAAGCTTAACTCATGACTTAGTGTTAAAAATAAATTTTCATCATCGCAAGCTATTATCGCATTTTTGCCTAGAAGGCTGGCTATCTCGACGCTTTGCCTTTTAAATGTCCCGCTTTTTGGCAGTGGCACGCTTATGCTTATATTAAAGCCGTCCTCAGTTTCGCTCATCTTGGCATTTAGCTCTTTTAGTAGCTCGCTAGCTTCTTTTACTAGCCTCTCATTTGGCTTTTGCGGGCACGAAGTGCATCTTATATGTATGTCAAAATGCACCAAACTTAGGCTGTAGCTTACTAGAGTAAAGGATATGAGCAGTTTTGAGTTGCTAACGCTATTTAGGTAAAATTTGCTTAAATTTTTGATCGCGCCTATTAGCTTATGCGCTTCAAAGCTTAGATAGCGTGGGTAGTTTGGGTTGTAGTTAAAGACGATGGCGTTCTTCCCAGCCGCTGCGTCCTTAAAAAGCGCCTCCAAAAATAGCTCCATCTGCGCGACAAAATCGACATTTTTCATATCACAAGCATCCCATCGCCATAAGAGTAAAATCTATACTTTTCGCTAACTGCCGTTTCGTAAATCCTCATCGTCTCTTCAATCCCTATGAAGCTAGTAACTAGCATGATTAGCGTTGATTTTGGCAGGTGAAAATTTGTTAAAAGGTAGTTTTGCCTGATTGGTCTATTATTTAGGTTTAAAAATAGCTTGCAAAAGCCGCTTGGCTGCTTGCTTCTAGCAAACTCTTCAACGCATCTAGTAACCGTCGTGCCAACGCCAAGTATGGGCTTATTTGAGTTTATGATCTCTTGAGCTTTTTCGCTTAGCTCGTAAAACTCAGAGTGCATTTTGTGGTCGTTTATGTTTTGGCACTCCACGCCTTTAAACGTCCCAGCACCCACGTGAAGAGTGATGTAGGCGACCTCGTGCTTTGCCTTTATTCTCTCTAGCATCTGCTCGCTAAAGTGCAGACTAGCTGTTGGAGCTGCGACTGCGCCGCTATTTTTAGCAAATATGCTTTGATACCAGCTCTCATCGTCCTTTGTATCAGCCCTTTTGATATATGGCGGAAGTGGGACGTGGCCGATCTTTTCTAGCTCACTAAAAAGTCGCGCCGTATCTAAAATAACGCCATTTTTGGTGAAATTTACCACCCTTGAGCCATCATTATTTAGCTCAAGCACATTTACCTTTATATCATCAGCGAAATTTAAAACGCTGCCGACACTTACTCTGCCTCTTATATAGACGCTAAATTTATTATCGCTAAGTGGTTGATTTAGCATCACTTCGCAGGCTCCGCCACTTTGTTTGCGTCCTAAAATGCGGGCCTTAACTACCTTTGTATTGTTAAAAATAACCGCGGCGTCATCTGGGATGAGACTGGCTAGATCTTTAAATTTATAGTGTTTTATCTCTTTTGTTTTTTTAAGATAAACAAGCAGTCTCGCCTCTTCTTTGGGCAAAACTGGCTCTTTTGCGATGAGCTCGTTAGGCAAAAAGTAGTCGTAGCTTGAGATGTTGTTTATATCACTCATCGCCTGCGTCGCTGTCTGTATCGCTATCTTCTTCATCGTCGTCGCTTTTACCGGCTCTTTTGGCTACGATGATAGAAATTCCATAAAGTCCGATGAGTGGCACTGCCATTAAAATTTGACTTATAACATCTGGCGGTGTCACGATGGCTGCGAAGATGAAGATGACGACTACTGCGTATCTGAAGTAGTCTTTTAACATCTTGTCATCGACTAGGCCGATCTTTGCTAAGAAAAATGTAATGACTGGCAGCTCAAATGAAATTCCAAAGCCGATCAGCAGTTTCGTGAAAAAGCCCACGTACTCGCCTATGCTTGGCAGTGCCGTAAAGAGCTGACCGCCAAAATTTACCAAAAATGTAAAGCCAAGCGGGATGACCACGTAGTAGCAAAACGCCGCCCCGCACGCAAACATAAATGAGGCTGAAAGCACAAATGGGATCACATATTTTTTTTCATTGTCATAAAGTCCAGGTGCGACAAATAGCCAAAACTGCCAAAAAATGATAGGCAAAGCAAGCACCAAGCCAGCAAAAAAGGCGACCTTCATCGCAGTGAAAAATGGCTCTTGAATTTGTGTAAAAATGATGTTTGAACCAGCTGGCAAGACCTGCTTTAGTGGCTCGCTCATCCATGCAAGCAGTGGATTCCAAAATGTAAAACAGATGCCAAAACAGACAAAAACGCTTACTATGCTTATAAAAAGCCTCTTTCTAAGTTCAATCAAATGGGGTCTTAGCTCTTCAAACATCACGCCTCTTTTTTATCGTTTAAGATCGCATCTTTAACTAAATTTGTTGGATTTTGTATATTTTCTACCGTTTTTTTGGTGTCGCTTACGACGTTTTGAATGCTCTCAGTGACGTCACTTGCGCTTTTCTTGATCTCGTCAAGCTCTTCAAAAGTGAGTTTTTTACGCACGCTTTGAGCGCTTTGAGTTATGCTCTCTTTGTATTTTTGAGCGTCCTCTTTGAGCTCGGCTATCTTCATCTCTTGATCAAATGTTGATTTTGCGTCATTTATGCCTTTTTTAAACATCTTTAGAAATTTGGCGATCTGCACCATAGCGCTTGGTAGCTTGTCAGGGCCCAAAACTAGCACGGCGATCACGGCGATGACCAATATCTCAGAAAAACTCATTCCAAACATTTTTGCCTCTGTTAAATTTCATTTAAGCTTTGTATTTTATCTTGACTTTGCTCAAATTTTTATAAATTTAGCCCTCGATAAAGAGTGCGATCTCGTCGCTTAATAAGAAATTTGGGTTGTAGAATTTGCCATTTTTAAAGAGTAGTTTTTCATTTTCTACAAGTAAATTTGCTCTTTTTTTCTGAGCCTCGCTTAAGCGCCCAGCCTCCACGCCAACGATGCTTCTAAGCCCTAAAAATATATGCTCTCTTGCTAGCTCGCTTTGGCTTAAAATTTCTCTTTCTCTATGCGTTGGCTGCGTGATGTAGGCATCTATGCTATTTTTGGCGTAGTATCTGGTGGCGTCCTTAAAGCCCACGCTAAAAGCTCCCACGCCAAGGTAGTTTTTGCCCTGCCAGTAGCCAAGATTGTGCTTGCAAATTTGCCCGAAATTTGAAATTTCATATTGCTTAAAGCCAGCCCTCCCAACCTGCTCTATCATAAATTTAGCCAAAGTGTCGCTATTCTTTTTATAGCTTTTTTTGCCAGCAAATGGGGTGTTTTCTTCAAGTGTGAGCGAGTAGGCGCTAAGATGCGTGATAGCAAGGCTTTTTAAGTTTTCAACCTCAGCCAAAAGGCGCTTTTTGGTATCAAATTTAGTGTCATAGATGAAGTCTAAATTTATATTTTTAAAGCCAGCTGCATGGGCATTTTCAACCGTTTTAAAAATTTGCTCCTTGCTGTGGATGCGCCCTAGAAATTTAAGCTTATCTTCAAAAAAGCTTTGCGCGCCAAAGCTTATGCGGTTTGCGCCTAAATTTTTTACATGCTTTAGCCAAGCTAAATTTGCTGAATTTGGATTTGCCTCAAATGTGATCTCGGTTTTAGGCGTGCAAAGTGGAGCTAAAATGCTAAAAATTTCATCATAAAAGTTAGCATTTACTGCGCTCGGTGTGCCACCACCAAAAAATATGGTTGAAATTTCTTTTACATTTTGGCTTTTTAGCTGGAAATTTAGATCAAGGCAAAGCGCTTTAAAATAGGTGCTAACCTTTTTAAATTCGTCATCGCTTGAGCCAAAGGCGCAGTAAGGACACTTGCTCTCGCAAAATGGCACGTGGATATAAACTTGCAAATTTCTCTCTTTTTAAATTTTGGCGATTATAAGAAATTTGGCATTTAGAGCAGTTTAAAAGTAGCTTTTTTGCCTTATTAGCTCACTTGGTAAAAAGCCAAAAGTGCCTTTAAAAATTTTTGCAAAATGCGCTGCATTTGTGTAGCCAACGATGCTAGCGGCCTCTTTTATGCTGATATCATTTTGTTTTAAAAGGGCAAATGCAAGCTTTAGCCGCTCTTTTGCTAAAAGCTGATAGATCGTATCTTTGAAAAAGAGTTTAAAATTTTTCTTAAGCCAAAAGTCATTAGTGCCGCAAAGGTGCGCTAACTCTTTGATGCTTGGGGGATTTTGCATGCGAGTAAGCAAAATTTTCTTAGCCTTTAAAAGCAGCTTCTCTTCATCGCTACTAAAGTAAATTTTCTCATCTTTTAAAGCTTTGCTCTTATAGATAAGCTCTAAAATTTTTGACTCTATAAAAATTTCTCTCATCATACCATCATATAAATTTGTCGTCTCAAGCTCGTTTAAAACGCAAATTTGAGCCTTATCTTTTTTGCATTTTATAAGATCAAATTTCTCTTCAAATTTTAGCTCACTAAAAATTTCAAGCTTATTTGCGTAGTTTTCTTCAAAAAGCAAGGTTTTGGTTTTATAAAATTTATTTTGATATTCAAAAACGCCTTTTAAGCTATCATTTACCAGTCCTATGCAAAACTCATCCCTGCTTAAAAGGTACTCTTTTTTATCAAGCTTGAAGCAAAGATTATCTTTTGCTTCGTTAAACATCAAAAATAGATATTTTTTATCTCCCTCGCTCTCTCTTTTTATGATTTTGTTGCATAAAATCTCGCTTTTTAGGTAGCTGATGCCATTAGCTTGTTTAAAAAATTCTACATTTATCCGCTTGTTGCTTTGCAAGATTTTACTTATGCCATATCTTTTATCTAAATTTATCATTTTATCCCTTGAGCGTTAAATTTAATCCCTCTAACGTTATGTCTGATATTGATAACGATTATTTTATTTTAGTAAAATGTGATTTAAATTTTAATAAGGAGTTTTTTTGTGAGAAGTCTATTAAAAATTTCTATTTGTGCGGCAGTTTTTATAAATTTACCGCTCTTTGCAAATGAAGATAAAGTTCTGCCAGAGGTTAAAGTAGTGAGTGCAACTGGCTTTGAGCAAAATATAAAAGACGCCCCTGCAACGCTTAGCGTCATCACTCAAGATGCGCTAGAAAAGAGAAATCACAAGGACGTTGAGAGCATGGTAAAAGACGTGCCAAGCCTTTTTGGAGCGACTCCCGAAGCGGCAAATAGACGAGGAATTTCTATACGCGGATTCTCTCCAAGATTTACTAAAATTTTAGTAAATGGCATGCCAGTGCCAGGAGATAACGCTTATAAGGGGCTAAGAAGTGTTGGAGGCTCATATAGTTTCATCCCACCAGCAAGTGCGATAAGTCGTATCGAAGTGATACGAGGTCCTATGAGCTCGCTTTATGGCAGTGACGCACTGGGTGGTGTGATAAATATCATAACAGATGAGTTTAGCAACGACTTTCATGCAAATCTTGGCTCAAGCTATAAATTTGCTAGAAATAAAAATATAAGCGGCGAGTTTTACAACAGCCTCTATCTACACTCTGGGCTAATAGACGATGTTTTAAGCATCTCAGTTTATGGCAAAAATTTAAACAAGTCAGAGGATAAAATCTCATACGCAAACAGAGAGCAAAAAGATAGAAATTTTGGCACGAAGCTCTTTTTTAGACCAAATGAAAATAACGACATCACGCTTGAGCTTGCAAGAAGCGACGTGAAATATAAAAGAAGCAAAGGCAAAACACTATCAACTGGTACTAACTCGGTTGCTAGCGAGAGAATAAAGGGCGATGTGATAAATTTAAGCCACGAAGCAAGGCTTGATAATATCTTGCTTCAAAGCTATTTATCTTATGGCAAGATAAAAGAGATCGCGCAACAAAATTTAACGCTAAAAACACTAAATTTTGATACAAAAGGCTCATATTTTACTGATAACAACGCCTTTACTTTAGGGCTAAACGCCAAAAAAGAAAAGCTTGATGAAAAGGCTACCACAGCAGACGCTGCAAATGTAAAAAGATATGATGTTTCACTTTACGGCGAGGATGATTATCACCTTACAAAAGACTTTATCTTAAGCACTGGCATTCGCTATAACTACGACGAGAACTACGGTTCGCACGTTTCACCAAGAATTTATGGTATCTATAACTTAAATGACTTTTTTGCCCTAAAAGGCGGAGTTAGCACAGGATACGCGACGCCTGACATCAAACAACGCACGCAAGATCTTGCATTGCCATTTGCTGGAGGACGTGGGGCACAGCTTGGCAGAAGTAGCCTTAAGCCAGAGACAAGCGTGAGCTATGAATTTGGCGGCGTTTATAATGACAATGAAGGCTTTGAAGCATCGCTAACTGGCTTTTACACAAGTTTTAAAGATATGTTAAGCTATAGCCCTATCTGCACCTCAAGACCTGGTAACCCTTGCACGCATAAAGGCAAAATTTATCGTCGTGGGATTTGGGAGAGTGTAAATATCGGCAAAGCTGAAATTTACGGAGTTGAACTAACAAATGAGTGGCAAGTCACAAACGCTCTTAGGCTAAATCAAAGCTACGTTTATACAAAATCAAAACAAAAAGATGGAGCGGAGATAGGCAAAAGCTTAAACAACTATCCGCTTCATACATTTAAATTTGGAGCGAACTACGAGCTAAACAGATGGCTAAATTTCTGGTCTCAGATAAATTATTATGGTAGGACTAAAAACTCATTTAGCTATGCTGATGACATCAGACCTTACGTGATCGCTGATCTTGGTATAAACTACAACGTAACTAAAAATTTCAGTCTAAATTTGAGCGTTTATAACCTCTTTAATGAGTACTTTACGACAAGATCTGGCAGATACGACATCTTGATAGCTGACGGACAAAAGATCGAACTTGGCTTTAACTTAAAGTTTTAAAATGATAAAAATTTTGAAAAAATTTCATCTCATCTTGGCTTTTATCTTTGCCTTGCCGCTTCTTGTGCTTAGCATTAGTGGGGCGATCATCTCGTATCATGATGAGATAATCGATATCTTTAGCAAAGATGAGGTCGTGGCTGGCAAAAAGCCTTTAGAGATAGATGAAATTTTAAAAATTTTTAGCAAAAGTGAGCCAAATTTTAATCTTAGCTACCTAAAGATAAAATCAGAGGCAAACAAGGCTTACGCCATAAGCGGAACTAGTGAAAACGGCAAATTTGAGTCGTTTTTCATAGATCCTTATACAGGAGAAATTTCAGGCAAAAATAGCGCAGAGAAATTTATAGGGCTGGTTTTAAATTTGCATAAAAACTTAGCCCTTTCGCTTTTTAAAAATGAAAATTTGACCAAATTTGCAAGCGAGCTAGTGGCACTCTCTACGCTTGCGTTGCTTTTTATCTTGATAAGCGGGGCGGTGATATATTTTTGGAGGTTTAGAAGCAGGGTGGGGGATGTTTTTAAGCTAAATTTAAAGGCAAGAAAATTTGCATTTTTGTATTCGCTACACGGTTTTTTGGGTATCTATCTTGGCGCCGTTTTAAGTGTGATTTGCATTAGCGGGCTTTACTTTTCTTATGAGAGCTTTGCTAAGGTTATAAATCAAATTTGTGGCGAAGAAAAGGTCTTTAAAAAGCCAAATTTTACAAACAAAAATGGCTTTAGCTTAAGCGACGAGCAAAAGGTGGCAAACCTTAAAAAGGCTTATGAAATTTTCATCTCCAAATTTGGAAACGAGTTTGAGGCTTTAAATTTTATAGCAAATAGCGGAGGCGTCAAATTTATGCTCTTTTACCTGCCAAAAGGTGCTAGCGAGAGAGATGGCGTTAGGCTTTTAGTCGATACAAAAAGCGAGCAAATTTCAAAAAATGCCATGCCAAAGTCATTTGAAATTTATAAATTTATGCTTGATTTGCACGCTGGATATATCTTTGGTGAGCTTGGTAAATTTATATTTTGTCTAGCATCATGCGGTGTGGTTTTACTGCTTTTTAGTGGAGGTGCGATTTATTACAAACGGCGCAAAAACTAACTTCATTTATCTATCTCTTAACTCTTTTTCGTTATCATCTCAAATAAATTTTTTGGAAAAGACATGCAAAAAAAATATAGACCAAATGTAGCAGCTGTCATTTTGTCTAGCTCTTACCCTTTTAAATGCGAAATTTTAGTCGCAAAAAGGGTTGATATGGACGATATCTGGCAGTTTCCTCAAGGCGGTATAGACGAAGGCGAAAGTCCAAAACAAGCGCTAAAAAGGGAGCTTAAAGAGGAGATCGGAACTGATAAATTTGACTTCTTAGAAGAGTATCCTGATTGGCTTAGCTACGACTTTCCAGCAAATGCGTCAAAGAGATTTTATCCATTTGATGGGCAGACGCAAAAGTACTTTTTGGTTAGGCTAAAAAACGGTGCGAGCATAAATTTAAAGACTGAGCATCCAGAGTTTAGCGAGTATAAATTTGTAGATATCAACAAGGCTTTAGAGGGGATAAATCACTTCAAAAAGCCTATTTATGACAAAGTTTTGAGTTATTTTAAAGAGAAAGGATATTTTTGATGTTAATCGTTCAAAAATTTGGCGGAACTAGCGTAGGCACGCTTGAGCGCATCGAAGCTGTGGCAAACAGGGTCATAGAGACTAAAAACAGCGGCGCTGACGTGGTTGTGGTAGTTTCTGCGATGAGTGGAGTTACAAATCAATTGGTCGAATATAGTGAGTATTTCTCAAAGCACCCAGACGGCGTTGCTACTGATATGCTTTTAAGCTCTGGGGAGCAAGTAACCACCGCGCTTTTGACGATTGCACTTAATGCAAAAGGCTATGCGTGCGTAGGACTAACTGGCGCAATGGCTGGGATAATGACTGATGATGTGCATACAAAAGCTAGGATAGAAAAGATAGACACCACTAGGTTAAAAGCTGAGCTAAAAGCTGGCAGGATCGTCGTCGTAGCAGGCTTTCAAGGCATAGACGACAAAGGCGATATCACCACTCTTGGCAGAGGTGGAAGCGACCTTAGTGCGGTTGCCCTTGCTGGGGCGCTTGAAGCTGATCTGTGTGAAATTTTTACCGACGTTGATGGCGTTTATACGACTGATCCAAGGATAGAAAAAAAGGCAAAAAAGCTAGAAAAGATAAGCTATGACGAGATGCTTGAGCTCGCCTCTGCTGGGGCGAAAGTGCTTCAAAATCGCTCAGTCGAGCTAGCAAAAAAACTAAATGTCAAACTAATCACAAGAAGCAGTTTTAACCACAACGAAGGTACATTAATAGCAAAGGAAGATAATATGGAAGCGGTTTTAGTAAGCGGTATAGCACTAGATAAAAATCAAGCAAGAGTAACTTTAAGAGGCGTAGTCGATAAGCCTGGCATCGCAGCTGAAATTTTCACAGCTCTAGCTCATCAAAATATAAATGTAGATATGATCATCCAAAACGTAGGACACGACGGCACGACAAATTTAGGCTTTACAGTGCCACAAAACGAGCTTGACCTAGCAAAAGAGACTATGCAAAAGCTCTCAGCTGCAAAACATGTCGAGTATGACGATGCGATCGTGAAAGTCTCGGTTATCGGCGTAGGCATGAAGAGCCACAGCGGCGTAGCATGTCTAGCATTTGAGACGCTTGCGAAAGAGGGGATAAATATCCAGATGATCTCAACAAGTGAGATAAAAATTTCAATGATCGTCGATCAAAAATATGGCGAGCTCGCGGTTCGCGTGCTTCACGATGCGTATAAGTTAGATAAATAATGCAAGATTTTATCCAATGGACGCTTGAGACTATAAGAAGCGAAAGATATATGAGCTGGATGGAGGAGAAGCGCGTTGAATGGACGCCTTTGCTTGCATCTAGGCTTAAATTTTTGCTTGATAGCAAGGCTTTTATAGTCATCTGCGACGATGAGCGAGAGTGGTTTGAAAACTATCTTTTAAGAAATATCAACCGCACAAAAAGCGAGCGTCCATTTTTGCCATTTTTTAGCCTAAGATCGCTCTATCCAGCCTTTGACAGCGTCGAGACAAACGAGCAAAAACAACTTTTAAAAGATATGCTAAGCCTTGCCTTTCCAAATGGCTACATCTTTTTTTATATTGGCAAAAGCATAGACAAGCGTGCCAATTTAGCTAAGACTGACGAAAACAGCTATATGTGGCTCTTTGATGAGCAGGCGCAAAATAGCTTCACGCTAAGCTCGAGCGATGAAAACTTAGACATTAAACTTCTAAATTTATATAAACTTTTTGACAAGAGCATAGACGCTGTGCTCTTTGCAAAGGTGATACTCTAAATGCTAAATAAAATCGTCATAACAAGCGATTTTGAAAATTTAAAAGCCAAGCTTGAAGCCGAGTTTGGCGTAAATAACTTAAGATTTTTTATAAGCGATGATTTTTTGCTAGAAAATGCAAAAGAGGTCATCGCTGAAGCCTACATCGCCGAAAAAGATGAGAAAATTTTAGTCATAGAGGCGAAGTCTTTTCGCACCGAGGCTCAAAACGCACTTTTAAAGATCATTGAAGAGCCCCCAAGAAACATCAAATTTATAATAGTAACGCAGAGTAAAAATTTGCTTCTACCAACGATAAGATCGAGGATGCTCATAGAAAATAAGCTCACCAAAAAGCCAAAAATGAGTGTGGAGCTAAATTTAAAATCGCTTAGCCTAAAAGAGCTAACAAGCTTTATCGATCAAAAGATAGCAGAGGAACAGGCGCAAAAATTTGGCAAAAACGAGCTAAAAGAGCTTGTGGGCGCTATCGTGACAAAGGCGGTTGATAGCGGGTATAAATTTAGCGGCGATGAGATGGAGTATTTTTTCTCACTCATCAAGCTTGCCGATCTAAACGCCAAGTCTCATGCCGTTTTGACGCCACTTTTGCTTACTATCTTTGAGAAAGGACGACGTTGAAATTTTATAAGATAAATAACAAAAGCGACTTTGATCAAATTTGCAAGGCCATCTCGCCAAGTCCGGCTGGTGCGAAGCTCATGCAAGAAAAGAGCGAGATCAATTTTATCTTCATTGACGAGATAAAGACCCCTGCGGCAAATATCCTAAAGCAAGACGCCCTAAGTGTCGGCGCCGAGCTTGTGACGCATAATGATACGATCTTGGGTCGCGAGAGTCTAAATAAAGCCTTGCTAATGGCGACAAACGCGCAGCTTAGGCAATTAGCAAAAAAAGAGAAGCTACAAGACTTTGGACTTAAAAAGCTTGCAGTTTTTTTGGAGACTAAATTTACAAAACCCACAGAGCCTCTTATAATGGGCGTTGCAAATATAAATAGAGATAGTTTTAACGAGCAAAGCCGCATAAATACACAAAATGGCATAGCAAAAATCGAAGCCATGATCGAAGCAGGAGCCCACTATATCGACCTTGGCGGCGTTAGCTCAAGGCCGGGGAGCGAGTATTGCGGACGTGAGGAAGAGTTTAGGCGCATAAAAGATATCGTGGAGGAAATTTACAAGCTAAATTTACATGAAAAGGCAAAATTTAGCCTTGATAGCTTTGATCCTTATTGCTTAGAATTTGCGCTAAATCACGGCTTTAGGATGATAAACGACATCACGGCAAATGCAAATTTAGCCTCGCTTGCTGCAAGATATGACGCGCAGTTTTGCATGATGCACATGCAAGGCGATCCTGCCACCATGCAGATTGCGCCAAAGTATAACGACTTAATCGGCGAAATAACGGATTTTTTTGAGCAAAAGATAGCCCTTGCAAGGGAGCTTGGCGCTAAAAAGATAGTGCTTGATGTGGGCATTGGCTTTGGCAAGACGGCTGAGCAAAATTTGCTGCTTATTAAGCATTTGGAGCATTTTTTGAAATTTGAGTGCCCGCTACTTGTTGGTGCTAGCCGCAAATCAGTGATAAATCACTACTATAAAAGCGAGGTCAAGGAGCGCTTGCCAGGCTCACTTTATCTGCATCTAAAGGCCTTCGAAAACGGTGCGCAGATCATTAGAACGCACGACGTGGCAGAGCATAAGCAGCTTTTCGATATGCACGAGGCGATGAACCAAGCCACGCTTTGGTAGGGCGCTTGGCTAAAAAGAGGCTAGATGAAAAATTTACTTCCACCGCCTTGGATCAAATTTCCAAGTATAGATCCATTTTCCATCGGCTGGAGGATGGGCGCTGGCGAGGATTATAAGTTTAAATTTAACGACTGGCTTAAAACGCTAAGCCAAGATGAACGTAGCGAGTATCAGCAGCTCTTTGCTGAGCCTGCGACGTGGCGTGGTTACTGGGATGAGAGACTAGGCTCTGATGAAAGCACGCTTTTTATCAAAGATGAATTTGTCACCGACCTTTGGGAGCGTGAGCCTAGATATGAGTTAAAGTGGCTAAAAAAGCGCTACAACGCTGGCAAGGCGGATAAATTTCTATTATTTTGGGGTCATCAAAAAAGCGCAAATTTAAGTGCCAGCTGCCTTAGTCAGTGGTACGGCTCTAGTTTTTGGGAAGATGAAACTAGATACATTTGCGCCGAGCAATATATGATGGCTAAAAAGGCTGAGTGTTTTGGCGACGAGGAGACTTTAGAGCAAATTTTATCCGCCAAAGATCCAGCGCAGATGAAGGCGCTTGGCAGGCAGGTGCGTGGCTTTGACGCCAAGGTCTGGGACGAGATAAAATTTAGCGTTGTGCTAAATGCGAGCTATTTAAAATTTAGCCAAAATGCCCCTTTGCGAGATTTTTTACTTCAAACTGGGAGCAAAATTTTAGTCGAGGCAAGCCCAGTTGATAAAATTTGGGGCATAGGTTTGGCCGCAAGCGATGAAAATGCGCAAAATCCTATGAAGTGGCGAGGGCAAAATTTGCTTGGCTTTGCGCTAATGAGGGCTAGAGACGAGATAGCAAAGGTCTATAAAAATGTCCATTTATGTGACGCAAGAGAGCTAAATTTGGATCATTTATAAAGTATGTTTAAGATAAAATGCGGTGTAAATTTGGAGCAAAAATGACAAAACAAGAGTATGAAAAAGCAGTAGATACGCTAAATGCGTGGGCTAAGGCCTACTACGACGATGACGAACCACTTGCAAGCGACGAGGAGTATGATGCGCTATATCATGCGGTTTTAGCTTTCGAGCAGGCAAATCCAAGTGAAATTTCGCTATTTTCGCCGACTAAGCGAGTGGGTGGGAGCGTAAAAGAGGGCTTTAGCAAGGCAAGCCACATAAAGCGCATGTGGAGCATGGAGGATATCTTTAGCCTTGGCGAGCTTGAAGCGTGGCTAAAGCGCGGCGATAAAGAGAACTTAACCTTTGTTGCAGAGCCAAAATTTGACGGAGCGAGCCTAAATTTACTCTATGAAAATGGCGTTTTAGTTAGGGCGATCACAAGAGGCGACGGCGTTACAGGCGAGGACGTGACGCAAAATGCAAGGACGATAAATTCTGTTTTAAAGAGCATTAGCTACAAAGGGCTCATTGAAATCAGGGGCGAAGTCGTCATAAGAAAAGATGACTTTGAGCTTCTAAACGCAGAGCGCGCAAAAGAGGGCGAGGCGCCACTTTCAAACCCTAGAAATGCAGCCGCAGGTAGTCTAAGACAGCTTGATAGCTCAGTCACTGCAAAAAGAAAGCTACTTTTCATACCTTGGGGCGTAGGCGAGCAGAGCCTTGGGCTAAAAGATCACAGCGAAGTGATGAAATTTGTGCGAGATCTTGGCTTTGAGAGGGATGATTTTTTCAAAATTTTAAAAAAAGATGAGCTTGAGGCTGCATATAACGAGCTCTTGGCAAATCGCGACGCAAAAAGCGTGATGATGGATGGCATGGTGATACGCGTAAATGACCTTGTGCGCTGTGAAGAGCTAGGCTACACGGTCAAATTTCCAAAATTTATGGTGGCGTTTAAATTTCCAGCCATTGAAAAGGTGACTAGGCTAAGAGATGTCGCACTTCAAGTTGGCAGAAGCGGCGTAGTAACGCCTGTTGGCGTGCTTGATGAGGTAAATATAGATGGCGCAAATGTGAAATCCGCCACCCTTCACAACTTTGACGAGATCGAGCGCCTTGGCGTTATGAAAAACGACTACATCGGCATCATCCGCTCAGGAGATGTGATACCAAAGATCACAAAGGTCTTTAAAGATAGGCGAGATGGCAGCGAGCAAGCGATTGATAGGCCTAAATTTTGCCCAGTTTGTGGCTCGCACCTGCTTGATGAAGGGGTCTTTGTAAAGTGTCAAAATTTAAGCTGCAGGGCAAGAGTAGTGGGCTCAATAATTCACTACGCATCGAAAAAATGCCTAAATATCGACGGCCTTGGCGATGCGATCGTAAATTTGCTATTTGACAAGGGGCTGATTGCTTGTATAAAAGACATCTACGGCCTTAAATTTGATGATCTAATGGCGCTTGAGGGCTTTAAAGAGAAAAAGGTAAATAACCTTTTAAATGCCATTGAGGCTAGCAAAGGAGCGGAGCTATCGCGCTTTATCACCGGTCTTGGCTGCGAGCACATCGGCGAAGTGGCGGCTAAAAAGCTTGCAAGTAGCTTTGGACTAGGCTGGCTTGATGCTAGCTTTGAAGAGCTTGTCTCGCTTGAGGGCTTTGGTGCGGAGATGGCAAATAGTTTAATCGACTTTGCCGAGGTAAATAGGGATGAAATTTTAGCTCTAAGCGAGATCGTGCAGCCAAGCGTGACGCAGGTGCAGAGCATCTCAAACGCACTAAGCGGCAAGACGGTCGTTATAACTGGCACGCTAAGTCGCCCAAGAGATGAGATAAAGGCCGAGCTTGAGAGCTTTGGCGCAAAGGTTTCTGGCTCAGTTTCTAAAAAAACGGACTTCGTCCTAGCTGGCGAGGAGGCTGGCAGTAAGCTAGAAAAAGCAAAAGAGCTAGGCGTGCTGGTGATCGATGAGAGCGAATATGAGAGGCTAAAACTTGAGGTTTGATAACTACGTCGCAAGTGTTTTAAACATCAGTAGAAACAAGGCGAGCGAGCTAATAAAATCAGGCAAAGTGCTTGCAGATGGCGAAATTTGCACCAAGGTTTCAAGCGAGGTTAGCGAGGCTAAAATTTCACTGCTTGATGAAATTTACGTTGGGCGAGGCGCTTTGAAGCTAAAAAGTTTTTTAGAGGTGATGAAATTTGACCTAGCTGGCAAAAACGCACTTGATATCGGCAGCTCAACTGGCGGCTTTATGCAAATTTTGCTTGAGCGTGGCGTAAAAAGCGTGACTGGCGTTGATGTGGGCACTAATCAGCTGGACGCCAGCCTAAGAAGCGATGAGCGAGTGAAAATTTATGAGAAAACTGACGTCAGGGAGTTTGCCAAAACGCACAAAAATGAATTTAACCTCATAACTTGCGACGTGAGCTTTATCTCTTTGGCTGAAATTTTGCCAGCCATTTGCGAGCTAGCAAGCGAAAATTCGCTCATCATCACACTTTTTAAACCGCAGTTTGAAGTGGGCGTTGGCGTAAAACGCAATAAAAAAGGCGTTGTCACCGACGCTAAGGCTGTAAATTTAGCGATGAAGCGCTTTGAAGTGCTAGCAAGTAGCTTGAAATTTGAACTGATAGCTTGCAAAGAGTGCGAGGTCAAGGGAAAGGAAGGAAATGCCGAATTTTTCTACGCTTTTAACAAAAGATAACATCACTGCCGTTGCGATCGGGCACTTTGACGGCGTGCATAGGGGGCACAAGCAGCTTCTAAAACAGCTTGGCGAATTTGGCGGACTTGTCGTCATCGACAAAAACAAGGCAAACATAACGCCAAAGCTAAAGCGAGCTGAGTACTCAAACTATCCTTGCTTCTTATATGATTTTGAGAGTATAAAAGGGCTTAGTGGTGAGGAATTTATCGCACTTTTAAAGAGGGATTTTAAAAATTTAAAAAAGATCGTTGTTGGGTTTGATTTTAGATTTGGCAGAAATAGAGCGTGGGACAAGCACGATCTGAAAAGGATTTTTGATGGCGAGGTAGTCGTCGTTGATGAGGTTTGTTATGACGGCATGGGCGTGCATAGTTCCTCCATCAGAGAGCTGATACGCCAAGGCAACATCGATGAGGCAAACAGGCTAATAGGCAGGGAGTACTCGATCGAGGGCAACGTGATAAAAGGGCAGGGCATCGGCGCAAAAGAGCTGGTTGCTACGCTAAATTTAGATATAAAAAGCTATCTTTTGCCGCGCGAGGGCGTCTATGCGACAAGAACGAGAATGAGCTCATACACCTATGGCTCGGTCACTTTTATAGGCAACAGACTTAGCACGGATGGAAATTTTAGCGTCGAGACGCACATCTTAGACGAAGTCGCGCCAAAGGTGACGAAGCACGTCGCCGTTTGCTTCATAAAACGTTTGCGCGATAATAAGAAATTTAACTCTCTTAGCGAGCTAAAAGAGCAGATAAAACGCGATATAAACGAGGCTAGGCAGTGTGTGGGCGTGTGCGATCTCTTTTTTGGAGAGACGATGAGATACTTTGACGGATATGGAGCTGGTATATGAGAGATGAAATTTTTAAAGAGCCTATAAGCAAGCAGTTTGAATTTGATGATTTTGTGGCGAGCGTTTTTGATGATATGATCTCGCGTTCGGTGCCATTTTACGACGTTAGTTCAAATTTAAACGCAAAGTTGCTGGCTAAAATTTTGCCAAAATCAGCAAAAGTGTGCGACCTTGGCTGCTCTACGGCAAATAGCCTGCTTTTGCTAAACAACCTTAGAAACGACCTCGTGCTAAGTGGCGTGGATAACTCTGAGGCGATGCTTGCAAATGCTAAAAATAAGGCAAAAGCTTATGGGGCTGATATTGAATTTATTTTAGATGACATTTTAGAGTGCGAGCTAGAGGGCTTTGACGCTGTTTTGGCAAACTACACTTTGCAGTTTATAAGACCGCCAAAAAGGGCTGATCTGGTGCAAAAAATTTATAACGGACTAAATGAAAATGGCGTCTTTTTGTTTAGTGAAAAGATCATCTTTGAAGATAAAAAGCTTACTAAAAGCGTCATAGAAATTTACGAGGACTACAAGCAAGCGCAAGGCTACTCACGCTACGAGATCGCCCAAAAAAGAGAGGCACTTGAAAATGTGCTTGTGCCATACACCGAAGAAGAAAATAGAAACTTAGCCCTAAATGCTGGCTTTAAGCGTGTCGAGAGCACATTTAAATGGGGAAATTTCATGAGCTTTTTGGCGTTTAAGTAAATTTAAAAATATCTGCTTTTGTATTTAAATATAAAATTTAATCACAAACAGTGAATTTAAAATTTAGATTTTGCTTTGCAATGTCAGCACTTTTGGATAATGAAATTTAATAGTAAAGAAATTTAGCGGGAGTTACCCGCTAAATTTACTCATTTATCGCTGCGTTTCCGTGGTGATGGAAGTCATCGTAGATGATCTTTGAAGTTTGGAATTTCTCGCGTTTTAGCTCGCGAACTCGTAAAAATTCCTCTTCATCGATCTTTTTGATCTGGATAGCTGCTTTAAATGTCGGAGTCTTACTGATGTAGTCCCAACCGCTACTTGTTAGCTCGTTGCAAGAGCTCTCCCAGTAGTGGAAAGTCATCTGTATGATGCCATCAGGCACGATGTCAGTTACTTCAGCTTTTACGACGATGTAGCCGTATCTACTCCAAGCTTTGATAAAGTCGCCTTGTTTTAGTCCGTATCTTTCTGCAAGCGCTGGGCTCATCTCAGCGATAGGTCCGATGCTGTCGCCACCCTCTTCGATAGCACGTGAACGTCTTGTCATGGTGCCAACTGTGTATTGATAAACTTTTCTTGTAGTTAAAAGCTGTATCGGATACTCAGCATCAGTCTTCTCATCGACTGAACCAGCCATGATAGGATACTCAGGTGACATATTCATCTTCTTAGCAAACTCAAGTTTTGCACTCTCGATCTCATCAGCCTTATCCACAAACAAGCAAGGCACAAAGCGACCTTTGCCATCAGGAGTAAAGAATTTCTTATCAAGATAGAGGCTTTGACCGCCCATATCATCTTCAGTTGGGCATGGCCAGTGAAGTCCGTGATATTTTTTAAGTCTATAGTAGCTCATACCGCCGTAGCGTCTAGGGTCACATTTTCTAACTTCTTCCCAAATCTCTTCTGGAGAGTTAAAATTAAAGCCCTCAGTTGCGCCCAAACGACGTGCGATCTCGCAAACGATCCACCAGTCTTGTCTAGCATCACCTGGAGGTGTGATGACTGCTTCGTTGTGCTGGACACGGCGCTCTGCGTTTGTGTAAAGACCCTCTTTTTCACTACTTGCAACGCCAGGGAGAACGACGTCAGCTTTTAGTGAAGTCTCAGTTAAAAATAGATCTTGAACCACGTAGAAATCGACATTTGCAATGCCTTTTAAGAAGTGGTTTGTATTTGGCTCAGAGATGACTGGGTTTTCGCCGATAGTCCAGAAGAAATGCACTCTGCCATCAAGTATCGCATCAGGTACTTCAGTTTTATGGATACCTATTTTTGAGTTTAAAAATCCAGGTTCTAGGTGCCACATTTTCTCAAACCAAGCTCTTTGCTCTGGGTCAGTTACTGAGCCAAGATTTGGGAAGATATTTGGTAAAACACCCATGTCGCAGCAGCCTTGAACGTTCTCTTGACCTCTAAGCGGCAAGTCGCCTGTGCCAAGCTCGCAGATGTTTCCAGTGATCAAGAATAAATTTGATACATCGCAAACTCCGCCAACGCCGTGGTTGAAGTGAGTTACGCCCATGCCGTGAGTGATGACGGCTGGTTTTGTGGTGGCATACATTCTAGCAGCTGCTCTGATATCCTCTGGATTTAGCCTTGTGTATTTTGCTACAACCTCTGGGGCATAGTCTTTTACAGCTTCTTTAACGTACTCGATGCCTATTGTGTGATCTCTTACAAATTCCTCATTTACAAGGCCTTCTTCGATGATAGTGTAAAGAAGTGCGTTGATAACTGGGATGTTGTGCTCAGGCTCTAGTTGCAAGTGGATGTCTGCTCTACTTGCAAACTCAGTCTTGATAGGGTCGATAACAATCAGTTTTGCACCGCGGTTTAGCGCTCTTTGGATGTGCATAGCTGCGATTGGGTGACCATTTTCTGGGTTTGAGCCTATCATTAATATACAGTTACTATAAGTGCCAATCTCTGTAAAGCTATTTGTGGCAGCTCCGTTTCCGATTGTTTTAGCAAGTCCTGCTACTGTCGGAGCGTGTCAAATTCTAGCACAGTGATCGACGTTATTTGTACCTATTACAGCGCGCATTAGCTTTTGAGCGACGTAGTTGTCCTCTAATGTACAGCGTGCTGAGAAGTTTCCTGCTAGTGAGTCAGGGCCGTATTTCTCTTTTGCCTCTTTCATCTTTTCTACGACAAGATCAAGCGCCTCGTCCCAGCTGGCCTCTTCAAATTCACCATCCTTTGAAAAGACTCCGTTTTTCTTTCTAATAAGCGGCTTTGTAAGTCTGTCTGGACTTGCAACGTAATCCCAGCCATAAAAGCCCTTTAAACATAAATTTCCTTGATTGACTGGATTGTCTTCGACGCCAGTAGCGGCACGAACGACGTTGTTTTCCACGTGCAAGGTTACTTGACAGCCTGTCCCGCAATAAGGACAGATGACTTTGCCTTCTTTCATCACTTTCTCCTTCTAATTATGCATTTTCTGCATATTTATTTTGAGTAATATTACTAGCGTAAAACTTAATCTTTTATGAAAAATTCTTTATTTAAAAAATAAATTTTAATTTTAAGTTATATTTTATATAGAAATTGAAAAAGCCGAATATATAGGAATTTAAAAAATATGCTAAATTTGCATGAATTTCTAAAATTTATCAAATAAGAAATAAATTGTGTAAATTTGACACAGAAGCTGAAAGATTAAAAATTAAATTTAAATTTAGTTTGTAGCAAGATATTTAAACTACAAAAAAAGAGAAATTTTAAGATAAAAAGTGAAATTTAAAAGGAGAGCAGGTCGCTCTCCGTGGGATTATTTATCTCTTAAGCCAAGCTCAGAGATTAGTTTTGAATATGTAGCGTAGTCTTTGTTTTTAAGATACTTTAAAAGTCTTTTTCTTTGACCAACTAGTTTCAAAAGACCTAAACGTGATGAAAAGTCTTTTTTGAAAATTTTAAGGTGTTCTGTAAGTTCAGTTATTCTAGCTGTTAAAAGAGCTATTTGAACTTCTGGAGAGCCTGTATCTCCCTCTTTTCTAGCGAATTTCGCAACTATTTGAGCTTTTTTAGCCGAATCCAAAGCCATGATGACCTCCTGATTGGTGAATTTTGGAAGAGCGATTATAGCATTTAAAACATAAAGTTAGATAAAATTACGCTTTTTAAAAATTAATGAAAAATGCAGTAAAAATTTAATAAAATTAGGGCTATTTAAAGAGTTAAGGAAGATAAATGCTTTTTACAAAGGCAAGCGAATACGCTCTACTTTCGCTTATTTTAATATCTCAAAAATCATCGCCAGTTGATGTTGATACGATCTCAAATGAGCTTAAAATTTCAAAAAGTTTTCTGGCAAAAATTTTACAAAATTTGGCAAAAGATGGAGTTTTAAAGTCATTTAAAGGAGCAAACGGCGGTTTTGCACTAAACGGCGAACCTGAAAATTTAAGCATAAAAAAGATAATCGAATGCGCCGAAAAGCGCGAACTAAGCGTCTTTGAGTGCTCATCTTCAGCGCTTGGCTGCCCGTCAAACAAAGCCTCAAGCTGTCAAATTTGGTCGATGTTTAGCGGCCTTCAAGGCAAGATCGACGAGATGCTTGACGCGATAAAACTAAGTGACATCGTTAAGAAGTAGACTTGGCAAAGCAAAAAAATAATATCTTGACTCTTGTCGCACCGTTTCTTGCGCCAATTGTCAAATTTAAAAGTCTTAGCATCGTTGGCATCATCGTTGCCATCCTTGCTATCATCATCGTGCCGCTTCCAAGCGCGGTGCTTGACTTTTTCTTGGCACTTTCGATCTCGATTTCAGTGCTTATTA
The DNA here is from genome assembly GCF_000466685.1 of Campylobacter concisus UNSWCS. Classification (GTDB taxonomy): domain Bacteria; phylum Campylobacterota; class Campylobacteria; order Campylobacterales; family Campylobacteraceae; genus Campylobacter_A; species Campylobacter_A concisus_A. Next base: position 32,398 of record NZ_ANNG01000025.1, read on the forward strand.
TTTTGATATCTATTTACGTGCCAAAGCCGACTGACCTTAGCACGTTTCCGACGCTCATTCTCATCATCACGCTTTTTCGCCTCTCGCTAAACATCGCAACTACGCGTATGATCTTAAGCGAAGGTCACAACGGCCCAGAAGCGGTCAGCGAGATCATCTCAAGCTTTGGAAATTTCGTCGTTGGTGGCAACTTCGTCATCGGTACCATCGTCTTTTGTATCTTGGTGCTCATAAATTTCATGGTCGTAACAAAGGGTTCAACCCGTGTGAGTGAGGTGCAAGCGCGTTTTACACTTGATGCGATGCCTGGTAAGCAAATGGCGATAGATGCGGACCTAAACGCAGGTTTGATTGATGAAAAAACGGCGCGCGAAAGACGTCAAGCCATCATCGGCGAGGCAAATTTTTATGGCGCGATGGATGGTTCGTCTAAATTTATAAAAGGTGACGCTGTCGCTGGCATCATCATCACTATCATCAACATCATCGGCGGCTTTGCTATCGGCTCGTTTCAGCACGGCCTTGATATGGCGACATCGGCTCAGTACTATACGATCCTAACTATCGGCGATGGTCTTGTGAGCCAGATCCCAGGACTTATCACTTCAACAGCGACTGCTATCATCATCACAAGGGCTAGCAAAGACGACGAGGACTTTGCAGAGGGCACGCTAAATCAGCTCTTAGGCGACTATAAAACCTTGCTGATAGTGGGCTTCATACTATTTATGTTTGCCCTTGTGCCTGGTCTGCCAACCCTATCTCTTGGCTTTATAGCGCTGCTATTTTTAGGGCTTGGCTACATCATCAAGCAGACTAAAGATGGCGGGCTAAATTTAAGCCTTGCGCCAAAAGAGAAAACTGCTTCTAAAAAGGCTGGTGGCGCTACGCCAAGTGGAGCAGGGGCGGCAGCTGCAAGCGGTGTGGCTGCTAAGGCACCAAAGAAGAGCGACGAGGAGATCGCAAGAGAAGAAGAGACAAAGATAAATGACATCTTGAAGCTTGAAATTTTAGAGCTTGACCTAGGATATGGCCTTTTAAAGTTAGCTGATGTGGATCTAATCGAGAGAATTCGCGCTATGAGACGAAATATCGCTTCAAGCCTTGGCTTTTTGATGCCAAAGATAAGGATCCGCGACAACCTCCAGCTACCACCAAACGAGTACCGCTTCAAGCTAAAAGGTATCATTATCGGTCAGGGCGAAATTTACGCTGATAAATTTCTAGCGATGGATAGTGGCTTAGTTAGCGAGGATATAGAAGGAATCCCGACAAAAGAGCCAGCTTTTGGGCTAGACGCTCTTTGGATCGATGCTAGCGTCAAAGAGGATGCCATACTTAGCGGATATACGATAGTTGATCCTGCAAGTGTCATCTCAACGCACATGAGCGAGCTTATCAAGCAAAACGCAGCCGAGCTTTTAACTCGCCAAGAGACGCAAAATTTACTAGACAAACTAAAGATCGACTACCCAGTCGTGGTCGAGGATACGCTAAGGATCGCACCTATAAATTTGATCCAAAAGGTCTTAAAAACGCTGCTTAAAGACAATATCCCGATCAAAGACCTGCTTAGCATACTTGAAGCCATCAGCGACATCGCAGAGGTTAGTAAAAATTTAGATATGATCATCGAGCACGTGCGTGCAGCGCTTTCACGCGTCATCACCTCGCTTTATGTAGATGAAAAGGGACAGCTAAATTTCTACATCCTAGACACTGCCGCGCAGCAAAAGCTCATGGATGCGGTGCAGTATAAAGACGGCGCCTATCACCTGATGATAAACGTGGCGCAGACATCATCTATCGTGCAAGCACTTAGGCGTGAAAAAGAGAAGCGTCCGATGAGCCAGCACGGAGAGATGGTGCTTTGCGTGGAGCCAAGCTTGCGCAAATTTATAGCAAATATCTGCGCAAATTTCGCCATCGATATAGTGGTGCTAAGCTTTGCTGAGATCTCGGCAAATACGCCATTTGAAACAGTTGGCGTCATAGAAATAGAAAATTTATAAAGGAAAAAGATGAAAATTTATCACCTCTCACACACCGATCTTGACGGATACGGCGCACAATACATAACAAATTTTTACTTCAAAGATGTGAAATTTCTAAACTCAAACTACGGCAGAGAGATAGATGATAAATTTGCTCAAATTCTAGATGAGATAGATGCCTCAAATGATGATAAAAACGTCATTTTGATCACTGATCTAAATTTAAGCCTAGCTCAGTGTGAGAGCTTTGAGGAGATGATAGATGGTAAAAATATAAAGTTATTTTTGCTAGATCATCACCAAAGTGGTGCCGAGTGTGCGAGCGCTTACTCATGGTATTTTTTAGATAGTTCAAGGTGCGCTACAAAGATCACTTACGACTTTTTTGCGGGCATCTTTGGTCAAAACAAGGAGCTTGAAATTTTTAGTGACGTCGTAAATGCCGTGGATATCTGGCTAAAAGATGATAAAAATTTCGAGATGGGCAAGGTCTGCTTGGGTCTTGTGGCAAATGCTAAAGAGATAAATAAAGTGATGTTTGAATCTGAAAATAACCTTTATATGGATCATATCTTAAAAGAAGCTAGCAAATTTTTTAACGAGAAAAACGACTATATCGGCCTTGATATGCAGGTGCATGCCATTAAAAAGTCATTTTTCAAAGAGGATAAAGACGATACGCTAAGCAATCTAATCTCAAACTACGTCGTAAAAAAACTTAGTGAAAATAAAGAGAAATTTAGCATAAACTATAAAGATCATAAAGGAATTTTAACCTACAATATCGGCAATGTTTCTGTTATCGGCAACGATTTTTTGGTGGCAAATCCTGAATTTGACTTCTTTATCGACGTGACAAACAAAAAAACGCTAAGCTTTCGCGCAAATGGCAAGCTTGATGTTAGCGCCATGGCTAAGCACCTAGTTGGTGGCGGCGGACACGTCAATGCTAGCGGTGGGCTATTTGCAAATTTCAAAGACGGCTTTAGCTATGAGCCGATCAAGGCGCAGATAGTTGATCTAATAACTAAAAAAACACAGGAGGAGATATGAAAGAAGAAGATATAAGCGTAGAGGAGCTTAGCTACGAGCTTAGCATGGTGCTTGAGGCGATGTTTTACTATGCTGGAGTGAAAAAAGATAAGCTTGAAGAGGCGGCAAATCTCTATGTTGAGTGCATCGACGATGCGTTAGAAAACTCTGACGCTAGCGGTAGCGACGAGGTCATAGAGATAGTTGAATATATGAAAAAACACCATCCAAAGTTATTTAAATAAGGAGAAAATATGAAGAAAATTTTAGTTTTAGCAGCGGCACTTTTTGCGTTAAATGCTATGGCAAATGAAAATTTAGACAAGGCAAATGAGCTTTATGCAAAGAAAAATTTTAACGAGGCCTATCTTGCGTTTAACAAAGCTTGCGGTGAGGGCGAGAAAAAAGCTTGCACGATGAACGCGATCATGCTATTTAACGGCGATGGCGTGGCAAAAGATAGAGCTCAGGCTGAGAAAATTTTTACGAAAATGTGTAATGAAAACGAGGGCATGGCCTGCGAAAAACTAGGCGAAATGACAGCTTATGGCCTTATAAAAGACAAAGACGACAATGAAGCAAAAAGCGAAGAGAAGGCAAAAGCTTTGTTTAAAAAAGCTTGCGACAACGGTTACAAACCAGCTTGTGACTTTGTAACAAAATAGATCAAAAAGGGCTTAAAATGGGCTACAAACATAAAGATTTGATAGGAACTAGAGAGCTTAGCAAGGAAGAAATTTTATATTTTCTAGAGGCGGCGAAAGAGTTTAAGGAGCTAAATTTAAGCCAAGTGAAAAAAAATGACTACCTTCGTGGAAAGACCACGATCAACGCATTTTATGAAAACTCGACAAGAACTAGAACATCCTTTGAGATCGCAGCAAAGAGGCTTGGAGCTGATACGATAAATTTCAGCTCGTCAAGCTCTAGTGTGACAAAGGGCGAGAGCCTAAATGACACGATGAATAACATGGCTGCGATGAGAACTGATATCATCGTGCTTCGTCACCCAAGCTCTGGAGCGGCGAAATTTGCAGCTGATAAGACAGAGGCTAGCGTCGTAAATGCAGGGGACGGCACAAATGAGCACCCAAGCCAAGCTCTGCTTGATCTTTTCACGCTAAGAGAGCATGGCAAAATTTTGGATAAAAATTTAAACGTGGCGATCATCGGTGACATCGCTAGAAGCCGCGTGGCAAGGTCTGACATCTGGGCGATGAAGAAATTTGGCATAAATTTAAAGCTCTTTGCGCCAAGGATGATGATGCCAAAAGACGCTGAGGTTTTTGAGTCTCAAATTTGCAAAAATATGGAGGAGGCTTGCGAGGGCAGCGATGTCATCATTATGCTTCGCATCCAGCTAGAGCGTGGCGGTGCGGACGTGGCATTTCCAAGCTCTAGGGAGTACTCAAAATTCTTTGGACTAAATAAAAATAGGATAAAGCTAGCAAAGCCTGATGCGATCGTGCTGCACCCAGGACCGATAAATAGGGGCGTGGAGTTAAATTCAGACGTGGCTGATGGCACGCACTCAGTCATACTAAATCAAGTTGAAAACGGCGTTGCTATAAGAATGGCGATACTAAATACGCTTGCAAAAAATAGGGGCTAACGATGAAAATAGCAATAATTAACGGCACTATCGTAAATAGCGACGAGAAATTTAAGGCAAATATCCTAATAGAAAACGGCAAAATAGCCAAAATCGGAAGTGAGAAATTTGAGGCTGATAAGGTCATAGACGCTACAAATAAGCTCGTCATGCCAGGACTTATCGACATGCACGTGCATTTTCGCGATCCTGGTCAAGAGTATAAAGACGACATCATCTCAGGCTCCGAAGCGGCTGTGGCTGGAGGAGTGACCACCTGCCTTTGCATGGCAAATACAAACCCAGTAAATGACAACGCCTCAATCACAAGAGCGATGATAGAAAAGGCTAAAAACTGCGGACTGATCGATCTTTTACCAATCGCAGCCATTAGCAAAGGGCTTGGCGGTAACGAGATCGTCGAGATGGGCGATCTTATAGAGGCTGGCGCAGTTGCATTTAGTGATGACGGCCTACCAGTGACTATCTCAAGCGTGATGAGAGCGGCGCTTGAGTACTCAAGCATGTTTAATAGCTTTTGCATAAGCCACTCAGAGGACTGCTCGCTTTGCAGGCAGGGCGTCATGCACGAGGGCAAGGTCTCAGCCATACTTGGACTTCGCGGCATGGCGAGAGAGAAAGAGGAGATCGCAGTGAGCCGTGATATGCTGCTCGCAAAGCTCACTAAAGCGCACATCCACATCGCTCACGTAAGCTCGGAGTACTCGCTAAAGATCATCGAAATGGGCAAAAAAGAGGGCATAAACATCACTTGCGAAGCCACACCGCACCACTTTAGCTTTAGCGACGATGAAATTTTGAAAAATGCCTACGATACAAATTTCAAAATGTCGCCGCCACTTCGCGAGATAAGCGACGTAAAAGCGGTAAGAGAAGCACTAAAAAGCGGTCTTATAGACGTTATCGCCACCGATCATGCCCCACACCACACGGACGAAAAGATAGTGGAATTTGACAAGGCGCCATTTGGCATCATCGGACTTCAAACCCTTGTACCACTCACTCTTAAGCTCGTAAATGAGGGCGTTATAAGCCTAGAGCGCATGGTAGAGCTAACATCTACAAATGCGGCTAAGATGCTAAATTTAAAAGATAAAGGCAGGCTTGCAGAGGGCATGCTAGCTGACATCGCTGTGATAGACCCTGAGATCGAGTATGTTTATGATGAGAAGATAAACCGCTCAAAATCGGTAAATTCTCCACTCTTTGGCAAAAAACTAAAAGGCGCAGCGACTACTACGATAAAAAGTGGCAAGATCGTTTATGAGTTTGGAAAATAGTCTAAATTTGCTCGCACTTGCGGGCAAATTTGCTTTAGATGCTTTGAGATATAAAATTTGCTAGAAATTTCTAGCAAATTTTACTTTTTTATGAGTTATATTTTTTAACGATACCGCGAACGACTTTTTCGATAAAAAGCGCAGAAGCTACTTCGCAGTGCTCTCTTGTAGAGTGAGGTGAGTAGATATTTGGTCCAATAGAACATGCACTAAGACCTGCTTTTTTCTCC
>NZ_ANNG01000026.1 GCF_000466685.1 Campylobacter concisus UNSWCS
GAGCAAAGCGGATTTAGACGGATGAAATTTAGTGAGATCAAGGGCGGCAAAGACGACGCGAGCGACGGTAAAGAAGGCGGTGCAGAAGAGAGCGAAGAAGACTTATATATAACTTGTAGCGAAGAGGAGAGAAACGAGGCTAGAGCCAAGGTAAAGCTCATAAAAGAGTATGAGGCGGCTATAAAAAGCGGCGTGTCATGTAAAAAATTTTGCGAGGATAGTGGGATAAGCTCGGCAAGCTTTTTTAGATGGCAAAGCGCTTATAGAAGTAAAGGTTTAAGAGGCCTGATAGATAAGCGCGGCAAGAAGCGAGGCGTGTATAAGCTCGAAGAATGGATGAAGGAGTTTATCCTAACGAATTTCAGAAAATACGGAGCCGGAGATTTTAACATTACTCAGCTTTGGAAAGATCTGCACGCATACTACGGTCAAAAGAGCGGGGAATTTAGCCGCGAAGAGTTTTTGGGTGGCAAGGTAAAGCCCTTTTTCGATACGGGCGTGGTGCGTAGATTTATAAAGGAATACTATAAAAACAGGCCTTTAGAGTATGCGATGATAACCAAGGGCGAAGATAAAACAAATAGCGCCTACGAGCCTGCATCGGGCAAACAAGCCGTATATGTGACCAGGCGAAATCAGCTTTGGCAGATAGATAGCTCGAAACTCGACGTCATCGTAAGAGACGGCGAGGGAGGCGTGCAGATAAGACCCGCAATACTCTCGATCATAGACGTATATAGCGGACGCTGCGTAGCTACGCTAGCAGAAACCAGCAACTCCCTAGCTCTAACTCGCCTACTTTGGAGAGCCATAGAGACGTTAGGAAAGCCCGAGTGTATTAAAGGGGACAACGGTATGGACTATCTAAGCGATGCATTTACGAATTTGATAGAAGGTCTAAACATAGACTACGATCACGCCAGAGCCTATAAAGGAAAAGATAAAGCCTTCGTAGAAAGGCACTTCGGGACTATCCAAAGAAGCATAATGGCTCATACTCCTGGATACATAGGAGGAAGCCTGGCGGCGCGAGAGAGGATCGAGCAAAGGACGCCTAAAAAGGATAGGAAAGATAAAGACGAGTTCGGTCATAAGGTAAAAACAAACCAAAAGTATCTTTTGACCTACGAGGATATGAAAAAACGCTTTGAAACGGCTGTTTTGGAGTGGGATATAACCGACATCAAGCGCAAAAAGACTGCGCCGATAAAGCTATGGAACGCAGATGCTACGCCTCTTAAAGGAGTTAGATATGAAGAATTTATACTATTTGCGGGCTTTAAGGGCGTGTATCCAGTAACAAAAAAAGGCGTCACGGTAGAGGGCATAACGTATTCGAGCAGAGATATGCTCGAAGTGAAATCAAAGGTAAGAGTATGCGTAAATATCGACGACGTAACCGAGGCGTTTATATTTACCGAAGGTGGCAAATTCGTCTGCAAGGCTAGAGATATCAAAAAACTAAATTTCAGCGCGGAGGAATTTAGTGCGATAGGTAAGACCCATAGCTCACGAATGAAGGCGATAAGAAAAGCTATGAAAGCCGCCGAAGTAAGCGAATTTACAAGGACGAACGTCAATTACGATCTGCAAGTAGCCAAAGCCTATCATCAAGATAGCCTCAAAAAGGAAAATAGGATATATGAAGAAAATCCAAACCTGATAGGCGTAGCTCAGATTATAAAAGAGCAAGACGCGATAAATAGTATCAAAAGCAAAGCATTCGACTATGAGAGTCTGCCTGAAATTTCTACCGAACCTAAAAATAAAAAGAAATTTTCCGTAGACGACGCCATAGAGATAGCAAGCGGAGAATAAAAATGTTTTCAAGGTCGTTTAAAGTCCTATTAAACGGCGTTTAAAACATTTAAAAACAAAATTAAAAGGAGGAAAAATGCAGTTAGCAGACAGAATAAAAGACTTCATCGAAGCTAATAAAACAAGCGGTATGAGTCAGAACAAATTTGCTACGGCGTTGGGAATAAATCCCGCGTATATCTCGGGATATATAAAGGAAGGCTCTAGCTACAAGTATGCTGATAAAGTAGAAGAGCCAGCTAAGAACTATCTTGACAATTTTATCCAAAAAGTGGACGTTTTACAAGACGAGCTACCTTTCGTAAAAACTAAGGACGTCAAAAGTATACACGCGGTGATCGGCTGGGCAGTACAAGATAGAGATATGGCAATGATAAGCGGAGTAGCTGGCAGCGGAAAGACTAGGGCCGTGCGCGAATACGTAAAAACGCATCCCGATAGCATTCTAATCGAAGCCACCATCAACACGTCCGCAAAGAGCCTTTTTAAAATTTTAGCCCGCGAGCTCGGACTAAACGACAAAGGAAGCATAGACGAGCTAATACGTCAAAGCGCGGAAGCTCTAAAAAAGGTAAGCAGAACGATCATTATAGACGAGGCCGAGCATTTGCCTTACCGCGCGCTTGAAAGCTTGCGCAGGATGCACGATTTTAGCCGCGCTACTCTGGTACTCGTGGGCACAAACAAGCTGCTCATAAATTTAACAGCTTCAAAGAGTGGAAACGAGCTAGAGCAGCTAAGCTCGAGAGTCGGAAATAAATGGATACTAGGCGGACTTTCCTATGTAGACGAAGACAAGAAAAAAATAAGAGACGACCTAGAAGCAGTTTGCAAAAACTTCGGCGTAACGCAAAAACCGTGCATCGATCTAATAGAAGCGCTAGCTAAAGGAAATTTCAGAAAGACCGAAAAGCTGCTAAGAAGGGCGAAGATGCTAAGCGAATACGCAAAGACCCCTATAAACGAAGACGTAGTCAAAGAGGCTACAAAGATGTTGCTTTTATAGTTGTAACGGTTGTAATAGTTGTAAGGAGTAAAAAATGATAGATATAAATCCTCTTGAAAATCGCGCGGTGGAGCGAACACAAGCGGCTGGGCTAGTTAGGCTGGTGAGAGAATTTGAAGAGAAAGGATTTGAAATGAGAGTAAGTGCTAAAGGCGAACTATGGGGCATAAGGCGCGCAAGCATGATAAAGGGCCAAAAGGCCGACTACTCAAAGAGTATGTTTAAACTGGTGGGTAAATATATCGTAAGAACCGCCGACGGCAAAGTGATCGATACGGCAGCTTAAATTTGATTTTTCGGGAGCTCTGCGGAGCTTCCTATAAAGTTAAATTTTAAGAAAGGAGAATAAATGAAAACAGCGAGATTAGTGTTTGTTTCTACTCCCTACGCCAGTATCGAGTGCAAAGATCGGGACAGAAACTACTACGCTAAGCAAATAGCGCAGCAGGCTTGCGCTATCGTCAGAGCTAACGGCTACGAGCCTATCTCGCCCGTACTTGCGTGGATGGACGTATATAGTGAGCTTGAGAGAGATCGCATAATGAAAAACTGCGAAGAACTGCTTAGAGTGTGCAGCTACTACTACAGCCATTCGTGCAAATGGAGCGACAAGAGTAAAGGCATGGCACAAGAGGCGGCATGGGCTAAAGAATACGGCCTAAGCGAGCTTAAATTTAGCTTGTTTGAGTGATGGCGCTTGAGTTTAAAAATCATAAAAAAAGCCAAAGCAAATTTACCAGTTTGCATGGTCTATGGGTATGTCGCAAAGCTTAAATTTGCGATGAAATTTAAAATACTTGAAAGGAGAACGTCAGATGATGAAAGCCGTGTCAATGCTAGCGGGTCTAAGCCTAGCGCTAAACGATACTAGCGTGCTAGGCGGCGCGCCGATGCTAACGCCGACCAAAGCGAGAAGAAGTAAGGCGGCTTTTGCAAAAAGCGCGGTAACCGCCGGCGCAAAGCACAAAAGCCAAGAAATAAGAGCAAACAGAAGAAAAGCAAAAATAAGGAGTAAAAGATGCAAATAAATAGTTTTAGCGACGTAGACGTTACTTTAAAAAGACTATGCGAGGTAAGCGTAGGGATAGAGAAGATAAACGGAGAAGTAACGATTGAATGCAACCGTATAAAAGAAGCCAGAAAGAGCGAAGTTGAAAGACTAGAGAGTGAAAAAAGCTTTTTAGAGCAGCAAATAACTCTTTTTTGCGAGGATAATAAGGCTGAATTTGCCGAAAAACGCTCAAAAGAATTTACCTTCGGCGAGATCGGATACCGCATAAGTAAGAGTGTAAGAATACCTAATGTAAAAGCCAAGCTTGAAAGTTTGTTAAGCTCAATAAAG
>NZ_ANNG01000027.1 GCF_000466685.1 Campylobacter concisus UNSWCS
CACCAAGATAAGGCTCGTTAAAAGAATTGTCTGTATTTACACCGCCATTTGTTATTTTATCATATTGCTCTGTTTGTGGTGTAGCGAGGACATTATCATTTTTATTTAGCTCTTCTTTTGGGAAAGTAGTTCCTGGTAAGGTAGAAATTTCATCACTTTTTAACGAAAAATATCTACTATTTTATATTTATCACCACATTTTTCATCTAATTCGTTTAGATAGCTTAGCACCTGATTTTCATCTAACTTTCCATACAAATAAGGATTTGCTAGTTTAAAGATCATTTCTTGTGTTTTTTCATCTTCAAAGCCTATATCTTCACGACATTCTATTAAATTTGCCCACTCTTCAAGCTCTAAAAAAGATATCTTTTTATCCAAGCTTCTTTGTAAAATTTCTACTATATTATCTCTTGACATAGAAACGAGCTCAATTTCACTATCAAAACCAATCTGGGATAACATATTTTTTAATGTATCTATATTGTTTTTAAAATGAACCAAGTCTAATAAAATGCTAGTTTTATTGTTATTTTGTATTAAATTTATCTTTGTCATGCACAATATTCCCTTTTGGATCATATGTTATTTTATTGTAAGATATAGTATCGCCATCTTTATTAATCACTTTTATGTATTCTGCCTTAGATCCAGGTACTTTTCCTGGAGAAACCGCTTTAAAAACAATATTGCCATTATTTTCCTTATATATCTCAATATTTTCTTTTGAATTAGCAGGTATTTTTTTAATTGCTCGTTGGATATTTGCTACTTGTGATTTACTTAATTCATTCTTGTAATCATTAATCTTAATTTTGTTTCCACTTACTTTCTCAACAGACTTTATCCTAGCACCACCAACAGCAACACCTTTAGTTTCAGGATCAACCAGTATCAAAAGGGGAGCCATAGGATCTAGTGGCTTAAAATCATTTATCTTTAGATCATCAATATGATCATATAAGCCAAATCTATATTTTTTATTATCCCCCTTACTCTTATCTAAGCTATTAAACATATAAGAATTTAAAAGTAGAGTATTTAAGCTACTTTGATTTTTAATATACTTTATCGCTGCATCTTTGGCATTGATACCACTATCTTGTAAATTTAGAGCTTTGCTTAGATAGTCACTAAAACTATCTTCTTTTAGTTTTGCATATCTATCTTGCTTACTA
>NZ_ANNG01000028.1 GCF_000466685.1 Campylobacter concisus UNSWCS
AAAAAAAAAAAAAAAAACAAAGTCAAGCTAAAGCTTGCTAATATCTACTAAAATAAACAGCTAGATATTTAATTACCAATATGCAAAAACCTATAAATTTAGCAACAAATAAGCTTTTTCTTGTATAATACGATTTTCTTTCAACTGTGGGTTCATAGCTCAGTTGGTTAGAGCATCCGGCTCATAACCGGATGGTCCCAGGTTCGAGTCCTGGTGAACCCACCACCTACCAATCAAACGCTCAAAAGCCAATTTTTTCTTTTTTTAAAATTTACAAAAATAAAATATGTATAATAGCCCAAAAGCCAGGTCCAAATTTCTAAGCTCTCTCTAAAATTTCCTTGCGTTTTTGCCAGTCAGGCATATAAAGCGTCAGATAGTCATAAAATTTCTTTGAGTGATCAGGATGGAGAAGATGCACTAGCTCGTGAAATACGACGTACTCGATGCATGATTTTGGCTTTTTTATAAGCTCTATGTTTAAATTTATATATGATTTATATGGATTGCAGCTCCCCCATCTTGTCTTCATCTGCCTTATTTTTACGCTTTTGATATCTTGTTTTACTATCTTGTTAAACTCTTGCAAGATATTAAAAAAATATAACGTCGCCTTTTCGTAATACCACTCATAGACCAAATTTTCTTTTCGCTTTAGGTCGCTTTTATCTTTTATAAATAGCTCCAGATAGCCCCTTTGAAGCTTTACTCGCTCCTCTTTAGACTGCACGACTTTAAGCCGGTAGCTTCGCCCAAGATATCTAAAATCCTCGCCGCTTACATACTCTTTTTGCGGCGTCCTAAACGAAGAAAAAAACGCACGTTTTTGCGCTATCCACTTGGCTCTTTTTTGCATAATAAATTTTATATGCTCATCGCTTGCCGACTTTGGCGCCGTTAGTATCGCTTCGCCATTTGGTCTAACTTTTAAAGTGATATTTTTTACGTCTTTTCGGACGATTTTTACGCCTTCAAGCATAAAAACTTATCCCTATGCCTCGGATAGTTTGGTAAATTTTCTCTTTCTCATCGATAGAAACGCTGTATTCGTCCTCGACATCCCAAAGAGCATCCTCCATCGCGCTTGTTATCTCGTTTTCTACGTCTTTATTCTTGTGCCATTCCGGTTTTTTTGAGGCTTTTTCGTAAATTTCATAAAATTTCAGGCTCAAATTTTTAGCTACCACCTCGACATCCGCAAGCCCCACATCGCCCAAAATATCGAGCAAATTATCATAAATAGCAAACAAAATTTTATTAGCATTAAATTCTTTTGGATACCTATCTTCATTTGGCTTTAAAGCCCCAGTTATCAGGTCTTTTAGCTGTTTTGCTTTAGCAAGTTTTTCCTCTTCGCTTAGCCTTTTTGCCTTGTATTCGTCGATGATGTCTTGTATTTGCTGCGCTATTGATTTATAAAATGCTGGATTTGAGTCCATTTTTTCTTTTACCACCGCACTTACGGCGCTGATTATCGTATCGGCTTTTGCATTTTTGCCCTCAATCCTTTGCACCTCATCGTCAAATTCCGTCTCAAAGATATTTACGAGCTTCGTAAGCTCATTAACCCCTTGTGCATTTATGTAAGTATCGAGCAGCTTTTGCATCTGCGCTTCGTATTTGCCAAAGTCGCAAGCCTCATAATACCTTAGCTGCACCGCCTTTCTTAGCTCGTTATAAAATTTAACCCTTTGCTTATAAGCTTTTATCTCCTCTTCGCTTAAGATATCGCAAATTTTCTCACTCGAAAGCGCTAGTTTAAAAGCTCTAGCAAACTGCGACAGCCACTCTTTAAAGTCGTCTCGTTTTTGCACATCCTCTAAAACCGCCACGTAGCTCTCTAGATCGTCTTTAAATTTTACGCCGCTAAAAAGCCCATCCAAATGAGTATAGTAGGTCTTAGCCTTTACGATCTCGCTTCTTACGTCTATCACGGCTCCTGTTATATCCTCTGGGTCAAAGCCGTTTAGCGAAGCATAGCTAGTAAGCGCCTCATCAAGCTCGCCCAAAAGCCCTCTATAATCAATAATGTATCCGTAGTCTTTTCCGTCGTAAAGCCTATTTACTCTAGCTATGGCTTGGAGTAAATTATGCTCTTTTAGCTGTTTATCTATATAAAGCGTGCTTGCTCTTGGCACGTCAAATCCAGTTAAAAGCTTATCCACGACGATAAGCAGGTCTATCTCGTCGCCATAAACAAATTCATCCTTCACATGCTTTAGATACTCTTCCTCGCTGCCGTAGCCCCTTATGGTCTCTTGCCACGCCTTTGCGACATACTCTTTATGCCCGCCCTCAAGCTCCTCGTGCTCGTTGCTTGATATCACATAAGCACTTTTTATCTCTCCAAATTCTTCAAATATCTCATGATATTTTATAGCGTCATATTTTCTTTGCGTTGCCAGCATCGCTTTAAAGCCACTTTTTTTCAAAGTCTTTTTAATGTGCTCATTTATATCAACGGCTATTAGCTCCAGCCTTTGCTCGCTTGATGCCACACGCTCAAACCTCGCCCACTTTTGCTGCAAGTCCCTTTTAGCCTCATCGCCAAGCTCTCTTGATATGAGGTCAAATTTCCTAGTTAGCCCCTCAGGGTCTAGCACCTCTTGACCCACATATCGCCCTTCATAAAGTAGCGGCAACACGGCTCCGTCTTTTACCGCGTCATCTATCGTATATCTATGAATTTCTCCGCCAAATTTCGCAAAGCTGTTTTTCTCACGCTTTAAAAGCGGCGTGCCAGTAAATCCTATATAACAAGCAAGAGGCAACGCCTTTTTCATAGCCTTATGCAGATCGCCGCCTTGCGTGCGGTGGCTCTCATCCACTAGCACAAATATATCGCCATCTCTTATCACTACCTTTTGGTTTTTCACCTTTTCAAATTTATGCACGAGCGTAGTTATCACGCTAACTCCACTTTGTAGCTTTTCTATTAGATCGCTTCCGCTACTTGCTCGTCCTGCTTTTACGTCCGTGTTTTCAAAGGTTTCGTGTATCTGCCCGTCTAGATCTATCCTATCAGTTACTACGATGATCTTTGAGTTTATATAAATTTGCTTTAAAAGTTTTGTTAGCATCACCATCGTGAGCGACTTGCCGCTTCCTTGCGTGTGCCAGACGAGTCCGCCCGCTCTTGCGCCCTCTTTTTTCGCTGATACCCTCTTTAGCGTCTCTTCGATAGCGAAAAACTGCTGATAGCGGCAAACATTTTTCATTTTCTTATCAAACACTATATAGTGCCTAACTAGCCTTAGCAGCCTATCTTTAGATAGTAGCGCAAAGAGCGTCATATCAAGCGCGCTCACCTCTCTACCATTTATCAAGCTCTTTAAGCTCTCTTTTGCCTTAGCTTCATCTTGCTCTTTCCACACACTATAAAATTTAAACGGAGTGCCAGTTGTGCCATATCTTGCTCCACTGCCGTTTGCCGCGATAGTTAGCTGGATGTATTTAAAAAGGTGTGCTATCTCATCTTTGCCCTGCTCTTTTTCAAGCTGCTTTATGCCGTTTTCAAGGCTCACGCTTGATTTTTTAAGCTCGATCACGACTATTGGTATGCCGTTTATAAAAAGCACAAGATCAGGCCTTCTGTGCTTTTGTGCGTCGCTCTGGCTTACTCTACTTACTTCAAATTCTTCAGTCACATAAAAGTCGTTGTTTTGAAAATTTTCAAAGTCTATAAATTTAAAAGAGAAGCTCCTTCTCGTGCCGTCTTCTAAGTTTTCCTCCAAACTGGTGCCAAGCAAGAGTAAATTTGTGATCCTTTCGTTTGCGACCATTAGCCCTTCGTTTAAAGATACCCCAGCTAGCTCATCGACCGCTTTTAAAACGCTACTTTGGCTAAATTTATACCTCTTGCCCTTATACTCATAGCCATTTATCTCACCAAGCTTTTTGGTTAAAATTTCCCTAAACAAAACCTCGCTAGTTTTACCGCCACGAAGTTTTAAATTTTCCTCCCTGCTTATAAATTTATAGCCCAAGCTTTGAAGTAAATTTATGCTGTTTTGCTGGATCTTATTTTCTGAAGTATCTGGGGTCATTTTGTCTCTCTTTGACTTAAATTTTTAATAGATTGTGTTATTTCATTTAATATTGTTCCATCTCCGTGCTTTTTATCCAATGTTTTACTTGCATTATAAGATATTGCATTTATAGCTTCCAAAATTAGCTTTTCTAGCAATTCACTATCTTCTTTACCTAGCTCACTAATCTGCTTTTTATAGCTTATATATGATCTAGCCAATGCTTCCTTATGTGCGTATTCTTGTTCTAGTCTTTGATTTTCACTACGTCTCTTACTGGCATATACAGCGACCCATATTAAAGGCAATGTTATAGGTAAAGAGTGTAGTATGTATTTTGTTATCTCTTCTATTGAACTTAAATTTTTTAATGTAGAAAAAGACAAAAGCGATATAGCAAAAAGACAACTTATAAATACAATATTCCATATTATAATTGGACATTTAAATTTTTTTCTTTCAACACTATAAGCATTTGCTAACCCTGCACTAGTTGCACCTTCTAATAATTTTTCTATTTCTTCTTCAAAGGCTTTGTGTTTTGAGTCGTGTTCTTCTTTAAGTTCATTTAACTTATTTATTTGATCGTTTTTAAATTCCTCAAGTTCATTCTTTCTTGTCGCCAGTTCTTGTTCTAATCCTCCTATTCTTTTTCCTTCTTCTTCATCAAATTTTCCAAAAATTTTTACATAAAATTTTTCAAGATCTTCCAAATCCTTATTTGTTTCCGTTAAATACTTTTTAGTTAAATTTATATCATTTAAAATATCTTTTTTTGCTTCCAGTATCTCAGTTTTTGTTGATATATAATCTTTTTCATCGATTAAAGTTTCATCATGAAATTCTGCAATTTTTGTATATTTTTCTTTTATTTCGTCAAAAAAGTCTTTAACACTATCTTCAATGCTATTCTCTCCATCTATTAACTCATTCTTTAATCTATAAATTTCCCTGACATCTGTTTTTATTTTTTCTAAATTTATATCCTCCAAAGCCTTTTTTATAGTATCTGTGTATTCTTGCACCATGTTAGAAACTGATCTGCTAGAAATTTTAGGCATTAGAATATTTAAATTCCTTAACCCAGCAATAAGCTGATCTATATAGTTATTTGTTGCTACAATGTAATCAATAGTTCTATTATTGATGAATAAATCAAAATAATGCAAAGCACTTTCTAAATAACTTCTTGAATTATCCAATAAATTTTCTTGGCTTAATTCAGGATCGATTAGCTTTAGATAGCTATCTATAAAAATTATAACTTTTCCAAGTCTATTGTATTCATCAATAATTTCTACATTCCCAATCTCTTTAATATTAAATTCACTAAATTTTGTCTTAAATAGTTCCCATTTGCTATGAAAATCACTCGACCCATACCTAGTCATCCATCTTGACATTTTTTCCTCCTTTTACTTTTGTTCTTATGTTTCCGCTTAGTAGTTTTTGCATCAAGCCTTGTTTTTGTTTTTTCAAATTTTCAAGCTTTAAATTTAGTAAATTTATCTCATCATCGCAAGCCGTTAAAACCTCTACGATTTTTTGTTGTTCTTTTAAATTTGGAAGCTTTATTTTAAACCATTTTATATGCGTTGGACCAAAATTAAATTGTGCCGAACCAGTCAAAACCCCAAGCACTTGTCTTTCAAAATATATTGTCTGAAAAAAATAATACAAATATTTCAACAGCAATCTGTCATCTAAACTTTTAAATCGCATTGTGCTTGTATTTAAACACAATGGCAAATCCTTCTTTTCAGCAAAGGCTATTTTATTTTTAAAGCTAGCTGAATTTATGCCAGAGCAAGAAATTAGCAAATCACCATCATCGATTAAAAAATGTTTGTAAGCTCCGTAAGCTTCAGTTTCACTTATATATGTTGTAGTCGTATTTAAATTTAATGTATTGTTGTTTAAATTTCCAACATTCAACAGCTTAATACCTTCTTTTTTATATTGTGTATTTCTTACACCAGGACCTTCTTGAAAAAAAGTAACTTTATTTAATTTTTCATTTTGCCACTCATCTTTGAATTGTGGAAAGCGGATTTTGGCTGTGAGTAAATTTTGCATAAGAGCTTTTTTAAACTGCTTTTTGCTTTCTATCAAATTTATAGTTAAATTTATAGCCTCATCCCAAGTAGATAAAATTTCCGCTATCTTTTCTTGCTCGTCCAATGGCGGAAGTTTGATTTTTAAATTTAATAAATTTGATTTTGAAATCCCCAAAACAGAAATGCCTGTGGCTTTTTTCTTTAGCTCTTTTGCAACCCAAGGCTCGTAAAGAATATATCCTTTATAACCATCTGCAAAATAATCACCTTTATCTCTAAGCAAAAAAGTATGTAGCCCAGCAACCGCTTTGTGTTCTAAATTTTTAATTTCCACGCTTTTTGCGATATCTATATAATCTTCCGAAGCATCGGCAATGACCAAATCTCCATTTTTGATAAATTCTGGCTTGTCCCCCAACTTGCTTTGATGTATTTTTGGCAAAGAGGCAACACGAAAATCTAAGTAAAATTTATATTTTTTATGTATTTCCCCATAATGGATATATGAAATTTCATCATAATCATTTAGACTTTTACGTGAATTTGTATAAGATTTTAAAAAATCAAAAACATCCCCAAGCCTCACGACCCTCCACCCGCTTGGTAAATTTTTAAATTCGCTCATAGCCCAAGCTCCGCAAGATACTCGCTCATCTTGCTTTGAACGCTTTTTAGCTCGGATTCTAGGCGTGAAATCTCAGCCTTTGTAGCCTCGATATCCACAAGCTCTTCTTCTTCAAATGTATCGACGTAGCGAGGGATGTTTAGGTTGTAGTCGTTCTCTTTTATCTCGCTAAGGCTTGCTAGGTGGGAGTATTTTTCTATCTCACTTCTGTTTTTGTAGGTAGTGACTATCTTTTTTATATTTTGCTCGGTTAGCGAGTTTTGGTTTTTGCCTTTTTCAAATTCTTTGCTAGCGTCGATAAACAACACATCTTCGTTTGCGCGGTTTTTCTTAAAAACGAGTATGCAAGCAGGGATGCTCGTGCCGTAAAATAAATTTGCCGGTAGCCCGATGACTGCGTCTAGTAAATTTTCTTCGATTAGCTTTTGGCGGATCTTGCCCTCGTTTGCCCCGCGAAATAGCACTCCATGCGGAAGCACGACACCTATTTTGCCGCTGTTGTTTAGACTTTTTATCATGTGCACGACAAATGCGTAGTCGCCCTTACTCTTTGGCGGCAAAGCGTAGCTAGCAAATCTCATAAAAGAATCGTTCACGGCAAAGTCAGCACCCCATTTATCGAGGCTAAAAGGTGGATTTGCCACGACTATATCAAATGTCTTTATAAGATTGTCTTGTAGATGAAGCGGGTTTCTGATCGTGTCGCCCCACTCGATCACGGCGTCATTTATCTCATGCAAAAACATATTCATCTTGCAAAGTGCGTGAGTCTGTCCGTTTTTCTCCTGTCCGTAAAGGCGGAAATTTTTGCTACCGACCTCTTTTGAAGCCTTAATAAGAAGCGAGCCAGAGCCGCAAGTAGGATCATAGATCATATCGCCCTCTTTTGGCTCAACCAGCTTTGCAAGAAGCGTCGAAACCTCGCTTGGCGTATAAAACTCTCCGCCTTTTTTGCCCGCGTCACTTGCAAAGTGAGCTATAAGATACTCGTATGCGTCGCCTATTATGTCGTTGCCCTCAAGCATAGATGGGCGAAGATCTAGTCTAGTGTCGCTAAAGTCCTCAAGCAAATTTTGCAAGATAGCGTTTCTCTCTTTTGTGTCCCCAAGCTTGTTTTTGTTATTAAAGTCGATGCTTCTAAATATGCCTTCAAGCTTATCTTTGTTGTCCTCTTCGATCTTTTCTAGCGTTTTGTTCATTATCTCGCCTAAATTTGCAGCCTCTTTGTGTGCTAAAAGATACTCAAAGGTGCAACTCTCATCAAGCTTAAATTTCTCTTTCTTTAGCTTTGCTTCGATCCTCTCGTTCTTGTCACCGTATTCAGCTCTTAGCAACTCAAGCTTTTCTTTATAAAAATCAGATAGATATTTAACAAAAAGCATCGTTAAAACATAGTCTTTATAGTCGCTCCCGTCCATCGTGCCGCGAAATGTGTCGCAAGCCTTCCAAACTACGTTATTTATGGTATCTTGTGTGGTCTTTTGCATCTTAGTTCTCCTCTTTTATTAAATTTTCAAATATGCTTTTGTTGTATCTTTGCTTTTGGGCTGCTAAATTTTGTAAAATTTCGCTCTCCTGGCGAGCTAAATTTAGGTATTTTACTATCTTGTTTTGAGTTTGCAAATTTATGGCTGGTATTTTTATATTATTTAAGCTTGCAACGCCTATCATCGCTATTGTAGTGCCTGAAACATCTGGCGCAAGGGTTCTTTTAACAGCACTGCTGTTTAGATAGTGCGCCACAAAACACGGATCAAATTTATCGCTTTTAACCCTTATGCGAACCATCAAAGATGTGTAGATAAGATCATCATAGTCCTTGTCTATATAAACGGCGAAATTTGGCTCTCTAAGCCGCAACAAAACATCGCCACGGCTCACTTTATACTCATCGCTTATTTTTTCGCTTGATATGAACTCATCGGCAAATGTGTCATCAAAAAGCGCATTTTCATTAAAGGACTTTAGCGAGACTACTTTATAGCGAAATTTCTCATCTACGTTTTTGTCCGCCTTTTTGCGATTTAAAACTAACCCAGTTTTTATCTCAGATACGTCGCCTATTTTTATCATTTCAAGGTGCCCCTTTCTGTATTATTTTAAAAATAATACTAATGCTTTTATGACCGAAGTATATCAAAAAAGATAAAAACTAACAATACATTTTTATATTATTTCTAAAATAATACATCAAATCGACGACTAAAATCTTAATTATTTTTTAAACGATAAATTTACTTTAGCAAATTTACCTCTGCGCTTTTTAAATTTATCTCGATTTTTAAGCTAGCATTTGGCTATAATCACTCAAATTTAGATTGCGGTCGCAATTTACATTTGCATAAATTTATCTTCAACTACCATTTTTGCAAATTTCAAAAGTCAAATTTCACAAGTTTCGCGTGCCGAAAATATCAAATTTACATTTCTTAAATCCCAAAAGGAGATTTCGTGGAATTAAAACAAACTGGTATATCACGCCGTGGCTTTTTAAAAGGTGCTTTAGCCACAGCTGCTGCTGCCACGCCACAAACGATGCTGGCTGGCTTTACGCCATTTAAGTCTGACTCGCTTCAGGTTTGGTCGTGTGGAGGCTTGTCTGAAGCATTTAATGAGCTAAATGCCATTTACGAGTCAAGAACAGGGCACAACATCCAATACACTGGCGCTTTTGCTGGTGCTCTTGGCAAGTCGCTTTTAGCACTTCAAAGCACGACCGAGCTCTTTGGAGCAAGGGTTTTAGAGCTTTCTAAAAAACTTCGCAAAGCTGGTCTTAGCCTTCATTTTAGACCGCTATGCTTTACCGACTACGTCCTAGTCGTGCCAAAAGGCAACCCTGCTGGCATTCGCGACTTAAAGGACCTTGCAGAGCCAGGAGTTAGGGTGATGCTGCCTCTTAGATCATCGCCCCCTGGCAGTGGCCCAGTCAAAGGGATCTTAAAAAACTCAAACCTAACTGATGCGGTGATGAAAAACATGGTCGCAAATGGATCATGCGTCATAAATATGATGTGCGAGCTAGTTGATGGCAAGGGCGACGCCTCGATCATCGAAAAACGCCTAACAACGCACGATAGGTTTAAAGATAAGATTGAGTATATGCCCATCGATGAAAAGCTCATCCCGCCTGGACCGCTCACTTTTACGCTAAATATAATGAAATATGTAAAAGATGAAAGGCTTGCAAATGATTTTGCAGACTTTGTTTGCGGCACCGAGGGTCAAGAAATTTTTGAAAAACATGGCTTTACCTCCATTTATTCAGCGCGTGGGCTAGAGCTTATAGAAAGGTTTGGTGTAAAAGATGTGTAGTAGCTGTAATAGCGCATGCTCTAATAGCAGTGCATGCGGCAATGTAAATTTAAAAAAGAAAAGCAAAAACTCTCCCACAACAAAGATAAGACGCCTAGTGCAGCTCATCTTTATAGCTGGCATCGGTCAATGGGCGTATTACGGCATTTTTAGATGCCCTTTTGTGGTGCCTTTTGTAAATTGCCAAAACTGCCCTATCATCACCTGTTGGGGGCGGATCACGTCGCTGTTTTTTGGATTTTGGCTATTTATCCCAGCGCTTGTCATCCTCTTTGGCAGGGCATTTTGTGGCTGGGTCTGTCCAGCTGGCTTTGTCAATCAAATGCTTGGTAAATTTGCCTTTTTCAAGCTAAAAATTCGCAGCAAAAAGCTGATATTCGCTCAAATAGGCATGCTAGCTACCATAGCGATCAGCCTTTGGGTCTATTTCGTCTGGGGCAATCCACGCATGATGATACCTATAAGAACGAGCGATGAGTATCTAACTGCCGTTACTTTGTCACTTCGCTTTGGCGAGTGGGAGTGGGTCACACGCACGGCAGTCATCATCTCAGTCATGCTAGCCTCGCTAATCATAGCCAACCTTTGGTGCCGCTTCGTCTGCCCATCAGGTGGCGTGCTTGAAATTTTGCGTAAATTTTCGATATTTCGCGTCTATAAAACAAGTGCCTGTGACGACTGCGACGCATGCTTGCGTAAGTGCGAGATGGGGACAAGACCTGATGAGATAAACTGCACAAACTGCGGAGACTGCCTAAATGTCTGCCATGCAAATGCCATTAAATTTGGAAGGAAAAAGAGCTAATGATCTTTCGCACTAAAGCTGATTTAGACAACCACCCCTGCTTTAACAAAAAGGCCTCCGCTAGCTACGGACGCGTGCATCTGCCAGTTGCCCCTCACTGCAACATCCAGTGCAACTTCTGCAACCGCATATATGACTGCGCTAATGAAAATCGCCCTGGCGTAACGGCAAAGGTGCAAACACCAGATGAATCGGTGAAATTTTTAGAAAAGCTCTTTAAATTTAGACAAGACATCTCAGTCATCGGCATCGCTGGACCTGGCGATCCGATGTGCGACGCTGACAAGACGCTAGCGACCTTTGAAAAGTGCAAGTCCCACTTCCCAAACGCCCTACTCTGCCTCTCGACTAATGGCTTAGCGCTGCCTGAGCATGTGGATGAGATCGTGCGTCTTGGCGTGAGCCACGTGACAGTGACTGTTAATGCCGTGACGCCAGATGTTGGCTCGAAGGTCTATTCGTGGGTGAGATATGAGGGTAAAAACTACTACGGCGAGGAGGCTGCTAGGATACTGCTAGCACGCCAGGATGAGGGCATCCGCAAGCTAAAAGAGGCTGGCATGCTAGTAAAGATAAACACCGTAGTCATCCCTGGAGTCAATATGACCCACGTCCAAAGCATCTCGGCAAAGGCAAAGCAGTGGGGAGCTGACATAATGAACTGCATGGCGATGATACCGGTGCATGACACACCTTTTGAAAATTTAAAGTCCCCTTCAACCGATGAGATCCACCGCATAAGAAGATCGATATCTAGTGATATAGACCAGATGACGCACTGCAGTAGGTGCCGCGCTGATGCATGCGGGAAGCTTGGCGAAAGATAACGATAAAAGACACTAAATTTAGTGTCTTTTTTGGTTTTTGGTTTTTTGCTCGCTTGGCTTTTGATTTTTTCTTGTGTGGCTCTTGGCTTGTGTGTCTTACAGCTCTTGGCTCTTGGTTAAATTTTGTAAAGCTATCTTAGATATCAAAGTTATAAAGGCATAGAAAAGTGCGGTTTATTCGTAGCTAGAGTGAGTTTTGCTCTAAAGCAAGGTGGCGAAATTTCTTTACATTACTTTGCAAACTCTTTTAAAGCTCTTTAAATGGGTTTTAAATCAGACATCTTAATACTTTGTTCAATATTCATCTATCTTATAGCCTTGATAGTTTTGTGTGAAATTTAAATTCACTCTTATATTAGTTTTGCTCTTGTGTAAATTTTGTCTTAGCAAACTGCTTAAATTTATGCTTCTTTTGAATTTACAAGCTCAAATTCAGCCCAAAATTCGCTCCCAGCTCCTGCTTCGCTTTTTACGCCAAGCTTTGCGCCGTGAATTTTAGCTATATTTGCAGCGATGGCTAGCCCAAGGCCGCTACCTATGTTTTGGCTTTTGTTTCTTGAGCTTTCAACTTGATAAAATTTATTCCAGATTAGCTCGCTATCTTTTTTAGAGATACCGACACCATCGTCTTTTACAGATAAAAGCGCATGCGTTTTTGACACACTTAAATTTAGCTCGATCTTAGTTTCTGCAAATTTTAGTGCATTGCTTAAAAAGTTATCCACCAGCCTTGAGATCATCAGCTCATTGCCTAAAATTTGGATATCTGGCGCTACAACGCAGCTAAATTTTAACCCCCTAGCGCTTGCTAGCTTTTCATAGTCACTGGCTAAATTTTGCAAGATAGTGCTTAAATTTATGCGCTTTAGCTCCAAATTTCTGCCAGCTTCCAGTCTTGAAAGCTCTAAAATTTGATCTATCAGCGAGGTTATCTTTCTTGACTGCCTAGAGATGACCTCCAGCGACTCCTTGGCCTCGTCCAAATTTTGTGAGTAATTTTTAGCGTAGTCGCTCTCAGCCATGATGACAGATAGCGGCGTTCGCAGCTCGTGCGAGACATCTGATGTGAGCTGTTTTTCGCTTTGATAGACCTTTTCTAGGGAGTCAAGCATCTGGTTAAAAACGCTTGCAAGAGCGTGTAGCTCGTCTTTGTCAGCAGGCAGGTCTATACGCTTTGAGAAGTCCCGGCTGCTGCCTATCTTAAGGGCAGTTTTTGACATCGTAGCGACTGGCTTCATCGCGTTTTTTATCGTTTTATAGCCACCGTAAAGCACAAAAATAAACAAAACTGGCACAAAAACGCCAAGAGCCAGTAAGAATAGCCCCTCTTTTTTAAAAAATTTCTCCGCATTTATCACGCCTCTGACCCAGACATTTTTGCCTTTAGCTGCGATATCATAGTAGTAAAAGCGGTTTTCGCCGTTTTCATAAAGCCGCACTGCACCGCTGTTCATTTTAAGTGAAATTTGAAAGTGTTTTGGTGCTAGACCACCGATCACATCGCCTTTTGCGTTATATTTTATAAAAAATATCCCATCATCATATGGCTCAAACTCATCCATATTGTTGGCTATTTTGGTGACTGATTTGGCTAGCTTTTTTTGGCTCACGTCCTCAAAAACCTCATCCGCCACGACCGCCGAGATAGCAACTAAAGCCGCCACGATAGCGATGATAAAAAACGAGTACCAGAGCGTTACGCGCGCGGTTATTGGGATGTTTGCAAATGCTTGTTTAGTCCTTAACAACATAGCCAAGCCCTCTTTTAGTCTGGATCACATCGCACTCACCAAGCTTTTTTCTTATGTTTTTTATAAGCACATCGATGACGTTTGAGCCGCCCGTGTAGTCAAAGTCCCAGACGTGCTCTTTGATCTGGTCGCGAGTTAGAATTCTGCCCTTATTTAGCATCAAAAACTCTAAAATTTCATACTCTTTGCCAGTTAGCTCGACCTGTTCGCCGCTAAATTCGACTGACTTTTTAGAAAGGTCGATCTTGAGCTCACCTGCGCAAATTTCACTAGCCACGTTGCCGCTATTTCGGCGAATGAGCGTGCGCACCCTAGCTAGCAGCTCCTTAAAGTCAAATGGCTTGACCAAGTAGTCATCCGCGCCCGCGTCAAGCCCCTTTACAACGTCGTCCACATCGTCTTTTGCCGTTAGTATCAGCACAGGGGTCGCTAGCTTTGCGGCGCGCGATCTTTGCAAAAATGTAAGTCCGTCCATCACTGGCATCATAAGATCAAGCACGATAAGATCGTAGTGCGCGACGGCGGTAAAGTCCATCGCCTCCTCGCCGTTAAACGAGCTATCGACGCTATATCCGTTTTTCTTTAGGTGCCTTGTGATGACGCTATTTAGGTCTATTTCGTCCTCGACTACTAAAATTTTCATCTTTGCCTTACCTGCCTCACTTGGTTTTGCCAGCTATTTTATCAAATTTGGCTTTTTATTTTTAGATTTAAAATTTCGCCATTTGCTGCGCCTATCTTAAAATCATACAAAAAGCCGTTAAATTTAGCCCTTGCCTCATAAAAATACTCCACTCCAAGCGTGCCAAAACTTTGTTTTTTAGCTAGATAGATCGGAGAAAACTCCACCTCTTCTGGCTTTGTTTTTAGACGGTCAATGATAAGCTCTTTAACTTTTTCTGGCAAGATGCAAGCCACCCCTTCAAATTTGGCCTGTTCTTCATTTATCTTTGATAGCTCCGCCCTTTGCGCCTCGTCTTTTAGGCAGTTTGAAGCGTTTGATAGCCACACTCCAGCCTTGCCAGTGTAGATAAGCACATCCGCTACACCTTGAAGCGAAAGCTCAAGCGCATTTTTAAAAAAATTTTGAGCTTTGCATTTCGGAGCTGTTTGGCTTAAATTTTTATCTAAATTTTCAGGGCTTTGCTCGCTCTTTCTTAAATTTTCGCAACTATTTTTATTAGTACCAGCCTCGGCTTTTTTACTTAAATTCTCTCTCGCGCTTTGGCTAAAATTTTCATTCAAATTTCTCTCTAAAACCTGCCCACCAACGTTATCGTTTAAATTTTGCTCTAAATTTTCACTCATCTTTTTCACCTTTATAAAAATTTAACGCCCAAAAAGGGCGCTAGATCACTTTGTATAGTTGCCGATTATCTCGCCAGTTTGAGCGTTTATGATCACTTTTTTCTCGCTCCTATCACGCTTAAGCTCTACTTTGTATATCCAAGCACCATTTTTATTATCAAGCTCTGCCTCATCAAGGCTCCAGCCAGCCTCTAGCGCTTGAGCTTTAGCTACTGCTTCGTCGATACTTAGAGCAAATTTTGAAAAATCTACCGCTTCGATCGGCAAGATATGTTTTTTATTTTTATTCTCTACTTTAATGATCTGGCCGCTGTTAGCATCGATCTTAATCTCTTGTTTGACGCCGTCTTTAAAAGACTCAATCTTGTAAAAAGTCACGCCCTTTTTGACGTTCATCTCGATATCTTTGACGCTTGAGCCTGGAAAGTTTTTCTCAGCTATGTTTAAAGCCTCTTTTGATGTGATGGCAGCTTGCAAACCTGTCACTCCTAAAACTGCTGCTAAAACTGCCGCGCCTAATACCTTTTTCATTTTTAATCCTTTTATTTTTAATTTCCAACTTTCGTTTGGATGAGCGCATTATAAAAGTCTTAAATGAAGCTAGGATGAATGAATAAAATAAGAACTAGGTTTGATGACGTATTAAATATAAATAAAAAAGATATACAAAATTTTTAAGCGATGAGGCACTAGTATTAACAAATGAATTTACACGAAAAATTCGCCAAATTATGACACCAAAACCACACAAGGCTCTTTTATCTCGTCTGGGCGAGGATACTTTTTGTCTGACTTGTCAGACAAAAAGACCTCGCTAGGGATGATCCCTAAAACCCCTATATTTATGAATAAACATCGCTCAACAATACTAAAAATATACAATCAAAATAAAACAAAACACGTGTAACCTATTAACATTTTTTAAAATCTTGTCTGTTTGTAGCCGCTGGTAAATGTGCACCAAATAGGACATTTTTATTTCCATTTTTTTACTATAATTCTAGAAAAAAAGTAAGAAGAAGATAATATATGAGAGGCATTGCATGATATCGTATAAACTTTTTGCCAAACAAGGCGATTTACTAACTGCAAAAGCTGATTTTGCTGTAAATCCATCAAACACTGCCATGTTGCTTGGAAGCGGCGTATCGATGGCATTTAAACGAAGTTGTGGTGTAATACTAGAAAAATATATGCAAGACGCACTAAAAAATCGTGGAGTAATAAACCAAGGTAACGTTATAAAAACTGCATCAAACTATAAAAATTTCTCATATGTTTTACATGCCGCAGTGATGAACTATACTGAAAAAAATAAACCCAAAGTGCCAACGATACAGACCATAAAAGAAATTTTGCAAAATTTACAGCAAATTTTACTACTTGAACAAGAAGATAATCTAACTCTTGCTCTACCACTTATTGGTTGCGGTATTGGCGGTCTTGAAAAAAGTGAAGTTGTATTAGAGTACAAGAATTTTTTCTTGTGTCAAAAAAATGCGGATAAAAAGTGCGATGTTATGGTTTATGGCTATAATCAGAGTGACTTTGAGTTGATAGAGAAAAATTTAAAAGGGTAGATAGTGGATTTGATTTTTTTAAGAAAAAAGGTAATAAAAAAATTGTTATTGATTTAGATGTAAATGAGATAAAGGATATTGGAGAAATTCTTCAGATAAAAGAAACCCACAAAAGATACAACACTTATTTTATCCTAACGCCAGAAAAATTTTTTGCGTATAATTATAAGCATAAAGAGCTAAAAACATTAGCGTATCATAAAAATGATCTGGAACTTTTTGATTGGCCTTTCTCCAGCTCTTTATTTTCGGTTGAAGATAATATTTCTTGGATTAAATGCAATTAGGATCTTAAATTTTTTGATGGATACGGCAATCCCATACCACTTGAAGGCTATAAACATGCCTATTATTATAGTTATTTGGATGGAATATACATTAGCAAAAGTGACAACGAAGATGCTTTTAGTAACAGTAAGTTAGAACTTTTTGATCCGATAACCAAAACAGTAAAAGAGGTTATTTCTGGTCAATTTTTAGAAAAAAATTTAGTTGCGGTAAAAAATCCAAAGAACGATAATTTTTTTGGTGTTAGTGATTTAGAAGGAAATATAAAAGTACCATCAAAATATTTAGATGTTAGTATGATTTGCGACACGATTGTAAAACTTCGTAATGATAAATGCCAAAATGAATACTTTGATCTAGCTAATAATAAACCCATTTTTACTGACTACTTTTATATCAACAAAATAATGGTGCAAACTGATATAGAACAAGATATTTATAATGGAGAGATATTTTATTATGAAAAAAATAACAAAATAGGCTTGATAGACTACCAAGAAAATATCAAATTAGAGGCGAACTATTTTTCTTTTGACTATCTGGCTTTTGGACTTTTTGCTTTTAGCCGATCCGAAAAAAATCCATATGATTTTTACCAGCCTAAATTTGGACTTTGTGATACAGAAGGTAATGTGCTTTTAAAGAAGAATATGACGAAATTTCTATATCTTTTTATGACTATGATGATATCGCCACGATAAAAGCTATTGGTGCAGAGCTGATAAACGGTGAAGAATTTGATAAAAAAGCATTTGTACTAAAAGACCATACCGTAATACACAAGGATGATATTGATGAAATTTGGATGGTTGATAAAGATAAATTTATCATTCAAAAAGAAGGCAAATATACGCTAAAAAGCGGCTGGGATGATGATGCTAAAATTTTTATCGAAGCAAGCGATAATCTCTATGTGTGCAATGGGATTTTTAGCCACTCCTTGACCAATGGGAAATATAGGCTTTATAGAAACGATTTTATCGTAACAATCGAATGTGATAATTATAAATTTATCTATGATGAAAAGATTGTAATAAAAAAGAATAACTATCTTAGTTTGGTGGATAAAAACTTTAATGTTATTAAAAATAATTTTTACAATGCAAAAGATATTGTTTTAATTAATAATGGTTTTTGATATAATTTAAAAATATTTTTTGAAAGGACAACACAATGGAATGTTCAGCGGTTTTCTCACAAGATAGGAAATATAGATATGTTTTAACAAGAGTTTGGGATAAAAATAAACCAATGCTTGTTTTTGTAGGATTAAATCCATCCATCGCAGATGAAACAAAAGATGATCCCACTATTAAAAAGTGCATAAAATTTGCTCAATACTGGGGTTACGGCGGTTTTTATATGCTTAATTTATTTGCAATCGTCTCAACAGACCCGTCTGTGATCTACTCCGCAAAAGATCCTATTGGCAAAGAAAATGACAAAATGCTTGCAGATTATTCAAGCAAAGTAGATAAAGTAGTATGTGCTTGGGGAAATAATGGATCGTATCAGGGCAGGAGCAAAGAGGTGCTAGATGCCTTAAAAAATAAATTTTACATAAAACTAAATACCAGCGGAGAACCTGCTCATCCATTATTTTTAAAAGGTGACTTAAAACTTCAAAAATTTTAAGCCGCTATCTGTATGGGTTAGGAGATAAGGCATCTCCTAAAACCCTATCTTCGCACTCTTTTCTTCATTTTTTAGTGCGACTTCTAGCTCAAGTCTATGGCAAAAGTCGTCGCCATTTTTTATAGGTCTAAATTTAGCTTGTCTTCTCACACTAGCAAAGTCTCCAGGCGCTAGCAAGCCTAGGTTTGAGACCTTTTTGCTTGCATTTTCGTCAAATTTGACTTTTAGCAGCGCACACTCTTTTTTAAATAAATTTTGCGCTTGCTCTGGCAGCAAGTATCCAAACTCAAGCTTTAGATCAAATCTTCTAAGACAGGCCTTATCAAGATTATCTATCAAATTTGTCGTAGCGATAAAGATGCCATCAAAGCTCTCCATCTGCACTAACATCTCGTTCACTTGGGTCACCTCCCAGCTTCTTGTAGCCATGCCTCTATCTTGCAAAAAGCTATCTACTTCGTCAAAGACTAACACAGCTTTTTTATCTTTGGCTTCTTTGAAAGCTAGTGCTATGTTTTTCTCAGTTCCTCCTACAAACATAGACAAAAGATCACTTCCTTTTTTGATGATGATCGGCTTTTTAAGGCTTTTAGCAATAAATTTAGCGTAAGCACTTTTGCCAGTTCCAGGCACACCGTAAAGGCATATCCTTGCGTTTTTGCTCGCTTTTATGCCTTGCATTAGCTCGTTTAGATCGCAGTCTGAGTTTACGAAATTTGGATCATAGCTGCTTGGCAGATCAACGCTTGGCTTCTCGTCTTTTTCTATCTCGTCGTAGCCTTGCGCTTTTAGAGTATTGCTTATCACTCGCTCAAAGGCTTTGTTTTTGTCTTTTGTGTTTAAATTTGAAACGACTAAGCTAGCGTTACTAACGACTGCTGGAGCTACAAATCGATTTTTAGCTAGCTTTTTTACGAGCTTACTATCTATCAAATTTTCACTATATTTTTTTATGATCTTTGCTCTTACATCTTCAGTTGGTATGCCTATCTCTATGGCTAGGTTAAACCTTCTAACTACGGCTTCATCCATATCAAGGATATTATTAGTTATCCATATAGTTGGCACTTCGTTAGTCTCAAGAGATCTGTTGATAAAGGCTTTGCCATATTGCCTTTTCTCGTCATTTTTGGTATTAAATATATCTTCTGCTTCGTCATACATAAGTAAATTTGACCCAGCGGACAATACACTTTGTGCAAGGCAATATGATCTTATCCTTTGGTACTCGTTTGCGTAACCATCTCCATCATCATAAGCTACTTCGTAAAGTTTTAAATTTAGCTCACTAGCTACTACTTTACTAAACTCGGTTTTACCCGTTCCTGCAGAGCCATAAAGAAGCACATTTACTCCCTTTTGCTTTTTGCGAATAGCATTTTTTAGAAACGAGAGCAAAATTTTCACATCTTCTTTTATATGGGGGTAGTTTTTTGTGGTTAAATTTGTCTTGCTACATGGCTTTATCGCACTTTCAAATATCTCGTCTATGCTTTTGCACTCAACAAACAAATCACCCATGAAACTATTATTTATAACATCGGTTTTTGACCTTAGACTGCGTCCGTAACTATCTATTTTTAGTATCGAGGTCTTAGCAAAAACTCCATCTTTTCTAAAGGCATTTTGCACATCGCTAAATTTTAGTTTTAGTATCTTTGAGATCGCTTTTATGGCCTGTCTGGTGTTTAGCTCTCCTAGCAGATCACAAGCGTTTGAGACTACTTCATAGTTATACATGATCGCGACAAATCTCAAAATCTCTTTTTCGGTCTCATTTAGACCTAAATTTTCTTGAAGTAAATTTAGGTTGTGCTCAAGCTCTTTTAACTCGCATGAAATTTTGCTTTTTTCAAGGAGCCAAAGTCTATTTTTTAAAGCCTCGATGTCTTCTTCTTTGGGCTCACTTGTATATATGCCCAAAAACTCCAACACATCATCGCTTCGGCATCTTAAAAACTCTTTCTCACCTCCAGCATAAAAAATGGCACGAAGCACCCAAAGTGTTGCAAGCTCATATATCTCATTATCTACGAAAAAATTTTCTTTTTGCATGATAAGCTCCTTTTTTGCTTTTGTTGGAGTTATTTTACTTAGCCAAAAAGACATTTTTATGTCCATAAATATAAAATTTGAGAAATTTGTTGTGAAAGATAAATTTAAAAAAGAGCGCCCTAAAACGCTCTTTATTTACTCCTGCGCATCGCTGCTATATGGTAGCTCAATATCTTTTACACTAGACTAGCACGATCTTCTATGGTAGGTTTATTTTTACTATAAAGTGTTATTTATTTAAGAACTTAACTAACTCATCTTTAAAATGGTCATCATCATACTCTTCATATGAATAATCATAATTTAAGCTAAAATGCACATTACCAATGTATGCATCTACTATTGATGTGTTAGAAGTCGGTTTTTTAGTGTGAGCTTCGATACTTAGATTTACCGGTAAAAAAGAGTCTTGGTAAGCAAATTCACTTCTAGTAATAACACATTTTTCATTTAGGTATGTGTTGCAAAATTCTAAAAACTTAGCTCCTAATTCATCTGCTAACTCTCTTTGTGTGCTAGCTAAATCTACAAACTGCTCAATTATTGGAGCAGTTTTAACAACTTTTTTCTTTGACATTTTTTCTCCTTTGTTTTAATTATTTTTTGTCAAGATATCTTTGTGACATGTGAAATTATAACAGGCAAAATGGACAAGAAATGTCTATATCTATAAATTTGAATTAAAAATTTAATATTTTTTTGTCTTGCTTTAAATTTCATAGTATTCATCCCAGCAAAGCGCCATATCAACAGAGCCTATACGTAGTATGTCTTTGATCTTACAGATATGTGTGTTGTTTTCAAAAGCTGCAAATAGATAGCAAAAGTATGCCTTCTTATCAAAATAGACAGAGCTACCAAAATATTCATTACAGTTTTGTGTCCAGCGGCTCTTTTGTTTGCTCATTTCGCCAGGGACGATAGGCTCGTTGATGATAGCTAAGAAATTATCGTCATTTTCATCATAATCTGGATCGTCTTCGCGCAAGCGAAAGACCAAACGAAATTCCATAGCATAATCCTCGATAAATCCACCCTCAACCCTTGCTTTTAGCCTGTTTTCAAGCATTTTTGCATCTCTTATTAGGATATCTTGGTAACTAGCTAGAGCTTTATTTATCTTCTCTATTTGCTCCCACTGGTCCTTATTGGCATCAGAGATATACTCTTCCCTCTCGCTACACTCTAGCTTCTCCAGGCAAAGATCTATAGGCGTATAGTCATACCATGAGCGAAGCTTACCATCCATCCTGTCGATAGTTAAAATTTCATCCCAGCTAAGATCCGTATGGTCATATAAGCAGTGGTAAAACCAGCAGTGCCACTCGCCAGACATCTCATGTGTGGGCCAGTTTTTAAATTCGTTTTGATTTTCCGTATAAAAGTAGTCATCTATGTGATTCATGAACTGCCCATATCGCATAAGAAGTTCGTCTTTTGAGTAAAAAGAGAGCAGTAGCTCACAAAAATGATCACACGCCTCTTTTATATCTTTTGCGCAGAGGTCTATCTGCTTTGCACGTGGCACGACACGGCGCTCAAGGTCATAGAGCCTTTCGTTTATGCTATTTAGCTTTCGCCTTTGCTCCTTTGTAAATTGTCCCATTTTTGTCCTTTAAAATTTAATCACCGCCACCTGTTCGGCAATCTCTTTATCTGTAAAATTTCCATTTGTATCAAGCGAGTAATTTTTGCCTAGAAAATAGAGCTTAAAGCCAGTTATAGCTCCAAAAATAGGCAGAGTTTGCGTTTTTTGATAGTAGTTTTTAGTGATCTTTGAGATAACTTTTAACTGCTCATTTAATGCTTTAAAACAAATCTCATCTAAAAACGGCGTTAGGCTGATATATCTTAGGTGTTGCGCCATAGCAAGGGCAAATATAGGCTCACTCTTGCGCCTAAAATCCGTATCTATATAGATATATAAGCCTCTAAATTTCACTCGCTCGTTGTAGAGTTTTTGCACCTCGCTAAGCTCAGCGTCTATGTTAAGAGCAAAGTGCTTGCTAAGTGCTAGGATGAGCGTTTCTGAGCTGTGTGCCCAGTCAAAGTGCCCCTTTGTGATGAACTCATCTAGGCTCTTTGCTGCCTCTAAATTTGCAAGTGCTCTTGTGAAATTTTGCTCTCTTACGTAGCCAAGTGCTTTTGAGAGCGCCTTTTTATCGCTGTTTTGTGTAAGAATTTTAAGTTGCTCGTAGATCATTGATTATCCTTTTTTGATTTTTATCGCCGATACATTTTTTGCGATTTGTGAAATTATAGCTATTCAAATGGACAAAAAATGTCTAGAAATTTATTAGTAAAATTTCACAAAAACTATCAAATTTAGGAGCAAATATGCAGCCAACCATCCTGCTTTCCGCACTTTTAGCAAAGCACCACACAAAAACAGCAAAAAGCTTGTGCCAGATATTTGACAAACACGGGGTCAAATACGAGTTTTTAGAGACTAAAGATATTTGGATGAGAGACTTTATGCCGATTTTGCTTGATGATGGGCGCCTTGTCTCTTATGACTACGATCCAGACTACCTAAAAGATAAAAAATATAGCCATCTAAGAACAAATATCCAGCCATTAAAAGAGCATATAAATTTAGTCCTAGATGGCGGAAATTTCGTAAGGCTTGGAGGTAGAGCCATCATGACAGATAAAATTTTTAGAGAAAATCCATCAAAAACAAAGGCAGAGATCGTGAGAACTATAAAGCAAAAATGCGCATTAAATTGAGCTCATCATTATACCAAAACAGCCTTACGATATGTTAGGGCACAGCGACTCAATGGTGAGGTGGATAGATGAAAATAGTGTGCTAGTAAATGACCTTTCAAATGAGAGTAAAAGCTTTAACGATAGGCTCATAAAAGCGCTTAAAAAGAGCGGTTTGGATGTGAAATTTATGAAGTATAAAGAGGGATTTTTCACTAAAAAGAGAGACTGGGGTGCTTACTTAAATTTTATTAAAATTAAGGATATTTTAATAGTTCCTATATATGGGATAGATGATGACGATGTTGCGCTGCAGCAGATCAAGAAATTTTATAGTGGTTATAAAGTAGAGACGATAAATTTAAGCGAAATTATAGAGCTTGGCGGTGCGCTACACTGCATAACGGCGGAGAAATTTGAGCGGTAGAGTTACCGCCATTTTTAAAACTATTTTTTATTTTTGCTCCAATATTCAAAATCTTCTGGAAATTCTACATTTTTGTTTAGATAGTTACTCCAAAATTTGTTTATACCTCTGGCAATAGGTTCAAAACTCTCAGCAGACAAAAAATCACTTTTTGCATTATTACAAATATAACAAGCCAAACGACAATTATCTTTTGAATATTTATTTTCTGGCGCTGTTATCACTCGCTCAACTTCTAAAAATTTTCCTCTTTGTCTAGCATCTTCATATTGTGTGTTTTTGCTATGAAAATATTTTTTTAGGTCTGCTTCTTCAACGCCGTAATAGCAGCATTTTTTCTCTTGATTGTTATACCAATTTAAAAATTCATCTCTTCCGCCAAAACCTTTTATTCTATCTGCAGTAGCTAGGCTATTTATTCTTCTATCGTTGTCGGCATAATCAGTAAATGATTCAATATTTAAGTCAATCATATTTTTTTGTGTTACTGTTACGCTATCTTTATTTTTACAAATTTCAAATTTATCATTAAAGAGCACCTCTTTATCAGCATCAAAATTTTTTATCTCAAGCTCAAGCCTATAAAATTTATCATCATCAATGCAACCAATAATTACATTGACATTATTTTTAACTTTTTCCAATATTTCTTTTTTTAATAAAAGCCTATATTTCTTATCAGCTCTTTTTGAAATACTTTTTACAATCACCTTTTCATCGTCTTTTTCGGCATAAAACCAGTCACCAGGATTAGATACAAAATTCTCAAATCTCTTATCTGTTAAAATATATGCCCTTGTTCTAAGCGTTAATTTCTCTATCATATTTTACTCTCCTATAAAATTTTCACTATTTTACCAAAAGAGATCAGACACAAAAATGTCTAGTCTTATCAATACAATTACCCAAATTTCTTTGAAAGGATCAAAATGCAAGAGAAGATAGATAGGATCAAAAAGACTATCGCCGAGGCTGATGCGGTCATCATCACAGCAGGTGCTGGCATGGGTGTGGATAGTGGATTGCCTGATTTTAGGGGAGATGTAGGATTTTGGAGGGCGTATCCACTTTTAAGGGACAAAAATTTAAGCTTTGAGGATATGGCAAATCCGCAGTGGTTTTTAGATGATCCAAGGCTAGCATGGGCATTTTATGGTCACAGGCTAAATTTATACAAAAAAACAGAGCCTCACGAGGGATTTGGACTGCTTTTAGATCTTGTAAAAAGCAAAAACGAAAACTATTTCGTCTATACCTCAAACGTCGATGGACACTTTGCCAAGGCTGGCTTTAGCGAGGAGAAAATTTACGAGTGCCACGGCTCTATCCACTACTCTCAGTGCATCCATAAGCGTGATGGCGCTATATGGCAGACTTGTAGCGATATAAGAGTAGATGAAGAGAAATTTGTCGCTTTAGATATGCCAGTTTGTCCAGAGTGTGGCTGCGTGAGCCGCCCAAATATCGTGATGTTTTACGACTGGATGGTAAATACAAGGCGCATAAACGAGCAGTATAAAAGATATGAAGCGTGGCTAGAGCAAAACAAAGATAGCCGCTTTGTGATCATAGAGCTAGGCGCAGGTCTTGCGGTGCCAACAATCAGAAATTTTGGTGAGAAATTTGTTAGACGCTCCAAAAAAGCAACGCTTATCCGCATAAACCCACGAGATAACTACATCTCGCAGTATTTCGGCATAAGTCTAAAATGTGGCGCACTAGATGGCCTTAGGCAGATATTATGCTAGAAAAGACACTCTCTAGTCCTAATTTGGATATAATCCCCGAACTAGGAGGTCAAATGAAACCCATCATAACCAAACAAGAAAACAGCAAATTTGAACGTATAAATTTAATAGCCTCAAAGCTAAGAGAGAGACCGCACACGATAAAAGAGCTAACAGCTATGCTTGGAGTGACCTCAAAGACAATCCAGCGCGACCTTTACGACACGCTAAGAGAGTATGGTGCCGTCAAAAAGGGGCACTACTGGAGCATAAATGACGAAGAGGCGAGCGACGGACTAGACGGCGATGATAGGGTGGTGCTAAATATCCTTGATAACGTGGCAAAAAACATGGGCTCAAATTTTTACAGCAAGGCTCACGTGCTTTTAGAGCAAATTTCTCAGCAGCTAAACCACCCGATACTTACAAACATAAACAACGAAAAGCTAAGCGAGGATGATCTTGTAAATTTTCAAACGCTTGAGGATGCTATAAGAGAAAAAGCGGAGATAACATGCACGTATAACGGCTTTGAGTTTCTTGTAAAACCTCTAAAACTGGCACTTTTTGAGGGATTTTGGTATCTGCTCTTGCTTGATAGCAAAAAGGGCAATAAATTTAAGAAATTTCACCTAAAAAGCATAAAAGATATAAAGCATAGCGGGGAGAAATTTGAGCTAAGTGGCGAGCTAGATGAGCGTGTAAAGGCGATGAACTCAGCATGGGCAAACTTAGAAGCTCCAAAAACGGCAAGGCTACTGCTGGCACCTGAAGTGGCAAAATACTTTGAGCGAAAACCGCACGCAAAACAGCGCATAACTGGTCAAGATAGCGACGGCTCAGTCGAGATCGAGATAGAATTTACCCACATAATGGAGATAAAACCGCTCATATACTACTACCTGCCATTTATAAAGGTGCTTGAGCCAAAAGAGCTGGCTGACGAGGTCAAAAAAGATGTCAGCGAGTATCTAAAAGAGATAAATTTCTGATCAAAGAGGCACTATGAGCAGCAACGATAAAGAGACGCTAGAGCTTATTAGATACTATAAAAAGAGCTGGTCGCTACTGCAAAAATTTGATGATGGCTCGCTTGGTCTTTGCAAAAGCGATGTGGGCGAAAATTTCATCCTTGGATATGACGAGGCACTAATGGCTGTAGATGAGCTAAAAAGAGAGCTTATAAGCAAGGGCGAGGCGTCAAATATCTTTGGCGTTCAAAAGGCAGATGAATTTGAAGGGATAATAAAAAATATCTACCAGACATTTGGCGGACGTGATCTTTTAGCAAGCCCACAAGAAAAAGCGGCAAATTTGATCTACTATATCATCAAAGACCACCCTTTTAGCGACGGCAACAAGCGCATCGGATCATTTATGTTTGTCTTGTTTTTGTCAAAATGCAAGCTACTTTTTAAAAGTAACGGCGAGCGCAAGATGAGCGACAACGCCCTTGTTGCACTTGCACTGTTCATCGCTCAAAGCGAGCCAAAGCAAAAAGATATGGTGGTAAATTTGATCGCAAATTTGCTCGTGGATTAAAGGCTGATAGACACAAATGAGCGGCTTAAAACTTCTCCACGCTAGCGATCTGCACTTTGGCGCTGGCTATTTTGATTATATTTTAGCCTTTCAAGACAAATTTGACATTTTTTGTTTTAGCGGTGATTTTTTATACAAAGAGAGCGCGCAAGAAAAAGAGCAAACTGCCTTGTGGCTAAAAAGCTTTAAAAAGCCGGTATTTGTATGTTCTGGCAACCACGATATGCCGCCTTTTTGGCTAAATTCTATAAGTGGCATATACGCTGATGGCACTATAAAAACTATAAACGGCGTTAAATTTGGCTGCGTGCCTTACTTGTGTGATGACCTGCTTGAATTTGCAGAGTGCGATATCTTAATAACCCACGTCCCACCAGCAAAGACAAGCACGAGCATTAGTAAAAATGAAAAGGATCACGGAGATATAGAGCTTGCAAGGCTTATCAAAAACAATCTTTTAAAGGCAAAGATCATCCTCTGTGGGCATATCCATGAGCCAAAATCTCACATAGACGTTTTAAACGGAGTTAAAATTTATAACTCTGCAAGTAGCGGTGCAAAAGAGCCATTTTATCAAGTGATAGAGCTATAGCTCTCTATCATTTTAGCTACCTCTTGATGCTCATAGGGCGTCATTTCTGTATCTAAAATTTGCAAGCATATCTCTTTTATAAATTCGCTCTCATATCCAAAGTCGTTTTTTAGATTTTGCAGTATAAATTTAGCC
This sequence comes from Campylobacter concisus UNSWCS, assembly GCF_000466685.1. Classification (GTDB taxonomy): domain Bacteria; phylum Campylobacterota; class Campylobacteria; order Campylobacterales; family Campylobacteraceae; genus Campylobacter_A; species Campylobacter_A concisus_A. Next base: position 27,404 of record NZ_ANNG01000028.1, read on the forward strand.
TCAATAACGATATCATGGGGGTTGCTTAATACCTTGACAGCTTGCCTGTAGAAATCTTTTGACATCTCAGTGTTGCTATATTTCATAAAATTTGCGTTATTTACGTAATCATAGCTTGACTTAGCCTGTGCCAAAAAAGAAAGTTCATCATACTCTTGCCAAAGTTCTTTCTCGCTCATTTTTACTCCTATGTTTTTATTATAAATAAAAATTTGGACAAAATTTGTCTATAAACTATCCAAAAAGCAGACATTTTTCTGTCTTTAACTATTGTTAATATCCTCTTAAAAATTTTTAGGAGGTAAAAATAGTTTGCACCAAAGAAGAAAAAGAGCTTTTGGTAGCTTTTGATCAAAAGCTTCTTGAGATACAGCGCGAGATGAAGGCAGAGTATCTGCGTCTTAAAAAGCTTTTTAAGGCATATCTTGATCATGATAAAGATATGATAGACATTATTTGTGAGGTTAGTTTTTATATGAAAGACTACGAGGAGGAAATTCTCTCTGTTGAGCTACATGACTTTTACTTTGAAGATGATGATGATCTTAGTGGCATAGAACTATGCTATGACGGGCGACCACATGGCTTTGACTGCTCGATCATACTCACTAAGATGTCTAGCGCCTCAATGACTATAGAAGAAATTTTGTCTATTGATGATATATGTTGGCATTTTGAGCCAAGGCTATACTACAAAAAAGAAAAAATAAGTGCCTCGCTCAACGAAAAGCTCATTTGGATGCCTATTGTAAGCTCTGATGACTACAACATATATCTGCCAAATGGCGTTAGAGAGGCAAGCACCTTTAAAGACTTTGATAATATGTATATTCGTAATAGTTTTTTGACCTCTTGGTTTGATTTTGAATATAAAATTTTGCCAAAAAGTTATAAAAATTTTATCACCCGTTTTAGACAAACGCCAACTCAAAGCTTTATAGATCTAGATAGTTTTCACGGCAAGGATTATTTATCAAAACTATACAAAGACTACGAATTTGTTGAGCAAACAACTGGGCTTATAATATCAAAATATGTACCGCTAGATATGATCGCAAGGAGTGTTTTAGACGCATATAAAGCGATGTGCAAAGGGACTTTACACGCGTGCAAGCTAGCGCTTGAGCTAGGTTTTGCCATAAACGCTCGTGGTGGCTTTGGATACTCCACTAAAAACTATGGTGCAGTAAAAGCCCCATATAACGACATAGCGCTAAGCGTTATAAAGCTTCACAAAGACAGGCCGGATCTTAAAATTTTATATGTAAATTTTGGTAGCAAAAAAAGTGAAGGCGTCTTTGAGCTAGCGCAAGATGATAAAAGCCTTTGGGTCTATGAGATCTACTCAGGATGTGATAGATTTTTTAGAGATATATTTCCTAACCTAGATAACGTCTATTGTGACTCCGTCTTGCCAAATACCACAAAAGAGCAATATCTACAAAATATAAAAGATGGGCTTGGCAAAACTATAAGCAATATAAAGCCAGATCTCATCATCTATAGCTCGGATGTGTCTATGAAGTTTGGATATTTTGCAGTAGATGTAAATTTACTAATCGAGCGTGATGCGGTCGTGACTGCTTTGGCAAGAGATAACAAAATGCCTCTTTGTGTTTGCATTAGCTCAGATCCCTTTCAAGATACACGTCATAAGGAGATGGTGCCTTTTTACAAAAGGCTTATAGAAGATATGCTCTGCGTTATCGCGCAAAAGAGAAGTGAAAAGGCGTGATATATGAGATAAATATAAAAACCATCAGAAATTTTACAAAAATAGCCTAGAAAATAAGGTCCTGCGGTGCTTTACATAGATACAAGCGGTAGCATGATAGGCAAACGAGAAATGGTTGCAAAAAGCGTTGCGCTATATATGGCAAACACCGCAGTAAGCCAAAAACGTGCATGCTATCTCATAAATTTTAGTAAAAATGTCAACTCGCTTGATCTAACTAAAATTGTAAAAACTTTTCTAAATTTTTTAAAAAAGTTTTAATGGCGGCACGGATGTGCAGCCAGCCTTAAGGCACGCCATGAGCTCATAAAAAGTGATGAAAATTTCAAAATGCAGATGTGCTAGTGATAAGCGACTTTGAGTTTGCAAAGGTAAATTTATCAAAAGATAAGGTAGATACAGCGAGATTTTACGGGCTAAATGTAGGCTTTAAAAAGGCAAAGGATGAGCTTTTTGATGAGATGATAGACTATTAAATCAAAATAATGAAATAAAATATTTAAAGATATTTTATTTCATTTAAAAAAGTCATCGTATATCTATATTTTTTCTACCACAAATTTCACTATTTTATCGTGACGTTTTTTGATGGCATCCTTATCCCACTTATCTTTTGCTATTTCCTTTATCTCTCTTTGTTGAGCTAAAACGTTATAAGAGCTTAGTTTGTCCGCAAATGAAACATTTCCGATTGAGCAATTATGGGATTTTGAGATCAAAAGATAGTTACCAATGCAGTCTAAATACATATTTTTAAATTCTTCATCGTATTCACAATATCCTCTGGCAACAGGAGTTCCGTCTGAAGGAGTTTGTGGCGCAATATGCTCTAATTCAGGGCTTGCGATCTGCTCCATTTGCATAAATCCGTAGCCTTGTTTTTCTTGTGATATTAGATAATTTTCATATTTCCAAAGAATATGTTTTGCTATTTTATGATCTAGGGCTCCTTGCAATGCCTCCTTAAATTTTGCATCAGACCAATAATAATACCACCACAAATCATTATTATTTGTTTCTTTTTTAGCCATCTAATACGATCAATAATTTGATATACATCTTTATTTTCTTCCGTAAATTTTTCATAAACCTTTTTAATTCTATCTTCAAGGTGAGCTCTTGTTCTAATTATTCTATGTCTTATAACAAGCGATTCTAACTCAGCAAACAACCTTGCTTTATCTTCATCTGATATCCTATATTTATATGATTTTATTACAAATGGCATTACTTGTGTTTCTGCTAAAAGCGCTAAAGAATAGATCTCATAAATTTTCCTATTTTTAAAAAATAATTTTAGACTATCAAAACTATTTTTTAATTCAAGTGTAAAATTCATTATAAAATTTATAGCATTGTTCTTATCTTTAAGCTCTTTTTCAATTTTTTCCATAGAGACATCAATATCAAGTGTATTAAAAGAAACCCGTAGAGCATATAGCAAAACATCATCTTCGCTAATATTATTTTCAATAACCGATATAGACTTATAAATATGTTCAAATCGCTCTTGAAGCTCTTTAATTTTTTCTGATTTTTCTTCTTGGTTGATATTTGAAATCCAAATTTCATACATGAATTGCGCTTTTACAATCTCAAGTTTTGTAGGGTCTTTTCCTCTATTATTTTGAAATATAAACATTTGTATAGCTTCAGCCTCTTCGTTTACAATGTGTGTTGTGCAAGCTGAATTTATTACACAATTTATATATTGTCTGCAACTTACTTCATCTTTTGATTTTAATTTATTTTCAAAAAAATCAAAAGCTTCCATAATTCTAACAGCTGATAATGTTTCTAGACTTTCTCTTGAAATATCTTTTTGATCAATTACATAGTCCTTAAAAAACGGATTATCATATTCGACGGTCGAAAATCTATATTTGCTGTTTCTTTTTATCACATCTTCTTTTATTTCTTTATCGTCTTCTATTATTTTTTTATCATCTTCTATTAAAGATCTGATACTTGCCAGTCTTTTAAATACTGACGAGAGAAAAATTTCAATTGTAGTTAAACGTTGCTGTCCATCAATTATATTGTATAAATCTTCACTTTTTTGCTCAAAAAGAAAATGTCCGAAATAATATGGAGTAGTAGAGCCACTATCTATATAATCATCTAAATCAATCAAAAATTGCCTAACTTGCTTATCTTTATCCCATGAATAAGCTCGCTGGTAGTTTGGCACACGAATAAAGTTACCACTTAACATTCTTCTAATAGTTGTTTTTGCTTCCATTACAATTATCTCCTTTTAAAATGTTTTAAAGCATTTTTCTAAAAGTTTATATAAACCTAGATTACTTTTGACTTATAATTTTTATAACTAAAGATCACATTTTTAAAACCCAACCCTTCTTTCGTTTTCTATCTTTTTATATCTGATCTCGTCGTTTAGGCGATTTGCAAATTCGTTTGCATCTGCTAGTGGGCTAAATTTGTTTGCTCTTAGCACAGCTGCAAAGTCTCCAGGCGTTAAAAAGGCGAACGAGCCAACAAGCTCTAGATCGCTACTGCTAGCCTTTAGCCCTAAAATTTCACACTCTTTTTTAAAAAGGCTAAGTGCTTGCTCGCTTTTTAGATAGCCAAATTCTATCTTCATATCAAAGCGCCTGATGCTCGCACTATCAAGCCTGTCAAGCAAATTTGTCGTAGCGATAAATATGCCCTCAAAGTTTTCCATCTGCACTAGCATCTCATTTACCTGACTTATCTCCCAGTTTCTAACCGCATTATTTCTATCTTGCAAAAAGGTATCAACCTCATCAAAAACAAGCACAGCGCCTTTTTCTTTAGCATCTTTAAAAGCCTGAGCTATATTTTTTTCTGTTTCACCGATATATTGGTTTATTAGATCGCTTGATTTTTTTAGAACAAGTGGCTTGTTTAGCGACTTTGCTATGTATTTGGCGTAGGCACTTTTGCCAGTGCCAGCAGGTCCGTAAAGCAAGATATTTACTCCATGTCTTTTTGTGCTAATGGCATTTTTTAGATACTCAAGCGTAAGAGCTAGCTCGTCCTTTATGTGCCCATAGTCACAGCTCTTTAGATCGCCCTTGCCACAAGGCACTATGCTTTCTAAGAAAATTTTATTGAAATAGTTTTTGTTTTCAAATATCTCAAAAGCAAAGTCACCATTTATAAAGCCATATTTGCAACAAAAAGTATCTTCATGGCTCAATATTACAAGTAGTCCTGAGCCTATCAACTTCCCATCATGTTTTAGTGCATTATTTACAGCACGTTGCGGTAAATTTAAGATAATGGCGATCATTTTATTAAAATCACTATTGTATATTTCTTCGATCTTGCCAATAGTGTTTTCAAGCGCTCTTGAGTTTAATACGATGATCAAAAAGCCTAAAATTTGCTTTTGCGTCTCATCCAAATTTAACTTTTCGCTAATCATTTTTAGGTTTTTATCTAGCACAGCAGGAAATTTTGGCATATTTTTTAAGATATCATCATGCCTTTTCTTTAGCTCTTTTAAGAAATTTGACATACCGCCTATCGCTTTTATCTGCTCCTCGCCATAACCAAGACCCTCTATAGCCCTATCAGCTGTACGTCCATCTACTTTGTCAAATAGCCCGTCATAAAGCACTGCACGCAATAGATAAAATGTAACAAGTCTGTCAAAATTTCTCATCTCATCTCATTTTTTATTTTGAGATGATACTCGGCTTTTTGGACTTTTGTATGTCTTATTTTATAAAATTTTGGTCTTAAATTTAAAATTTTAGTGGCAAAAGCCACTAAAATTAGTTTTGGTTTGTTTGCATTTCTAATTTTTGCTCTTTAAGCTTAATTAAGATTGCATTTGTCATTTTTACAAAAGTTTCTGGCTTAAATTCTTCTTCTATTATTTTTTTGCAAATATCAATATTAACATCCTTATATAACTCATCAACGGCCAAGAAATATTCTGTTTGTTTTTTCAACTGATCTTCACAAGGTTTTTTGTAATTTTTAGCATTTGTATTTTTATCTTCTTTTCTACGAAAACCAACATATGGCATAGAATAGGGAGATTTTTGAAATTCGACTGTAAAGTAAAATTTTTCCCATATTTCACCATCCTTAGGGTTCTTTTTAGTGATAATTATAGGTCTATAGTCTTGGTTCTCTTCAGTTTTAATATCATATACGCTTTTGATTTCGCTATCACCTCTCAGAATTTTTGCTGCATTGCTAAAAAAACTATATATTATCTTCTTTCTCATCTCTTGATAGTTATTTGCTATCTCCGATACCGCAGTATAGTTTTCTTTAAAAATTTCTACCAAATTTGCTGTTTCCATCTTATCTATCCTTTTGTATCTATCATAAATCATCTCTATCACGTCCTTGTATTGTGATAAAAATACATTTAGGTCAGTTAAATTTGACACCTCATTTTTGCACTTATCTATCCACTCTAAAATTTCTTTGCCATAGCTAATGACTTTAAATTTAATAGACGGATTTTCTCCTAGTAGTCTAGTATGATAGTCGCCAAAGCTTTGATTATCTGGTAGTTTGCCGTCTGGATGCAGATACAAAACACATATATCCTCATCTTTAACACGGTCGCTCTCTTTAGCGCCTTCTCCTTTAATAGTTTCAATATACCTTGCTATCTGCGTAGGTTGGTCTTTTGCATATACTTTATTTTCTAAGATGATATGCTTTTTGCCATCGCTTATGTAGATATCTATATGCTTAAACTCTTTAAAAACGGTGGCCCTGCTCGTATCTATGCTAAAGTCATCTATGCCACACATCTCTAAAAATAGCTTTAAAAATAGATCACCCTTGTAGTGATCACCATTTGGATCAAGTAGCGAAGCTATGAAATTTGAGTGCAAATTTACTTCATCGTTAAAACCATGAAACAAAGTAAAGATATTATAGTCATGCTTGCCCATGGCTCTTTGCCTATCTGCCTGCGCCTTTGCCGCCATGTAGCCTTTGCTCATATCTGCAAAAAGCTTTTCAAAGTCCTCTTTTCGTGACTTTATCTCCATCCTCTCTCCTTTTAGAATTTGATATCTACATCGTCTATTTTTTTAATATTTTATAGTCGCTTTCATATCAATGATCCGCTCATCGACATAAGCTAGATCATCAGTGATGATCACATTAAATTTACACTCTTCGCAAAGCGTATCTCTTATCTGCTCCAAGCAAAGCTTGATCACGGCATCAAGTGGCATATCTTTAGAAATTTTAAAATTTATCTCGGTGCCCTTTGCGTTTTCAAGAAGCGCCAAGAGCTTATCAGATATGCTTTGACTAAGCGCATATATGTCATGCCTTGCCCTAAATATAGCCATGTGCTTTGACTCACCACTGTCATTTTTATACCAAGTTTCAAAGATGCTGGTGTGCTCCATTTTCTCTCCTGCTATAAAATTTGATTTAGCGCTTCTAGGCCGCCTAGCTTTAGGCTGATACCAAGCTGTGGGTTTAGGTCGCTATCTTTTGGGTTGATACGGATAAGGGTTGCCTTTTTAGAGCGTTTTACTAGCGCCTCGCCATGCTTTCTGATGGTTGGCACCGCTAGGCCTGCGCCTATTTCTATTATGGCTATTTTTGAGTTTTCATTTTCACTTAGCCACGCTTCATATCTTTTGCGCTGCGCCCAGGTCCTTTTTGGATTAAACTCGTGATCGTAAAACATCATGATATTTGGACGGCTCACGCAGCCACACTCAGGGCAAACTGGCATCTTTGTAGCGATAAATTTAGCCTCATCAACCTCTACACTACTCTCGCGCATAGGCCATATTATCCCATCGTCGTTGTGGATACACTGGGCGTGGTGGATCGAGCCATGAACTTCGTAAATTTTATCCTTGCTAAAGCCAGCCTTGGCAAAGTGTCCATCGACGTTTGAAGTGCAAATGAAGTAGTTTTCGTTTTTCTGTGCGCAAAGCTCTCTAAGCATGGCAAAACCAGCGTGAGGCTCAGTTTTGTTGTAAAGCTTTAGTCTGTGGCCGTAAAATGCCCAAGCTAGCTTTGGATCATCAAAAAACCACTGAGGATTTGCTATATCAGTAAAGCCTAGATCCTTATCTTTTAGCGGCGGATATGCCTTCCAAAAGCCTTGATCCCCACGAAAATCAGGCAATCCACTATCCACACCCATGCCAGCACCTGCTGTGATGACTATGGCGTCTGCGTTTTTGATGATCTCTTTTGCGCAAAGTATTGTTTCTTGATTAACTGTTTTCATTTTTGACACTTAAATTTATATTTTTTTTCTTTTTTAAGGACATCTATTTGATTAGCCATGCCTTCAAAATCTTTTATCATTTTTACCATTTCATCTGCGAATTTTTCTGCGGAATAATCATCTAGCACTATAGCTTTTACGAAGTCACCATTACCAACACTTAAGTATTGTCCAGTCGCCCACCACTCATTACAATATTTGGGATTACAGTTAGCAATATACTGTTTTAATATATCAACATCCTCTTTTTTTATAATACATTGAAAACCAGCCCAAGCTTCCGTAAAATTTTGTTTTTGAAATTCTATGCAAAAACACAAATCTTCTCCAGTGGCACAGTGACTTTTTTTATAAATTCTAATTGGTTTAAAATATTTTTTAGAATCTGCTTTAGTTATACTAACCTCCCAATAACCATCAAGCTTATCCTTTATAATCTTTGATGCACTGACAAAAAAATTGTTAATAACTTTTTCTCTGGCCTTATCAAAAGCGCTGTTTACTATTTCGCTAACTATTTTATAGTTTTCCTTTTCTAGTATTATCTCGCTTATTTTTTCTTGATCCATTTGTACTCCTTTGTAAATTCCATAAATTTTTTCAATGACATTTTTATATTGTGATATCACAGCAGCTAAATTTGCCAAATTTCCAGCCTCATCAAGACACAAATCAAGCCACTCCACTATTTATTTCTTGTATGAAATAGCCCTAAATTTAGCTATTTCATTACTGCTTATATCTAAAATTTTGTAGCCTTCGATCTTTAGCTCACTTAAACTATAGTCACTAGGTTCTCGCCCTTGCTTAGATAAAAACAACACGCAAATATCAGCCTCACCGTTATTTTCTTCTTGAATGTTTTCTATATACCTTTTTATTTGGGCTTCTTGATCGCCGGCATTTATTTTATTTTCTAGGATGATATGTTTTGTGCCGTCTGTGATGTAAATGTCGATATTTTTGTATTCTTTATAGACTTTTGCAGTTTGTAAATTTAGTCCAAAATTCTCTAGCCCACACGCCTTTATAAAAAGTTCCAAAAATAACTCTTTTTGGTAGTGCAATGAATTTGGATCAAGCAATGAGTAGATAAATCGTGAGTGTAATCGCACCTCGTCGTTTATATCAAGAAGTGCTCAAAATAAGTTATAGTCGTTATTGCCGCGTAGCTTTTTGATCTCTAGCTTGTCATTTAGGACTTTGATTTGCTTTAGTATAGATTCAAATTTTTCTATATCCATATTTTTCTCCTTTAATTTTTAAAGCATTATAGCCAGCGAAGCGGACACTTTTTTGTCTATTTTACCACTTCGCGCAGTTTTTCTAAAACCTTAACCATAGCTAGAGTATCTAGCTTGCAGTATGCTAAAAGTGCCTTTTTATAGGCATCGCGCTCCTTGGCTGGCATATACGCCATAGCCTCATAGGCCTGCATCGCTTCGCCACCATGGTGGATCAAATTTAGATCCTTATATGCCGACTCAAATTCAGGCACGAGCGCTGGTAGGACGTATTTTATAGAGTAGCTGCCCTGCATTTTTGGGTGGTAGTAGCTTTTGCTAGCAAATGGCGCCATCAGGTCTTTTATGTTATCGTGTATTGCCATAAGCTCGTTTGAAATTTGCGGATAAATTTCAGCAAGACGTCTTATCACCCTTTTTTCAAAACTCATATTATAGGCTAATACGCAGGCATCTTTCGGGATAAATTTGATCAAATTTAGCGCCAGCTCATATCTAGGATCAGCCTCGACCTCTGCTAAAAACTCAAAATGCTCCAAATTTCCCTTGCCATCATCCTTGTGGATAGAAAACTGAAAAGGTATCTGCTCATACGGACTAAGCCCTATAAACTCGGGCACGGCTTGCTGAAATGTCTCAAAGTCAAGGTGGTAGATCGGATAGCTAAGTGTGTCTAGAAATTCTTTGATAGCCTCTTTGTCTATGATCTGCTCTTTGGATAGTTCGGAGCGGATTTGTATCTGCTGAGAGGCGTTAAATTTATCCAGCTCTTTGATATCTTCAAATTTAACCACACCACTTTTATAAAGCTCAAATTTCTTATCACTTCTTAACCTAGATATGTTAAAGACGCTATACTCTGGTATGCCTCGCTGCTCGCGCCAGCAGTATTCCCAAGCGTCGCAGAGATATGGGTTAGCGCACTGAACTCCGATATCAATCTCTGGCTCAGTGTCTTTGCTAAGAATTTCGTCAAATTTACTTAAAATTTGAGGGATATCTGCTTGTTTTTGCTTTACTTGCTCAGTCACGTCTTCGGTGTGAAAAAACTTCTCAAGCTCGAGCTTCTTGCCTCTTACGTAGCTATTATCTATGTGGATGATATTTACGGCACTCACCTTGTAGCCAAGCGAGCTAATGACGTAGTACTGAATGCTTGTATCATCGATATAGACCTCTTTTACCGAGGTTGAGCTCTTTACTTCGTTGATGATAAGCCCGTCCTTGCCGATACGAAGGATATCAACCATCACGAGAATGCCGTCAAAGCAAAAAGTGGCCTCGTAGATGACCTTTGTGCCGTGCTCGATAAGCTCTTTCGTTTTTGCTATCTGCGAGCCAAAGTCGCCAGTATACTCTATCCTCTTGCCACCGCTAAAAAGCTCACAGGCTAGCTCGCCTACTGATGTGCCAGTGTCAAACACAGCCTGCGCGCCATCATCTGGAACTTGCAAAACCTCAGGCTTTTTCTTTTTAAGCCACAAGCTCTTTTCACACTGAAGACCACGGATGTAGAGGGATTTAGATAGTGCCATTGGTTATGCCTTGAAAAAGAATTTGTTTCATTTTTACGCCAAGGTCTTTTATTCTTTCAATGTTATAGCCTTGTTGAAGTGTGTAAAATATCAACATTTTTATACTTGAGTTTGGATTTTCTTTTATCCTTTTTAGCTTCTCACCAAAATCATAATCGCTTAAACTAGAGTTAAAATCCTTTCTTATTAAGGCCAAATTTCCAAAATCATCTAGTGCTTTGTTATTTTCTTGTAGATTTGTTGCCCACATATGCTCTGCTGTGTCTTGGGATTTGATTAGGTATTCGTCTCTATTAAATTTAGGAAATACTGTTTTTATATTGTTTGCACAAATACCACAAACATTTAAATCTTCAAAATCTTGCCAAAGGAGATACTCTAGCCTATAGAACCAATAGTGTGGTACCGCTGTCCCATTATCCAAAAAACTTGAGTCTATTTTTTCAAGCATTTGTGTTTCTATGTTTTCGTTTTTATAAATTTTTTCTATAACGTTATTTATTGTTTCTACTATTTTACGAGATCCGTTATTTCTTAGAGCACTTTTTACCAGTTCGTTGTCTAATTGCTCAAGAAATTTAGTAACTTTTTTTGCATTTTCCTCATTATACTCTCCTAGCGAGCTTTTATCTAAGAAGGCTAGTAGTGCAGCAATAAATTCTGGCTTATCATATTCACTGGTATAGTAAAACATCCTTTGTAAATTTAGTAGCTTTTTGTCTTTCATATCGTCATCTCTATAGACAAATTCATCGAATTTATTACGCATATCTTCTAGGAACTTAATAAATTCAGAGTATATATTGGTTTCTTCCTTAAAAACCTTATCAAATTCACCTAAAAGTTTATCTTTGTTTATGATAATGTCTATTTTGAGTTCTTTTTTAGCAACAAAGACCTTTAAAGCTAGAAGTAAAAATACCGGAAATTTTACCAAGCTTTTTGCAACAGAATTTGTTTTAGTTTGTGCTTTTTGCTCTTCTTTGTAGGTTTTGTTTAAAAGCACATTTATAGTTTCTAGCTCCCCGCATTGTATATCTTTATTGTTGTTTTTTACTTGATCCTTATACTTTTCATCCATATTTGAGATCATATCCCATTTTCTTGCTACGTCTGTATAGTTATCTTGAATTTTACTTAAAAATCTAGCCTTTAAAACTTGATGATTTTCAAGCTGGATGCTTTTTGTGTTAACTAGTTCAAAATACTCAGTAGCTTTGATATTTTCTGGGATAATAGTCATTGTAAAAATAGCTGAGTTTATTTTTTCTTTAAAAGAAATTTCACATAAAGTCTTGTTATCTTTTACAAAATTAATAGCATCTAAAATTTGCTGGTTAATATATCTATGTTCGTTGATATCAAAGTTTTTTAGTTTTTCGCCGTCACCACTGTCTATTTCATAATCTAACTCAAACGGTTTTTCTCTTAGATCCATAAAAATAATATAAATGGTAGTTAGCCTCTGCTGCCCGTCTATAATTATAAATTTATCATTATTTTTTTTAAATACGATATTGCCAAGATAGTGTTTGCTTCTAGCATTTATGTCATTTATTAACTTTTCAATATCTTGTTTTTCCCAAGAATATGCCCTTTGGTAAAAAGGTATTTCAAATTTAAGCTTTTTTAAACTGCCTATATTATTTTTTATTGCTTCCATCTTCTTTTCCTTTCAATTTTATAATACCAAACGAGCAACTTTTTATATAATTTTCTGTATATTTATCCTTATTTTTTAATTTTTTTAGTTTTTCAGGCGAGATATATACTGTATCAACATTAGATTTTAACTCTTTTTCTATCTTTATTTTTAAAGTTTCTAATACACTTGATGTGTCTATGAGCTGCAGGAGTCGGTTGGTCAAATTTGATAGCATATAGTTATTCGGATCAATCCTATCATGTTTACAAACTACTATTAAGACATTGAAAAGTACTAAATCTGAAATTTCATCCAATGCTTCAATACCGAATTTATCAGCTACACACAGTAAAACCACGTGGCAAGCATGATTTAGGTAACTACATCCTGTAAAATCTCCATTAAAAAATATAAAACTACTTTCAATATATTTTAAGATATCGCAATACTTAAAAACGTATTCAAAAAAATTTGCGCCACCAAGCACATCATCTACTATCGATATATTGCTTTTGTAAATTTTTATTTTTTCATCGAAATGGTTTTTAAATTCTTGAAAAATAGAATAATTTATCCTATACCACTCTTCATCTGCTCCATAATAACCAAATACTATATGTGGATAATATGCATTAGTTTTTATACTTCTTATGGTTAGTGCAGTTCGTAGTGTGCGAAATATCAAATTCTCCCTCAAAAACCAAGAGGTATTAACCCCGCATAAAGAGTACTCATTCCATTTTTTAGTGTAGTGAAGCATTAATTGCTTTGATTTTGTCTCATCCATAAACATTAGGTGGTGATTTTTGAGCAGATCTGTTTCACTAAGGGCTCTGCCGCTAGTATTGTGCGTATCAAAATACAAAAATGCTTCGTCTAAGTCTTCAGTTTTTACGAACGTAAATTTAACCTTTTCTTTTATATATTTTACGAGTCTTTCTTTATCTTTTGTATCAGCCCATTCTAATTTTAAAAGCTCAAAATTTCTTTTCAAAGCCTTGTGCGATAAGATATTTAGTTTATTATTTAAAAAAAGCACATCATTATCGCCTAAAGCTTTTAAAATAAGGGCCAGCGTAGTTATACGCTGTTGTCCATCAACTATATTGATGGCGTCTGCTTCTACATGCAATATAATATGTCCTAATAAAATTTCATCAGAGATTCCATTCTCAAATGACCTCTTAATGCTTGAAAATAGCCCCAAGGCTAAATCCTCACTCCACACATATGGGCGCTGATAGTCTGGAATTTGATATTTTTGACAACTTAGCATATCGCCAGCACTTAAAATATAGTTTGTTTCATTTTCCATTACATTCCTCCTTTATCTACTCTATATCGTCAAAAAGATCTTTATTTTAACGTCCTTTTGCAGGATCATACCAACAAAATAGGAATAAATTTTGTCCGTTTTTTACTTTAGAATTCATCCCAAAAAGGAGTGGCGATGAAGAAGATCAAACAGATAAAAGAGTTATTTGAAGCTGGTAAAGAGAAGCAAGCAAAGGATATGCTAGGTCACTTACTAAATGACTCGACAAATCAATGCTTTGTCTGCACAAGATGGATATACCGCATGATGTGTGGTAGGCCTGAAAACGGCATAGCCGGTGCTGCTGCTGTATTTAAGCTCATGCAAAAGAACAAAAGCGCTGAGATATTTGGGCGAGTATATGAACTAGAGGACGATCTTTTCTCACATATAGGCTTTCACAAATGGGCTCGCGAGGTTTTCAAAAAACTTATAAAAGCCTCCACAACAAAAGAAGAATTTTTCGTTGTGGCCAATGAGGCAGAAAGATATATCAAAAGAGAGATAAAAACCGCTCTCATACTACAAAGAGATCGCAGACCAAATTTCAAAAAGCGAAGTAGTGAAGATAATCCCGCTAAAAAGCAAATGCTACTTCGTAAAACTCGAACATAAACTACATAGCTACGCTATAAGAGCCTCTATGAGAAGCTGGCAAACTTACGTCATCTGCAAAAATGCAAAGATAAAATTTGAGTGGTTTTTAAGATCTGATGCCGAGTTTGACACTTATAATGGCTGTAGCGTAGAAGAAAATATATGTTTAGATAAGATATCAGACGAATTTGGACTTTGGGATAGTGAGATCTACTTCGAAAAAGACACGCTAATATGCATAAAAATAGCAGAAATTTTTTATGAAAATGGAGTTATCGACAAGGCAAAGATAATGCTGTTTCAGGCCTTAAGTGTGGCTTATTATAAAGGTGTGTTTATAAAAAATGTCATAGCAACTTTAAAAAGTTCGGCACAAAAATTTAGCAATGATAAAAAATTTATAAGAGAGATCTTAATACATGCGATAAGCTTTAGATATGAGCATCTTGAGCGAAAGAAGCTAAGGCTAGCGTTAAAAGAGCTTGGGTGTTTTGACTACTATAGACTATGAAAAGAGTATAGTGATCTTGATCCGCTCGATTATTGTTAGGGCACAAAGAGCTTATAAAAAGTGAAATTTACAAATAAACAGATGATCTAACCATTATAATCTTTTGTTTAATATCTAAAGCAATATCAGCTTCTTCAAAACTCAAAAAACCGATACACAATTTTTGTTTTTTGGTCATATTGGATACTATTTACCTAGTAATCACTTCGCTACCTTTCAAAACAAACGCCGTCTTGTCTTTCACCCGATGATTTAAAAGATAGTTGATGCCAGCAACACTACCGCCGTTTTTAGTTTTACAGAATTTTACTAACATGCTTAACTTCTTGGACTTTGCTTTTATAGCATTAAGTCGTCTAATTTTTTATTGACATCAATTATTTGCTTTAAAACAACACAATCTATGACTTTATCTATATTTACATGCTTTGCAATTTGGTTTATGTTATTGCCTATTTTTGCTACCTGAATTATCATTGCCTTATCAAATTTATGAATAGGTGGCTTAGCGTTTATTAAAACGTATCTTATATAGGATGACTTATTTAGCCCAAATATTGAAGCATTTAGATTCACTTGATTAAGTTCATTATCATCAAGTCTTATAGTGAGCCTATTTCTCTTATTTTGCTTCATCATAGAACCTTTTGCCTTTGATTTGTTAAAAACTCAGCTATTGAAAGTAAGGGAAAACTATCCTTGAATTTTTAGCATCACCTATTTTTATATATCTAGGCAAATTCCTGCCATCTTTAATGCGTAAGTCTAATGTTGAAAGTCCGATTCCAATCGCCTTGGCTGTTTGCTTCCGATCTAGAGCTTGCACAGATGGAAACTGTCTTTCTAGACTTTGTAGTACTGTATTTAAAAATTCATTACTATCAAGCATAAATATCCTTTTTACTTTTACTACTAATTATACTAATTGGGATATTTTTTCATCACAGAATGAGGTATTTTTAGAAATTCTTTATAAAATATAGCTCTTTAGGGTAATTTGTAGTGAATTAGAGTAAAAACATTTTATGTTTTTTATCTGTAACTCTTTAAAACAAAAAATAACATGCATAAAAACACATTAGAGCAAAATAGAAGAATTTTAGAAGATTAAATAGACCTGATGGGAAATAAAGAGGGAATGCAAAAAATAAGAAAACTTAAAGTTTTTAAAATATCGTTAAAATCAGGTTTTTAAAAGGATTTTTAAACAAGAATGGCTCCGGATGCTGGGTTCGAACCAGCGACCAAGTGATTAACAGTCACCTACTCTACCGCTGAGCTAATCCGGAACACTTAAAAGAAATCGTATTATAGTTAGCAATCATTTAAAAATAGCTTAAATAACTAAAAATTTTAGCTATTTTCTTATAAAATATATATTTCAAACTACTCAAGCAAATTGCCTGAGTAGTTTTTCATTAAACAAATTTGAGTTTATTTAAAACCCTAAATAAGAAGTTTTTTAAAATTTATTCTTCCTAACATCTTCAACTATGGCTTTAGCCATCTCATCTACTTCTGATGTTACTT
>NZ_ANNG01000029.1 GCF_000466685.1 Campylobacter concisus UNSWCS
CAATCCAAAACTAGTAGAACTTAAAAATGTTCTAAATAAAATGCTTGATGTTCTTGAAGCAAAAGTAGGTAGTGATCTAAATGTTATCCAAAAGGTATTTGATAGCTATAGAAGATCAGACTTTACCTCTAGGATAGAAAACGCAAATGGTGAAGTAGAAAAGGTAACAAATGCTCTAGGCACAGAAATATCTAGAATGCTAAACTATAACCTAGAAAAAGCTAAAACTCTAGAAGAAAAAGCTAAACTTCTAGCTGAGTCTGTATCTCAAGTAACAAGCTCAGCTAGCACACAAGCAAGCTCACTTCAAGAAAGTGCTGCTGCAGTTGAGCAAATGTCTAGCTCAATGAATGCCATATCTCAAAAGACAGCTGATGTTATAAGACAAAGTGATGAGATAAAAAACATCATAACTATCATTAGAGATATAGCAGATCAAACAAACCTTCTAGCTCTTAATGCTGCAATAGAAGCAGCACGTGCAGGAGAACATGGTAGAGGATTTGCCGTTGTTGCTGATGAAGTAAGAAAACTAGCCGAAAGAACTCAAAAATCACTTGGTGAGATAGAAGCTAATACAAATGTCCTAGCTCAATCAATAAATGAGATGAGTGAATCAATTAAAGAGCAAAGTGAAGGTATCAATATGATAAATCAATCAGTTGCTCAAATAGATAATCTAACAAAAGAAAACGTAGTAATTGCTAACCAAGCAAACGAAGTCACAACAGAAGTAGATGAGATGGCTAAAGCTATAGTTGAAGATGTTAGGAAGAATAAATTTTAAACTAAACCATTACAATTAAATACAAAGCATAGCTCTCTAAAGCATTAGAGGGCTATGTAAATTTAGACTAGATGATTAAATTTAACACATAAAAAACTTCAAACAAATTTTAAGATCAACACTCAAGAATTATCTATCAAATTTTAAAATTTATGAGCGAGCATACACACTTCCAAATATAGTGGCAAGTGGCAACGAGACCTGAATTTGGTAAGTTACTAAGGCGAGTGAGCAAAGTTTTAAAATTTGCCAAAAATAGATTTTTAGAAATTTAAAGTTTTATTTCTTTGTTAAAGAGGAAGAGGCTTGAATTACGAAGTCGCTCCCTTATCTCCCTTTAGATCCTACAATCCCCTCGCACGTTCAAAGTGCATGCGATATCACTATTGTGCCGCATGCGAATTAAAACTCTAGCAAGTTTAAAATTTGGTGATGTGGTTATGATCGCTTGTAAATTTTAAAATTTACTAGACGCTCATCTTGGATTGTTAAATTAGTCTCTTGTAGAGCTGGCTATTAAATTTATCCAAAAATGTCAGCTCTAATTTGAAATTTTGCTCGGAGTGTAAATTTAGGCTTACTGCTCAACTATCTTTTTAACAGCTAGCGAGGCTAAATTTAGCCCAAAGCAGGCAGTTACTCCCATGAAGCTTCCAAGTGGCTTGCAAAGTGGCTCTTCTGTTGAAAAGACCACGTCAAATTTACCGCTAAAGCCTGATTTTTTGAGCTCATATCTATATTTTCTAGCTAGTGGATCGACCGAAGTTTTCCAAACGCAGGCCACCTTGATCTTGGTTGGATCAACCCTTTTTGCCCCACCCATCGAGGCTATAAATTTGCTAGGATCTACCGCATTTGCAAGGGCGATCTTGGCGGTGATATCATCGATCGCATCGATCACCACGTCAAATTTACTAAAGTCAAATCCAGCAACAAACTCAGGCGTGATCAGCGTCTGCATAGGCGTGATGCAAGGATAAATTTTGGCAAACTCCTCCACCTTTACGCCACCCACGTTTTCACTGTAAATTTGGCGGTTTTGATTTGTCACGTCAAAGATGTCTTTATCGATCAGCGTGATGCTTCCGACCCCGCTTCTAGCAAGCGCATCTACGCACATCCCACCAACGCCTCCAGCTCCGCAAACTAGCACTTTTGCGCTTTGAAGCTTGCTAAAACCATCCTCGCCAAAGAGCCATCTTATCCTTGTAAATCTATCATTTTGCATCAAATTTCCCTTTTAAGCTCTCCAAGCTCTCGTATGAAGTCATGTTTAGTTTTATGGGCGTTATCGTGGCAAAGCCCTCATTTACCTTGCTGATGTCGCTTGGCTCGCCTTTTTCGTATTCAAGTGCGGCGTTTCCAAGCCAATAGTACTCGATGCCTCTTGGGTTGCGATTAAGCGTGGCATGCGTGGCGTAGGTGCGTCTGCCAGCTGGCACGACGGCGTAACCTTTGAAATTTTTGCTAGTTGTGGCTGGGATATTTACATTTAGAAATTCTCTTTGATTTAGCAAAATTTCATCATTTAGCACCTTTGGAGTGATAAATTTCACCACCTCTTTTGCTAGCTCAAACCCAAGTTCATTTAGAGAGTTATTTTCATAAAACTGCGAAAAAGCAATGCTTCTAATGCCCTGTAAAACCCCCTCCATCGCCGCTCCACACGTACCAGAATAGGTTATATCTTCGCCCAAATTTGCTCCGTGATTTATGCCGCTTATCACTAGATCTGGTTTTTTATTATAAAGTGCGTGAAGTGCGAGATAGACGCAGTCACTTGGCGTTGCGTCATCGAGTTTAAAAAAGTTATCATCAAGTTTTATAAATCTAAGCGGCCTTGTGAGAGTTAGCGAGTGAGCGCAGGCTGATTTTTCTGAGCTTGGAGCTACGATCGTGACATTTACGCCATCTAGCTCGCTTAAAGCTTCTTTTAAGGCAAGCAGGCCAGTTGCCTCAAAT
The DNA here is from genome assembly GCF_000466685.1 of Campylobacter concisus UNSWCS. Classification (GTDB taxonomy): domain Bacteria; phylum Campylobacterota; class Campylobacteria; order Campylobacterales; family Campylobacteraceae; genus Campylobacter_A; species Campylobacter_A concisus_A. The sequence goes on from NZ_ANNG01000029.1 coordinate 2,750, forward strand.
CCATCGTCATTTGTTATCAAAATTTCTTTCAAATTTTATCCTTTAAAGGGTTGGATTTTATCACAGCTTTCTTAAAATTTTAAAGAATTTTTGCGTATAATGCCCCCAAAAAAAGACCTGATGAAAGTGTGTAAATGAAAATTTTAGTCTCCGCTCTTGAGCCATCGGCAAATTTGCATTTAAAAGAAATTTTAAAAAATTTCGAGGGCGAATTTGAGCTAATGGGAATTTTTAGCGAAGAGCTTGGCACGCCATATATGAAAAGCAGCGAGTTTTCTGCGATGGGCTTTGTCGAGGTTTTGCCACTCATTTTTAAGGCAAAAAAAGCGATAAAAGTGATGAGCCAGATGGCAAAAGAGGCTGATGCGGTGCTGCTAATAGACAGTCCAGCCTTTAACCTCCCGCTTGCAAAGGCGATAAAAGAGGCCGGCGCAAAAGCAGCCGTGACATACTACATCTTGCCTCAAGTTTGGGCGTGGAAGCCAAAAAGAGTAAGCGTTGTGGAGAGGTATTGTGACAATCTTGCTTCGATCCTGCCATTTGATGCGAAATTTTATAGCCGCTCGACCTACGTGGGACATCCTTTGATGGATGAGATAAAGCTTAAAAAAACTAGCCTAAGTAGCAGTGGCAAAGTGGCTTTTTTACCAGGATCAAGAAGGTCAGAGATTTCAAGGCTGATGCCAGTTTATAGAGAGCTTGCTAAAAAGATAGAGGCTACAAGGCTGCTTGTCGTGCCACCATTTTTGCTTGATAAAGTGGGCGAAATTTATGGCGATGTGAGCGATTTTGAGGTCGTCTCAAACACGCCTGAAGCCTTGTATGAGAGTGATTTTGCCTTTGTATGCTCTGGCACGGCTACGCTTGAGGCAGCGCTCATTGGCACACCATTTGTGCTAGCATATAAGGCAAAAGCGATAGATGTTTTCATCGCCAGAAAATTTGTAAAGATCAAGCATGCGGGACTTGCAAATATAATGTTTGACTTCATGGGCAAAGAGCCACTTCATGAGGAGTTTATCCAAGAGTTTGCAACGGCTGAAAATTTGCTAAGAGCTTATGAGAGCTGTGATAGACAAAAATTCTTAAAAGGCTGCGATGAGCTAAGGGCCTACCTAGGGCATGGCAGCAGTAAAAATGTAGTAAAAATTTTAAAAAATATGGAGTAAAAAATGAGTGAACCAATGACAATGCACGGATATGAGAAGATAGAAGCTGAGCTAAAGGATCTAAGGTTAGTTCAGCGCCCACAAATCGTAACAGAGATCGACATCGCAAGAAGCCATGGCGATCTAAAAGAAAACGCTGAGTATCACGCTGCAAAGGAGAAGCAAGCCTTTATAGACGCTAGGATCGCTGAGCTTAGCGCACTTTTGGCAAACGCAGAAGTGATCGATCCAAGTAGCTACGAGCATGATAGGGTGAGATTTGGCTCTAGTGTAACGATAATGGACGAAGAGACCGAGGTGGAGCATACTTACACGATAGTTGGTGTGAGCGAAAGTGACCTAGACAAGGGCTATATCTCGATAAACTCTCCTCTTGCAAAGCAGCTTTTAGGCAAGGCTGAGGGCGATGAGGTGGCGCTAAATTTACCAAAAGGCAGAAGCGACGTTGAGATCGTTAAGATCTGCTATAAACCTATAAAATTTGACTAAAAAGATGAGGCGAAGGGCTAAAAACTGCTTTTTGGCTCTGCTAAATTTTTAATTAAGGCAAAATTTGAGCGAATACCTATATGTCCCCGTTATAAAAGAAGGCGCGATCTTTTTGGCTGATGCGCATGAAAATGTAAATAGAGATGGTTTTTTGAAATTCTTGCGCGCCGTTGATAGCAAAGAGATCAAGGAGCCACCGCAGATTTTCTTGCTTGGCGATATATTTGATTTTTTAACGGGTGAGGGCGAATATACGCAAAAATTTTACGCTGAGCACTTAAGGCTTATAAATAAAATTTCACAAAAGGTGGAATTTTTTTACTTCGAGGGCAACCACGATTTTAGACTTTCAAATTTATTTAATAAAACTAGAGATTTTTGGAACAAAGGCGAGAGGCTAAGCTTTGAGGGGGTAAAGGTCTATGACATTTGCGCTCAGCCAGTGAAATTTAGAACTATAAGTGGCGAGCACGTCCAGATCGCGCATGGCGATATATTTTTGCCTTTTATAGATAAATACGCGCTTAGGTTTTTAAGGCTTAGATGGTTTTTGAAATTTATGAACGCGCTTGATAAAATTTCGGATTTTAAAATTTCAAAAGCGATACTAGCCAAACTTACTAAGAAAAATCTGCACTATAAAATTTCAAACTTCAAGGAGCTAATGAGCAAGCATTTGCAGGGCTTTGATGCAAGTATAGTGATAGAGGGACACTATCATCAAGGTGAGCTATTTGATATTTACGATAGATTTTATATAAATTTACCTTGTTTTGCATGCGAGCAAAGTTATTTTGTTGTAGAATACGCCCAGCAAAAGTTGAATTTGCTCAAAATGAGTTTGAAAGGACATTGATGTTTGGAGACAACGTACTAAAAACGGGCTCAAACGAGATGGAACTTGTTGATTTTCGTATCTTTAAAAAGGCCGAAAACAAAGTATATGAAGGAATATACGGAGTCAATGTCGCAAAGGTGCGGGAGATCATTAAGATGCCAAATCTTACCGAGCTTCCTGGCGTTCCTGAGTATATCGAGGGAATTTTTGATTTAAGAGGTGTGGTTATCCCTGTTATAAATTTGGCAAGATGGATGAATATCGTCGAGCCAACTGAGGGTGTAGTCATAAAACCACGTGTTATTATCGCTGAGTTTAGCGGTATATTGATCGGTTTTATCGTCCATGAGGCCAAGAGGATCAGACGTATAAACTGGAAAGACATAGAGCCTGCAAATTTTGCTGCTGGAGCTGGTACTCTAGATAAGGGCAAGATCACAGGTGTAACAAGAATAGAAAACGACGAAGTACTTCTTATCCTTGATCTTGAAAGCATCGTTGAAGAGCTAGGAATTTACTCACCAAAGATCGATTTCGAGGTTGATGAAAACGAGAAGATCAAGGGTGTGGCTCTTGTGCTTGATGATAGCTCAACTGCTAGAAAGCTTGTAAAAGACGCACTTGAGAAGATGGGTCTTAGTATAGTTGAGGCTAAAAACGGCGTTGAGGGCTTAGAGAGGATGGAGGAGCTTTATCAAAGATATGGAGATAACTTAGCAAAAGAGCTTAGAGTTATCTTAAGTGATATCGAAATGCCACAAATGGATGGCTACCGCTTTGCTTCAACTATTAAAAATGATGATAGGTTTAAAGAAATTCCTATTGTATTTAACTCTTCATTAAGCAACGAATTTAGCGAAGCAAAGAGTAAAGAAGCTGGCGGGGAGATGTACCTTACAAAATTTGATGCTGGTATATTCTACAAAGAGGTGCTAAAAGTGATTGAAGCACATTCTAAATCTGCAAAATGAGGTGAAGTATGGATGATATGAAAGAAATAATGGAAGACTTTTTAATAGAGGCTTTCGAACTTATTGAGCAGATAGACCATGACCTTGTTGAACTAGAAGCAAACCCTGAAGATTTGGAACTTTTAAATAGAATTTTCCGTGTTGCTCACACAGTAAAAGGTAGCTCAAGCTTTTTAAATTTTGACGTTTTAACAGAGCTTACTCACCATATGGAGGATGTTTTAAACAAAGCTAGAAAAGGCGAGCTAAAGATCACTCCAGATATCATGGACGTTGTCCTTGAGTCAGTTGATATGATGAAAGGACTACTTGAGAGCATTAGAGATAACGGTAGTGACGCAGCCGCTGGCATTGATATTAAAAATATCTGCGCTAGCCTGACACAAATTTCTGAAGGTGAAGCCCCAAGTGCAGCCGCAGAAACTCCAGCCGCACCAGCTCCTGAGCCAGTAAAAGAGCCAGAGCCAGCCGCATCAGCTGAAGAAGCAGCTCCTGAAGTAAGTGATGCTGAGCTTTCAAAACTAAGTGACTCTGAGGTTGAAGCTGAGATAGAGAGACTTTTAAAAGTTAGAAAAGCAGAAGATCAAGCAAGACGTGCTTCAAAAGGCATAGCTCCAAAATCTCCTGAAGAGATAGCACCGGCTGCAAGCGCTGCACCAGCACCTGCACCTAAGCCAGCTCCTAGTAGAGAAAGAGATGCAGATAAAAAAGTGCCAGCAGCTAGTAGCAGCAGTGCAGTAGCACAAGAGCAAACGATACGTGTTGAAGTAAAAAGACTTGATCACTTGATGAATTTAATCGGCGAGCTTGTTCTTGGTAAAAACCGCCTACTAAAAATTTATGATGACGTAGAAGAGAGATATGAGGGCGAGAAATTCCTTGAAGAGCTAAATCAAGTAGTATCAAGCCTAAGTCTAGTTACGACTGATATCCAACTAGCTGTTATGAAGACAAGGATGCTTCCAATAGCAAAAGTCTTTAATAAATTCCCACGTATGATACGCGATCTTAGCCGTGAGCTTGGTAAGCAGATTGACCTTGAAATTTCAGGTGAAGAGACTGAGCTTGATAAATCAATCGTTGAAGAGATCGGCGACCCGCTAGTTCACATCATCAGAAACTCATGCGATCATGGTATCGAAGATCCTGAGACAAGAAAGGCAATGGGCAAACCTGAAAAAGGTCTTGTTCAGCTAAAAGCTTACAACGAAGGCAACCATATCGTTGTTGAGATAGTTGATGATGGTAAGGGCTTAGATGCTGATATGCTTAAAGCCAAGTCTATAGAAAAAGGCATCATCACTGAGCGCGAAGCCGATGCTATGAGTGAGAAAGAGGCTTTTGGTCTTATATTTAAGCCTGGATTTTCAACTGCAGCTAAGGTTACAAACGTATCTGGTCGTGGCGTTGGTATGGACGTTGTTAAGACAAACATTGAAAAACTAAATGGTATCATTGATATCGAGAGTGAAGTTGGAAAAGGCACAGTTATGAAGCTTAAAATTCCACTCACACTTGCGATCATTCAGTCACTTCTTGTTGGAACGCAAGAGGAATTTTATGCGATACCACTTGCGAGCGTTCTTGAGACTGTTCGCGTGCCGATCGATGATATCTACACGATCGATGGTAAAAATGTTTTAAGACTAAGAGATGAGGTCTTATCTCTTGTTAGACTTTCAGACGTCTTTGGAGTCAATAAAGTCTTTGATGGCGGAGATCAAACTTACGTCGTTATCATCGGTGTTGCTGAGGCAAAACTGGGCATCATTGTAGATACTTTAGTTGGTCAAGAAGAGATTGTTATTAAGTCAATGGGTGATTATCTACAAAATATCCCAGGCATCGCTGGAGCTACTATTAGAGGCGATGGTCGCGTAACTCTTATCATAGACGTTGGTGCTATGATGGAGATGGCAAAGGATATTAAGGTAAATATTAGGGCCGAAATGGAAGATAGCACTAAAGCAAAAGAGAAACCAAGCGATTATAAGGTTCTAATCGTTGATGACTCTAAGATGGATAGAACCATCATGCAAAAATCGCTTGAGCCAATCGGCGTCACAATCATAGAAGCAACTAACGGAGTAGAAGCACTCAATATAATTAAATCAGGCGAGCATGCCTTTGATGCGGTGCTAATCGATATTGAGATGCCAAGGATGGACGGATATACTCTAGCTGGTGAAATTCGCAAATACTCTAAGTATCGCACTTTACCGCTAATAGCAGTAACATCAAGAACGTCTAAAACTGATAGATTGCGCGGAGTAGAGGTAGGTATGACTGAATATATCACAAAACCATATTCGTCAGAATACCTTGAAAACGTTGTTAGAAAAAATATTAAATTAGGTTAGGGGTTAGGCGATGAATGATAAACTAAACCAAGTTTTAAGCAAACAAAAACAGCAAATTGACGAGCCTGAGATAAAAAACAACGAAGATATAGTCCAACTTGTAGGCTTCGTTGTTGGCGAAGAAGAGTATGCGATACCTATTTTAAATATCCAAGAGATAATCAAGCCTATCGAATACACCCGTGTTCCTAGCGTGCCTGACTATGTTCTTGGTGTGTTTAACTTGCGTGGAAACGTTATCCCTCTTATTGATTTGCGAAAACGTTTTTCACTAAATGTTACAAAGCAAAGCTCAAATACAAGATATATCGTCATGAAAGATGAGGATAATATCGCAGGCTTCGTGATAGACCGCTTGACGGAGGCTATCAGAATAGACCGCAACAGGATTGATCCGCCGCCAGAGACTTTGGTAAAAGACAAAGGCATGATCTATGGTATCGGCAAACGCGATCAAAACATCCTTACGATTTTAAAGGTTGAAAGCCTTTTAAAGCGTGATTTTTAGGGCATAGCTTGATAAAACTTTGTGTTTTTGACTTTGACTCTACGATAATGGACGGCGAGACGATTGATATCCTCGCCGCCGCTAATAACGCCAGCAATGAGGTGGCTAGCATAACAAAGCGTTCGATGAACGGCGAACTTGATTTTTTTGAAAGTCTTACAGCAAGAGTAAAATTTTTAAAAGGAATGCCACTTTCAAAAGCGGATGAAATTTGTAAAAATTTACCCATCATGCTAGGAGCTAGCGAGCTTATAGCTGCTCTAAAGCAAAAAGGCATAAAGGTTGTGGTCTTTAGTGGTGGTTTTCACATTGCAACTGATAAGATGCAAGAAAAACTTAAATTTGATGCAAATTTTGCAAATATCTTGCACCACAAAGATGGAATTTTAACAGGTGAAGTTGGCGGGGAGATGATGTTTGGTAGCTCAAAAGGCGAGATGATAGATCGTTTAAAGGGGCTATTAAATTTAGATAAAAGTGAGATCATGTGCGTTGGCGACGGAGCTAATGATGTATCTATGTTTAAAAAATGTGATCTAAAAATTGCCTTTTGCGCGAAAGAAATTTTAAAAAAAGAGGCGACGCATTGCGTGGATGTCAAAGATCTGCGTAAAATTTTAAATTTTATAAGGTGAAAAAATGTATGACAATGAAGCTAAATTTTCTCTTTGGTGTGACTTTATAGAGAGAGACTTTTTACAAAACGAATTTAACTCTTTATTAGAAAAAGGCGTTATAAACGGAGCTACAAGCAACCCAGCTATCTTTAAAACAGCTTTTGCATCACCTGCTTACAAACAGATCATACAAAATAGCAATAAGCGTCACCCAAAAGATCTTTATGAAATTTTAGCGACCCAAGATATCAAAATAGCCGCATGTAAAATGCTAAAAAACTACGCAAATGGCGATGATGGCTTTGTTAGTATAGAGGTTGATCCAAATTTAAGTGGCGAAACAGCTGCTACGATAGAAGAGGGCATCAGGCTTCATAGTCTCATCTCAATGCCAAATGTAATGATAAAGATCCCAGCTACAAAAGAGGGCTATGAGGCGATGAGTGCGCTTATGGCAAGAGGTATCAGCGTAAATGCGACGCTCATTTTCTCGCCAGATCAGGCTAAAAACTGCCTAGAGGCTTTTAAAGAGGGCAGTAAGGCATACGCAAGCCGCTTTGTGGATACGACGATGCCAAAAGGTGTGATCAGCGTTTTTGTTAGTAGATTTGATAGAAAGCTTGATGAGACAATGTCTGCAAAGAGCCTACCAACTGGGCAGATCGGCATAATGAACGCTGCAAATATCTATCATATCATTGAGGATTTTGGCTTAGAAAACGTAAGGACACTTTTTGCAAGCACTGGCGTAAAAGGCGGGGGCTTAAGAGGGGATTATTACGTTAGGGAGCTAATGTATAAAAACTCTATAAACACAGCTCCGATAGAGACTATAAAAGAATTTATAAAAGAAAAAGCTGAGGCAAAAAATGCCCCTAGCAAAGAGAATATCTCAAGCTTTTTTCACATCATAAAAAATAATGAGATCGATATAAATGCTACTTATAAAGAGCTTTTAAATGATGGCTTGAAGCAGTTTGTTGCAGCATTTGACGACATTATGAAATCACTTTAATGACCAAACAAGACCTAGACTCATATCTGTGCTCTTTAGTTGATAAAGGCGGCAGCGATCTTCATCTAAAGTCTGCAAGCCTTGTTTATGGCAGATTTAATGGTGAGATCATGCCACTTAGTGAAGAAAATTTAGACCCAAGTGATGCGGTAGCTATCGCAAATGAGCTTTTGGGGGCTAAATTTGATGAGTTTATGGATAAAAAAGACATAGATTTTTCGTATAAACTAAATGACGAGTACTGCTTTCGTGTAAATATGTTTTTGCAGATAAATGGAATTTCTGCTGTCTTTCGTGTCACTCCAACGAAAATCCCAACCATAAAAGATCTAAATTTACCAAGCGTGATAGAAAAAATTTGCACTGAGACCACTCGTGGCATCATTTTAGTGACTGGCCCAACTGGAAGTGGCAAGACGACAACGCTTGCAAGCATGATAAATTTCATAAACCAGACAAAAAGATCGCACATCGTGACTATCGAAGATCCGATTGAATACGTATTTAACGACGATAAAAGCATAATAAATCAGCGCTCTATCGGGGCAGATGCACTAAATTTCTCAGATGCGCTAAGAGCTTCGCTAAGAGAAGATCCTGACATCATTTTGGTGGGCGAGATGAGAGATCTTGAGACGATTGAGACTGCCATTAGAGCTGCTGAGACTGGTCACTTGGTGCTTTCGACACTTCACACACTTGATGCAAAAGAGAGCGTAAATAGAATAGTAAATAGCTTCCCTCAAGGCGAGCGAGATAAGGTCAGCCTTATGTTCTCTTCAGTGCTTGCTTGCGTCATCTCACAAAGGCTAGTTAAGACGCTTTTTGGCACAAGACGCCCAGCAGTCGAGATCATGAGAAAAAATACCCGCATAAAAGAGCTCATATCTGAAGAGAAATTTGACGAGATCGATCTTGCCATAGCTGAGTCAAAAAATACTTACGGCATGCAAACTTTTGACCAGCACCTGCTTGAACTTTATGAAAATAAGATAATTAGTGCCGAAGTAGCGCTTGATAATGCTAGTAACAGGGGTGATTTACAGCTTAAGATAAAAAGCTCAAATGTAGCAGGTTTTAGCTTTGAAAATGGTGTAAATTTTGGCAAACCTCAAAGCAAACAAGATCAACCTGAAGTGATCGCACTTAAAGAAATTTAGTAAGCTTTATCTGAAATTTATAAAGCATTAGATAAAATCAGCACCTATTTTTTATGAAAGGAAAACGATGTTAGAAGGAATCGTTAGAGAGAGTATCGGTAAGAAGTCTGCGAAGGCTTTGAGAAGAGATGGTTATCTAATCGCCAACATTTATGGCAAGGGATTAGAGAATGTTGCAGCTGCTTTTAAAGTAAATGACTTTATTAAAGAAGCGCGCAAAAAAGAGAGCCTTGCTTTTGATGTAAAAGTAGGCGGAAAAGTTTATAATGTCGTTATTGTTGATTACCAAAGAGATGTTGTTACAAGCGATCTTAAACACGTGGATCTAAAAGTAGCACTTCCAGGCGTTTTATCAAAATATATGATCCCGGTTAAGCCAGTTGGAACACCTATTGGTCTTAAAAATAAGGGCGTTTTGATCCAGTCAAAAAGACGTCTTTGCGTAAAATGCACAGCTGAAAATTTACCAAATTCATTTGATGTTGATGTAAGCAAACTTGACATTGATGATACGATTTTGGTTCGTGATATCACAGCTCCTAAAGGCGTTACTATCATTGACGCTGACCGTGTTGCGGTACTTGGAGTTATTAAAGCTAAATAAAAAGGGCTTTTGTGACACTAATAGCGGGGCTGGGCAATCCTGGCCCCAAATACGAAAATACTAGACACAACATAGGCTTTATGCTTATAGACCTCCTAAAAGACTCAAATTTCAAAGATGTTAGCTCAGCTAAATTTCAAGGTGAAGTTTTTAAATTTAACGACATTATCTTGCTAAAACCAACGACCTTTATGAACCTCTCAGGCCAAAGTGTTAAGGCAGTAAAAGACTTTTACAAGCCAGATAGGATTATCGTCATCCACGACGATCTTGATCTTAGTTTTGGCGCGGTTAAATTTAAAAAAGGCGGCAGTAGCGGCGGACATAACGGCATAAAATCGATCGATAATCTAATAGGCAACGACTACGAAAGAGTGCGCGTTGGCATAGGGCATGAGGGCGATGCTAAAAATTTCGTCCTTGGCGAGTTTAGCGATGAAGAAAAAAAGGCTTTAGATGAAATTTTGGCCTATACAAAAAATGCGGTTTGTGAGCTGCTAAAGAGCGACATCAACGAAATTTCACAAAAATTTACGGTAAAAAAAGGTCTTATCAAATGAAACTATACGCCAGATACGTTGGCTGGGTCTATATAAAATCTTTTCTTATCGTATTTTTAGCGCTTGAGCTATTTTATGTTGGCATTGATCTGCTTACAAATTTAAAAGATCTGCCGCCATCTGCGAACCTTCAGTTACTCTACGTTGGCCTTACTGCGCTAAGTGCCATTAGCTACGTTTTGCCACTTTCGCTCATTTTTGCACTAATAATTTTACATGTAAATATGGTTCGCTCAAACGAGCTAATCAGCTTTTATGCTCTTGGCATCAGTAAAAACAAGCTCATTTTGCCACCATTTCTCATCGCACTTTTTGTGACGATTTTTTACGTTGGGCTAAATTTTACGCCATTTGCTTATGCGCATGACTATCAAAAAAGTATCGCCAAAAACACCGCTTTTTCAAAAAGTACAAACGACTCATTTTTGAAATTTGAAGGCAAATTTATCTATATAAAAGAGCTAAACTCAGCCAAGCAAAGGGCAAATGACGTGAGAATTTTTGACATTAATGGCACTGACTTGCTCTCAACAACTTTTGCCGACCACGCTAAATTTAAAGACAATGAGTGGGTTTTAGAAGATGTAAATCAGACCTTTTTGCCTCAAAATTTAGAGCTTGGAGAAAATGGCTTTAGTAAGGTAAAAAGCGAAAATTTAGATGCGTTAAGAGGCTTTAAGCCAAAGAGCATCGAGAGTGCTGCAAGCGTTGAAAACTCGAAATTTAACATACCTGATGCGATAAATTTTATAAAGACATTTAAAAATGAAGGCATAGGGCTTGATAGTGCAAGGACTGCATTTTATAACCTTGTCATCACGCCATTTTTTGCGCCATTTTTATTGCTAATTTTCTACTATCATTTGCCAGTGACTGGCAGGTTTTTTAACCTCGCACTCTCAACATTTATCTTTGTCGTCATAACACTCGTAGTTTGGGGACTTCTCTTTATCTTAACCAAATTTGCTCAAACCTCAGTCATCTTGCCAGAGATCGGCATGGTTCTCCCTGTTATTTTGCTTTTTGCATACGCCATTTATCTCATAAAATCGCATCGTTAAGCCAAATTTTGGCAACTTTTTTGTAAAATCAAGCCATTTTAAAAAAGGCTATTTTATGGATTTTAAAGAGCTTGCAAGCAAATACAAAACCCCACTTTACGTCTATGATTTTAACTACATTAAAGAGCGCTATGAGGCGCTAAAAAACGCATTTTACGCTAGAAAATCTCTGGTTTGCTACGCTGTAAAGGCAAACTCAAATTTAAGCGTTTTAAAATTTCTGGCTGATCTTGGAGCTGGATTTGACTGCGTGAGCATCGGTGAGGTCAAAAGAGCGCTTTTGGCAGGGGCCAAGAGATATCAGATCATCTTTAGCGGCGTTGGTAAGAGCGATGAAGAGCTAAAAGAGGCTTTAGAAAATGAAATTTTGCTGATAAATGTCGAGAGTTTTGCCGAACTTTTAAGGCTTGAAGAGATAGCAAAAGGGCTAAATTTAAAAGCAAGGATTAGCATCAGGGTAAATCCAGGCGTCGATGCAAAAACTCACCCATATATCTCGACAGGCCTAAATGAAAACAAATTTGGCGTTGACGCAACGACTGCCAAAAAAATGTACATCCACGCCAAAGCTTCAGAGTTTCTTGAGCCAACTGGCATACACTTCCACATCGGCTCGCAGCTAACTTCTCTAAGCCCGATAATAGACGCTGCAAAGATCGTTAGCGAGCTTTTAAGAGAGCTAAGAGCGCTTGAGATCGATATCAAATTTTTTGATGTTGGTGGCGGACTTGGCATCATCTATAACGATGAAAAAGAGATAAATTTATACGACTACGCACAAGGAATTTTAGGCGCACTAAAGGGTCAAGATGTGACCGTCGTTTGCGAGCCAGGACGCTTTATCGTAGGCAATGCTGGCTACTTTGTCGCAAGCGTTTTATATGAGAAATTTAACGGTAAAAAGAGATTTGTCATCACTGATGGCGCGATGAATGATCTCATAAGACCAAGCCTTTATGGCGCGCATCACAAAATTTTCGCCTACGGCAAGGATGAAAATTTAGGCACTTGCGACGTGGTTGGTCCAGTTTGTGAAAGTGGCGACTTTTTGGCAAAAGATATTAAGCTGCCAGAGTGCGAGAGTGGTGATATCATCGTGGTTAAAGGGGCTGGAGCTTATGGTTTTAGCATGAGCTCAAACTACAATACAAGAAACAGAGCCGCTGAAGTTTGCCTGCTTGATGGCAAAGATAGGCTGATAAGAAGACGCGAGTGCTTTGAGGACGTCGTGGCACCTGAGATTGAGTTTTTGGAGAGCGCTGATGCAAGAGCTAAATGAGCTTAGAAAAGAGATCGATAGTATCGATGATCTCATCTTAAATAAACTAAATGAAAGAATGAAGCTTGTCGAGCAGATAGGCAAGCTAAAGCAAACTACTGGGACGCCTATATATCGCCCTGAGCGCGAGCGAGCTATCATAAACCGCTTAACTAGCCTTAGCAAAGAAAAAGCCTTAAATAAGGCTGCTATCGAGGCTATTTATCTTGAAATTTTTGCTGTAAGTAGAAATTTAGAGATGCCTCAAAAGATCGTCTATCTAGGGCCTGAGGGCACTTATACACATCAAGCGGCGCAGAGTAGATTTGGCGCGATGAGTGCCTATCTGCCACTTGCTACGATCGAGGCAGTTTTTACGAAGCTAGCTCAAAAAGAGGCGAAATACGGCGTCGTGCCTATCGAAAACAACACTGAAGGCGCTGTTGGAGCTACGCTTGATTGTTTGAGTAAATTTGATGATATAAAGATAGTGGCAGAGCTCTACGTAGATATTCACCACAGCTTTGTTAGCATAAATGAAAATTTAAAAGAGATAAAGCGAATTTACTCGCATCCGCAAGGCTACAACCAGTGCCGTAAATTTTTAGAAGATCATATGCTAAATGAGGTCGAATTTGTCCCAGCCAAATCAACTGCAGCAGCTGCATATATGGCATCTATGGATAGAGAATCAGCCGCCATTTGCTCAAAAATCGCAGCTAAAATTTACAACGTGCCAATCGTCTATGAGACTATTGAAGATAATATGGCAAACAGAACGAGATTTTTGATCTTAAGTGATTTTAAAAATGCCAAGGTTGAAAACTCGAAAACTTCGATCCTAGCAAAGACTGATCACAGTCCAGGACGCCTTGCTGATCTGCTTTCTATCTTTAAAAATGAAAATATCAATATCACAAAACTTGAGTCACGTCCTATCAAACAGCGCGAATTTAAGTCAATTTTTTATCTTGACTTTGAAGGGCATATCGACGATGAGAAGGTGCAAAATGCCTTTGAACTTGCAAAAGAGAGCGGCGCTGAGATAACGTGGCTTGGAAGCTATTTAAACGGAGATGAGTAATGAAATTTAATGACTTTTTAGATGATCTAGTAAATTATGAGGCTGGAAAGCCGATCGAGCTTGTAGTTAGAGAGTTTGGCATCGATGCAAAAGATGTGATAAAGCTAGCGAGCAATGAAAACCCTTTTGGCACGAGCAAACGCGTAGAAGAAGCGCTAAAAGAGGTCGCTAAAAACGCACATCTTTATCCAGATGATAGCTACTTTGAGCTAAAAGAGGGGCTGGCTAAGAAATTTGGCGTAACTAGCAAAAATCTAATCATCGGCTCTGGAAGCGACCAGATCATAGAGTTTGCACTTCACGCAAAGGCGAACAAGCAAAGTGGCGTTTTGATGGCTGGCGTGACATTTGCGATGTATGAAATTTATGCAAAACAAACAGGGGCTAAAATTTACCGCACAAAGAGTGTGGAGCATAATTTGAGCGAGTTTTTAGAAATTTATAACGCACACAAAGATGAAATTTCTGTCATCTTTCTTTGCCTGCCAAACAACCCATTAGGCGAGTGCATCGATGCTGACGAGGTCTATAAATTTATAAAAAACATTGATGAAAATACGCTTGTGGTGCTTGATTGCGCTTACAACGAATTTGCTAAATTTAAAGATAGCAAAAAAGAGATAAAGCCAAGCGAGGTGGTGAAATTTAAAAATGCCATCTATCTTGGCACTTTCTCAAAGGCATACGCACTTGGTGGCATGCGCGTTGGATACGGCGTGGCAAATGAAGAGATCATAGGCGCTCTTTCAAAGCTAAGAGCCCCTTTTAATATCACGACTCCAAGCCTAAGAGCAGCGATAGTAGCGCTTGATGATGATGAATTTGTGCAAAAAACTATGCAAAACAACTTCGAGCAGATGAAGAGATATGAGGAATTTGCAAGGCAAAATGGCATTGAGTTTATCCCAAGCTATACAAATTTCATCACATTTAAATTTAACGAGCCAAAATCAAGCCAGATATGCGAAAAGATGCTAAAAAAAGGTATAATTTTACGAGATTTAAAAAGCTATGCCTTAAATGCGGTGAGAATCACCATCGGTCAGGCATGGCAAAACGATAGAGTTTTTGAAGAGTTAAAGCAAATTTTAAAGTAGGGATATGGATTTTAAGGCATTACTTCATCAAATAAGTCAAATTTATCAAAAGCTTTCACTAAAACAAAAGATCGTCGCGGGCAGCTCGATCGTCTTAGTAGTGGCTTTTTTGGTATTTTTAACGCTTTACAAAAGTAAAAGTGATAGCTTTGCAGGATATAGCGTCCTTTTTGAAAACATCAGCCCAAGCGACTCAGCCTTAATAGTCGATCAGCTAAATAAAGATGGCATAAAGTATAAACTAGCAAACGAGGGCACTATCCTTGTGCCAACTAGCGATGTTTATAAAGAGCGTATCGCGGTTGCAACGCTTGGCATACCAAAAGAGAGCAAGATCGGCTTTGAAATTTTTGACAAGCAAGAATTTGGAGCTACTGATGCTGAGCAGAGAGTTAAATTTCAAAGAGCGCTCGAGGGTGAGTTAGCTAGAACGATCGAGAGCCTCTCATCTATCCAAAAAGCAACCGTAAGAATAGCCATACCAAAAGAGAGCGTCTTTACTGAAAGACAAGCACTTCCGACCGCTTCTATCGTAGTCGAGCTAAAGTCAGGCGTTAGTCTAAATGCGAAGCAAATTTTTGGCATTAAAAACCTAGTCGCCGCCTCTGTTACAAATTTAAGCACAGAAAATGTAAAGATAGTAAATCAAGATGGCGTCGCACTTGGCGATGAAGATGGTGAGTTTGATAGTGATGCCATAGCTCAGCAGATCCGTTATAAGCGCGAGTTTGAAAATAATTACGAGCAAAAGATCGTAAATGTCCTAGCTCCTATCGTAGGCGGGGCAGATAAGGTTGTAGCAAAGGTAAATATCGACTTTGACTTTGATAAAAAAGATACAAAAAGCGAGGTTTATGACCCAAATAACGTCGTAAGAAGCGAGAGCAACATCGAAGAAAAGCGTCAAGGCTCATCTCCAAATGAAGTGGGTGGCGTACCAGGTGCGGTTAGTAACATAGGTCCTGTTCAAGGTCTTGATGATAGCACTTTAAAAGAGCAGTACAATAAAAGCTCACAGCAGACAAACTACGAAATTTCAAAGAAAGTGACAAATGTCAAAGGGCAGTTTGCTAGCATAAACAGAGTAAGCGCAGCTGTCGTTATAGACGGACTTTATCAGAGCAAAAAGGACAAAGATGGCAAGCCAACTGGCGAGCTTGAATTTGCCCCGCTTACCAAAGAGCAAAGAGAATCAATCACAAATTTAATCAAACAATCAATCGGCTACAATCAAAATAGAGGCGATGAGGTAAGCTTGGATAATTTCGAGTTTAAAACTGGCAAAGATGTCAGCACTGGCGAGAAGATGGATGGCTTTATGAACAACTACGTGATGCCTTTCTTGCCGCTACTTAAATACATCTTTGCAGCACTGCTACTCTACATCTTCTACAAAAAAGTCATCGTGCCATTTATGCAAAAGATGCTTGAAGAGACGAAAGAAGAAGAGGAGCAAGTCCAAGACGATCTTGAAGATATCGAGGTGGATGCTGAAGATACGCTTGAGAAATTTAAAGCTGCTCGTAAGAAAGTCGAGGAGCAGCTTGGTCTTAGTGGTGAATTTAACGAAGATGAGCTAAAATACGACGTCCTTCTTGAAAAGATGAAGACGATAGTCACTGAACGAAGCGAGGAAATTTCAAATTTACTCCAAGATATGATTAAAAACGATAGCGACTTTAACATGCGTAAGGAAATTTGATGTCTATAAAACTAACCGATAAGCAAAAAATAATTTATGATGATCTTTCGATGCCAGAAAAGATCGCTATTTTACTGATCCAGCTTGGCGAAGAGGCGACAGCTCTTATGTTTTCTCACATGGATGTTGATATCATCACTGAAATTTCAGGCTACATAGCGACTTCAAAAAATATAGACAAGCAAGTAGCAGGCGCTATTTTGGAAGAATTTTACGCTCTCATGCAGTCAAATCAATATATGAGAAGTGGCGGCTTAGAGTATGCAAAAGAAATTTTATACCGCACATTTGGTCCAGAGGCTGCACAGAAAATTTTAGATAAGCTTGCAAAAAGCATGGAAAACTCAAAGAGCTTTGGCTATCTTGATAAGATAAAACCACAGCAACTTGCAGACTTCATCGTAAAAGAGCACCCTCAAACTATCGCGCTAATCCTAGCCCACATGGACTCAACAAGTGCTGCCGAGACGCTAAGCTTCTTCTCAGATGAGCTAAGAAGTGAGGTCGTGATCAGGATGGCAAATCTTGGCGAGATCAGCCCATCAGTGATCAAGCGTGTCTCAACAGTGCTTGAGGGCAAACTTGAAAGCCTCACATCCTACAAGGTCGAGGTTGGTGGTCCAAGAGCTGTGGCAGAAGTGCTTAACAGACTTGGTCAAAAAGCTAGCAAAAGCACCATTGAGCGCATCGAACAAAGCGACGATAAGCTTGCAACAACGATCAAAGAGCTTATGTTTACCTTTGAAGATATTATCAATCTTAACGCAACTGCGATTAGAGAAATTCTCAAAAATGTCGATAAAAAGGATCTTATGATTGCATTTAAAGGGGCTAGTGATGGCATTAAGGATAAATTTTTATCAAATATGTCTCAGCGTGCAGCCGAAGCCTTTAAAGAGGAGATGCAATACCTTGGCGCTGTGCGTGTAAAGGATGTTGAAGAGGCGCAAAGACGCATCGTAGAGGTCGTCCAAGGTCTAGCTGATCAAGGTGTCTTCCAAGTTGGCGAAGCAGATGAGATGATAGAATGAAAAGTAGCGTGATAACAAGTGAGACCTCGCCGGCTCATTTTATAGAAAATTATAGATTTAAGGTGCTTGGGAGCAATGAAAGAGCCCAAGATAGCGCACCTGTTTTGATAGAAGAAAATAATCTCAGTGAAGAGCTAAATGAGCAAAATTTAGAGCAAGGTGGTGAAAATTTCACGCCTCAGATGCCGCACCCAGTGCAACCAAACATGCAAAATCACTTTGCACCTCAGCCTCAAAATAACCAAACTCACCAGCCTGGATTTGACTCGAGTTTTGTCGAGGAGCTGCTTAAAAAGACAGATGAACTAAGCAGCAACATCATCAAGCTTCAAATGCAAATAGAAAATCAAGAGAGCGAATTTGCAAAGCGTCTTGAAGCTGAGATCGCTCGTGCAAAAGAGGATGGCAAAAATGAAGGCATAGCTCAAACAAACGCTGCAAACGAGGCAAAGATAAAGGAGCTTGAGGCTAAATTTAGCGCTTCAGCTGCAAAGCTAGATGAGCAGTACGTTAAATTTGATGAGTTTTTGAAAAAGAGCGAGGAAGAGCTTGGGCAAACTGCGATAAAGATCGCAAAAGAGGTGATAGAAAAAGAGGTTTCAAGCGCATCTAGCCAGATCGCTCACCACCTAGCAAATTCGCTTATAAAAGAGCTAAGCGACGTAAAAAATATAGAAATTCGTGTTAATCCTGAAGATAGCGACTATCTAAAAGAGCAATTTAGTAAAAACGAACGCGTAAAAGTAAGCGCTGATGACGCCATAAGCAAAGGTGGCGTGGTGATAATAAGCGAGGGCGGAAACATCGATGCTACGATGCAAACAAGGCTAGAGAAGCTAAAAATGCTGGTAAATAATGAATAAAGACGTTAAAAGCCTAAATGTCGATGAGCTAAACGCGCTTTGCCACGACATCAGAGATAAAATTCTATCCACCGTTAGCAAAAATGGCGGCCATCTTAGCTCAAACATCGGCGCAGTCGAGATCATCGTTGCGATGCATAAAATTTTTGACGTTACAAAAGATCCGTTTATCTTTGACGTGAGCCACCAAAGCTACGCGCACAAGCTGCTAACTGGGCGCTGGGACAAATTTGATACGCTTAGAAAATTTAACGGCATCAGCGGCTACACAAAGCCAAGCGAGAGCAAATTTGACTACTTTGTAGCAGGCCATAGCTCAACGTCCATATCGCTTGCAGTTGGCGCTGCAAAGGCGATCAAGCTAAAAAATGAAGAGCGCTTGCCAGTAGCTGTCATAGGCGACGGCTCACTAAGTGGGGGCATGGCGTATGAGGCACTAAATGAGCTGGGGGACAGAAAATATCCTTGCGTCATCATCCTAAATGACAACGAAATGAGCATAAGCAAGCCAATAGGCGCGCTTAGCAAGTATCTAAGCCAGATGATGGCTGGGCAGTTTTATCAAAAATTTAAAGGCAGGGTTGAGCGCTTTTTAAGCTATATGCCAGACTCTGCAGCCTACATGGCTAGACGCATGGAGGAGGGCATCAGACTCATCACTCCTGGCATGTTTTTTGAAGAGCTTGGACTTGAGTACATAGGCCCAGTCGATGGACACGACCTCGCAGCGCTTCTTAGCACATTTGAAACTGCCAAAAACATGAAAAAACCAGTCATCGTGCACGTGCAGACGCTAAAGGGCAAAGGGTATGAATTTGCCGAAGGATACTATGAAAATTGGCACGGAGTTGGGCCATTTGATCTAAAAAGTGGCGAATTTATAAAAAGGCAGTCAAACAAGTCAGCCACGGCGATCTTTAGTGAGCAGCTTTTAAAGATGGCAAGAGAGCACAGCGACATCGTTGGCGTAACGGCTGCGATGCCAACAGGCACTGGCATGGACGCGCTCATACATGAGTTTCCAGACCGCTTTTGGGACGTGGCGATAGCCGAGCAGCACGCAGTTACCTCGATGTCAGCCATGGCAAAAGAGGGATTTAAGCCATTTGTCGCGATATACTCGACCTTTATGCAAAGAGCCTATGATCAGGTTATTCACGACGCTTCTATATTAAATTTAAACATCACATTTGCGATGGATAGAGCAGGCATCGTGGGCGAGGACGGCGAAACGCATCAGGGCGCTTTTGATATCAGCTTTTTAAACGCTGTGCCAAACATGGTTCTTTTTGCTCCAAGATGCGAAGAGAGCATGAAAAATGTTATGGAATTTGCCTACTCTTACAAGGGCGTTAGCGCGTTTAGATATCCGCGTGGGGCGTTTATCTTAAGAGATGAGTTTAAAGCTAAACCTCTTGAGTTTGGCAAGGGTGAAATTTTAGCCGATGCAAAAAGCGACATCGCATTTTTAGGCTATGGCAACGGCGTTGGCAGGGCAAATTTGGTTAGAAATTTACTAGCTGGCAAGCTTGAGGTGATCTTAGTTGATCTAGTCTTTGTAAAGCCGCTTGATAGAGAGCTTTTATGTGAGCTAGCAAAACGCACTAAAAAGTGGTATATCTTTAGCGATAGCGCTAAAAAAGGCGGCGTTGGCGAGATCGTAAGTGCCTTTTTACAAGAAAATGGCATATCAAATGTAAGCGTTGTTAGCTTTGAATATGATGATAAATTTATCCAGCATGGCTCGACAGTTGAGGTCGAAAAGAGCCTTGGCATAAGCGCTGAGCAAATTACCCAAAAATTACTAGAGAATAATTAATATCATTTAATAAAGAAACGTTTAATATTACTTTTGCTAGCATAAAGCAAAAATTTGTATAGGGGAAAATTATGCAATATGTATCGTTGCTAAAACAGTCTGGGCTTAAAGTAACGCCGCAGCGTCTTAGCGTTTTGAGAATTCTTGATCGTCATACACATCCAACGATCGATGAGCTTTATGATGAAATTTTGAAAGAAAATCCATCAGTTTCGCTCGCAACTGTCTATAAAAACCTAAACACTCTAAAAGACGAGGGGTTAGTGGTTGAAGTAAATATCGTCAATCAAAAGGCGAGATACGACATTTACGAGCATCCGCACATCCACGTTGTTTGCGAAAACTGCGGTAGCGTCGAGGATATGAGCTATGATGACTCAGAGCTTGGCAAATACCAAGAAGCGCTTGAAAAAAAGATTGGTAACATCATCGAGCGCCTAAATATCGTTGCTAGCGTAAAGAGCTGTAAACACTGCCGATAAGGCAAAATTTATGTTGCATTATGCAACATAAATTTTTATTTTTCTTCATAAAGCACTTCAAACAAGCCTGAAATTAGCTTTTTTCTCATTATTTTAAGCACTAACTCGCTAAAATAAACAAAAAATTTCGGAGAAAAATGTGGGTTTGGAGATAGAGCGTAAATTTTTACTCAAAAATTCTCAAATTCTAGATTTTCTAAAAGAGGCTGGGGTAGTTTTTAAGCACCTTGAAATTTCTCAGTTTTACACCAAGATCACGCAAAATGAAGAGATCCGCTTCAGAAGCGAAGAGGGCAAATTTATAAAAACGATCAAGGTTGGCAAAGATCTTATAAGAGAAGAAAATGAGGAATTTTGCGAAAAGGCAGAGTTTAAAAAGGCTCTAAAAAACCGCATCGGGCGGGTAATCACAAAAGATAGATACATTTTTCGGCTAAATAATAACCCCTGCAACATCGACGTTTTTAAAGATAGCTTAAATGGTCTTTGCACATTTGAGATAGAGTTCGCTGATGAAAACGAGGCTGTCTATTTTAAACTGCCAGCTTTCTTGGAGCAGTTTTGTAAGGCCGATGTCACCTGCGATAAAAGATATAAAAACAAATTTCTTGCCATTCACGCAAATGAAAATGAACAAATCGACTACAAAAGAGCCTACAATGTCTTTAAAAACAAAGAAATTTCGCCAAATTTTGCTGCAAATTTAAAAAGCGGCGAGGCGCTAAGGGCTTTATTTTTAAGCATCTTTAAAGAGATAAAGAGGCTAAAGGGCGACTATCTGCAAGATCACGACGAAGAAATTTTACATAGTCTGCGAGTAAATTTAAGAAAAGTTAGGTCGCTACTTAAAATTTTTAACGGCGTTTTTGATGAGAAAGTGACGCTCTTTTTTGGAGAGAATTTTAAAATTTTGGCAAACTCAACCAACAAAAAGCGAGACCTCGACATCTTTCTTGGCTTTTTAAGCGAGCAAAAGCATGCAAATGAGCTAATTTACTTTGTGCAAAAGGCTTTAAATTTAGAGTATGAAAACGTTAAAAGCTACCTTAGCGATGAGGAAAACTACGCATTTTTAAAAGAGTGGGAGATATTTTTAAACGAGGGCGAGTTTTATAGATCAAAGCTCTTTGATGTAAGCCTTTCGCGCCTTGGCTCGTTTAAGCTAAGAACGCTTCTAGTTTTGGCTCAAAAGAGGTTAAAAAGCCTAGATCAAGACTGCCCAAACGAGAGCTTTCATAAGATCAGGATCGAGCTTAAAAAGGTGAGATACACTTACGAGTTTTTGAGTGAGATTTTTTATTTTGACGGGCTTAAAAAGTATGAAGAGCGGCTAAAAGATATGCAAGAGATCTTTGGTGCGCTTCAAGACTATGACGTCTGGCTTGGCATCTTAGAGCGCTTGCCAGAGGCTGCTGGCAAAGAAAAGCTAGAGAGTAAAATCTACAAACAAATTTACAAAACCAGAGAAGAGATACTAAAAAAACGGCTTAAATTTATAAAAGCAACTCGCAAAATCTCGCGAAATTTAAAAATTTACTACATATAAAGGTCTAAAATTTATGCAAAAACAAGAAAAAATAGTTGATATGTTTAACCAGATCGCTCCTACGTATGACGTCGCAAATAGGGTGCTAAGCCTTGGCGTGGACGTGAGCTGGAGGAAATTTGCCTGCAGATATATGCTAGAAATTTTTAAAAATAAAAGCATAAATATCGTGGATGTAGCTTGCGGCACTGGCGATATGATGGGGCTTTGGAGTGAAATGGCAAAAGAATTTGGCGTAGAGGTGAAAAGCCTAACTGGCATCGACCCATCAAGCGGCATGCTAAAAGAGGCGAGAGCGAAATTTCCAAATTTTAAATTTATAGAGGCCTACGCTGATAATACGACGCTTGCAAGCGGTGAGGCTCAAATTTTAAGCATAAGCTACGGCATAAGAAACGTGGTCGAGCGAAAGGCTGCGCTTAGGGAATTTAATAGAGTGCTTGCTCAAGATGGCTACGTCGTCGTGCTCGAATTTACAAAGCGCCAGAAAAAGGGCTTTATAACTGCGCTAAGAGATTTTTACCTAAGTAAAATTTTGCCAAGTATCGGGGGTTTTATCTCAAAAAATAAAGAGGCGTATGAGTATCTGCCAAGCTCGATCGAAAATTTCTTGGACGCAAAGAGCTTTTGCGACGAGCTCATAGAGGCTGGCTTTGAGATAGAGCTTTGCAAGGGTTTTAGCATGGACATTTCAACGTTATTTATCGCTAAAAAGGTAAGAGAGATCAATGCTTAGCGTATCTGAGCTAAACGAAAAAGCAAAGGCACTGCTTGAAGCAACCCTTGACTACGTCGAGGTAAGTGGCGAAATTTCGCGCCTTACTAAGCACGCTTCTGGGCACTGGTACTTCACGCTAAAGGACGAAAAATCAAGCATCTCAGCCGTGATGTACCGCATGAATAACCAAAAGGTGAAATTTCTGCCAAAAGAGGGACTAAAGGTCAAAATTTATGGCAAAGTGACCATCTACTCGCCAAGTGGCTCGTATCAGCTGGTGGCTAGCGCGATGCTACCTGATGGCGAGGGCGAGCTTGAGCTTGCGTTTAGGCAGCTTAAAGAAAAGCTCGAAAACGAGGGGCTTTTTGACATCAGCGCAAAAAAAGAGATACCAAATTTACCTAAAAAAATAGCCCTTGTCACAAGCGCCACTTCAGCTGCACTTCAGGATATGCTAAAGGTGGTAAGAAGCCGCTGGAGACTAAGTGAAATTTATATATTTGACGCGCTAACTCAGGGCGAAAGTGCTCCAAGCTCGCTTATAAAAGCCTTGCGCAGGGCTGATAAATACGGCGTCGATGTGATCGTTTTGGCTCGCGGAGGTGGTAGCAAAGAGGATCTTTGGTGCTTTAACGATGAGGGCTTAGCACGTGAAATTTACGCTACAAAAACGCCAGTCATAAGCGCTATCGGACACGAGATCGACTATGTTATAAGTGACTTTGTGGCAGACCGCAGATCGCTTACGCCAAGTGCAGCCATGCTTGATCTTTTGCCTGATGAAGAGGCGTTTTTTCAGTATCTTGACAGGCTCAGCGATGATCTTGATAGCGCATTAAATTTAAAGATCACAAAGAAGCAAAATTTATTAAATTTACTACTTTCTAAATTTTCATCAAACGCCCTAAAAGCTAGGATCGAGCTAAAATTTAGCGAGGTGGCAAACAAGCAAAACGCCCTAACAAACGCCGTGCAAAGAAAGCTCTTGCTTCTTAGCTCAGCTCTTGGCTCGCTAGAGAAGGCTTATGAGATGAGGGAGCTCTTTTTTGAGAGCACAAAGGGGCTTATCGAGGTTAGAAAAGATGGCAAGAGGGCTGATCTTAGGGATTTAAATTTGAATGATGAGATCGAGCTTATCTCGCAAAATACACATAAAAAAGCAATTATCAAGGAGTAAAAATGAGTAGAAAAATCAACTTTAGCGCAGGTCCAAGCGCGATACCGCTAGACGTTTTAGAGCACGCAAAGGCCGAATTTACCGACTACAGAGGCGAGGGCTACTCGATCATGGAGATCAGCCACAGAAGCAAGACCTTTGAGGAGATCCACTTTGGCGCGATGGAGAAGATAAGAAAGCTTTATGGCATCGGTGATGAGTATGAAATTTTATTTTTGCAAGGCGGCGCACACTTGCAATTTAGCATGATACCGATGAATTTATATCAAGGTGGCAGGGCTGAATATGCAAACACCGGCGTTTGGACAAACAAAGCGATCAAAGAGGCAAAAGTGCTTGGCGTAAATGTAGATGTCGTAGCAAGCAGCGAGGATGAAAATTTCTCTTACATCCCTGAGTTTAAATTTAGCGATGACGCCGACTACGCCTACATCTGCTCAAACAACACAATTTACGGCACGCAGTATAAGGCTATGCCAAAGACCAAATCGCCCCTTGTTGTCGATGCTTCGAGTGATTTTTTCGCTAGACCGCTTGATTTTAGCAGTATCGGCTTGCTTTACGGCGGCGCTCAGAAAAATGCAGGCCCAAGCGGCGTGACTATCGTTATTTTAAGAAAAGACCTAGTTGATCGCGTGAGTAGCCAAAACGTCCCTATGTTTTTGCGCTACAAAACGCACGTAGAGGCAAACTCGCTCTATAACACACCGCCAACTTTTGGAATTTATCTTTTAAATTTAACCATGCAGCACCTGCTAGATCTTGGCGGACTTGCCGAGGTTGAGAAGATAAATGCCAAAAAAGCAAGCACGCTTTATAGCATAATAGACAGCTCAAATGGCTTTTACGTGGGTCACGCTAAAAAATCAAGCAGGTCAGACATGAACGTGAGCTTTACCATACCAAAAGATCATGCGCTTGAGCCAGTTTTCGTAGAAGAAGCACTAAAAGAGGGCATGCTAGGGCTAAAAGGTCACAGACATCTTGGTGGCATAAGAGCCTCTATCTACAACGCCGTTAGCCAAAGCGACGTTGATAAACTTGGCGAGTTCATGAGAGAATTTGCCAGAAAGCACGGCTGATGAACAAGGCAAAAAAAGCTTACGACGAAATTCCTTATTTCTCAGCTGCATTTAGCGACTGCTCACCAGTTAGGATAGAGGCGGTTGCTAAATTTCTAGGTTTAAAGGCGGCAAATTTAAAAGATGCCAGAGTGCTGGAGCTTGGCTCATCATACGGTGGCAATATCTTGCCATTTGCAGCTTCGCACAAAGAGGCAAAGGTCGTTGGCATCGACATCTCAAGCCACCAAGTAGAAGAGGGCAACAAGATAGCAAAGAAGATGAATTTAGAAAATTTCACCCTTCTTGAGCGTGACTTTTTGCACATGAATGAGCACGATATAAAAGAGCTTGGCGAGTTTGACTACATCATCGCTCACGGCGTTTATAGCTGGGTGAGCCCAAACGTAAGAGACGCGCTACTTGCAACGATAAAGGCGCTACTTAGCAAAGATGGCATCGCCTACGTCTCCTATAATACCTACCCGGGTTGGAAGAGCCTTGATATCTTAAGAGACTTCATGCTCTTTGCAAGCGCTGGCAAGGAGAGCAAAGAGGCGCTTTCTCACATAAAAGATGAGTTAAATTTCTTGCAGGATTATCTGAAATTTAGCCTGCAAAACCAAAGCGACGTCGTCTATAAAGACAGCATGAAGCTACTTTTAACGCAGCTAAATTTCTTACAAGGCATCATCGCAAAGGGGAGTGATTATTACATTTTGCACGACTTTTTGGAGGCTAGTAACGAGCCAACTTACTTTCATAAATTTGCTAAACACATCGACAAACACGGACTTTGCTACGTTATAGACGCCTCACTAAATGACATCTTTGCAAGCTCGACTGGGATATATCGCTTTGACGCGCACATCGAGCAAAGCTACAACACTCGCATCAAAAAAGAGCAGCTAAACGACTTTTTGTTTAATAGATCTTTTAGAAAGAGCCTCATCGCGCACAAAGAAAGACTTGGTGGCGCTGAGGACTTTGACGCGGTGCTTGGAGAGAGCGAGCTTGATAGGATTTATTTTGCATATTTTAGTGAGCAGCCAAGGACAAAAACGCAAGAAATTTTAAGCAAAGCCTATCCGCAAAGTCTAAATTTAAGCGAAGTAAAGGCCGCACTTGGTGAGAGCGAGGGCGAAGCCTTTATGGGGCTACTTGAAATTTTAAACGATCAAAACACCAAAATTTCATTTTCAAATCTTGCTGCACTTGCTTATGAGCCTAAAAAAACTAGGCTAAAGCCTAGAGCTGCGGCGTATCTTGGGTATTTTTTGGAGGCTAGCTCGCCAGTCATATCTTTGGCAAATGAGCTAAATGGCAAGCTTAGTTTAAGCGTTGAAGAGATCAAAGCTGCATTGAAATTTGACGGCAAGGCTAGCCTTAAAGAGATCGCAAAGGGCGTAAATTTAAGCGAAGATGAGCTAAAAGAGCTTGCTTTTAAACTAAGTGAAGCTTACTTTTTTGAAGAAATTTAAAAAGAGCGTGGCAAATTTAGCCATGCTCTTACTCAAAAAACATATCTTTTAATATCAAACATATCATCGCTATGTAAAAGACCAAAAACCATTTTTTAAGTGTTTTTTTGTCGGTATGTTGCGTCTTTTTGGTGCCAAAGTATGCGCCTATTAGCGAGCCAAGTCCTAAAAATGTGCCCTCAGCGTATGAGATGTGACCATTTAGTGAGAGTGAGATGAAGCCAGCAATGGCTGCAAACATAACGAAAAACACGCCCATAGAAACGGCTTTTTTAAGCTCATAACGTAAAAAGCCAACCAAAATAGGAGCGATAAAGACGCCTCCACCGATGCCGATGCTAATGGCAAAAACGCCAACAAAAACGCCAACTAAAAATAGCAAAAAGAGCGAATTATTCGCATTTGAGCCGTCGCTGTTTGGTGAAAAGTATAGTTTTATAAGCGAAAAGACAAATGTCGCAAGTAGCATAGACTCAAGTAAAAGCGCAGGCGCGTGCGACACGATGATGCCACTAAAGCTAGCTCCAACCAAGCCTCCAAGCCCCAAAAAGACGCCGCGATTTAGCTTTAAAAGCCCAGCCTTGTAGTTTAGATACGAGCCAAATGTCGCGCTAAAGATCATCTGCATGACGCTTATGCCAATGGCTGTTTTCACGTCGTATCCAAAGGCGACCATGATAGGAACGACGACCGTGCCGCCACCGATGCCAAAAAACCCGGCGATGTAACCAACGCCGATACCGATTATAAATAGTTCTACAAAAAGCATTTTTTCTCCCTCGACTGGTGCAAATTTTAGCCAAGGGGCTCTTAAAAAAATAGTAAAAAAGGCGTAAATTTAAAAATTTAGCCAAAATTCTAAAAAGTAAAAGCGAAAATTTTTTATAATCAATAAAAATTTAAAAGGAAAAATATGCTTTTAGAACAACCACTTTTTTATTACGAAGCGATCAGAGAGAAATTTAAAAATAGCTACCTTGCTGAAGACAAGACGCAAACGATAATCGGCATCGACTGCGAATATATCGACGAAAAGGATATGGACTTTTACGGGCTTAGAAGCTACTTTGATACTAATCGTAACAGATCGCTAGCACCTTTTGCTGGACTTTTTGGCGTTTTTGCTTATGATGGCGTGAGATACTTTGAGTATATCGGCGAAGAGAAGGCTAAAAAGTATGAGTTTCCAAAATTTATCTACGCCGATGCTAAAGCATATCTGCACTTTGATAAGATGAGTAAAATTTACACTTTTTATGGAGATAAAGAGAGGTATTATGACTTTTTGCTAAATTTAAAGGCAGAGCATAAGGGCGAAAAAGAGTGTGAATTTAGCATAAAAACTGACCTTAGTAGCGAAAAGAAACACTTTGAAGATATGGTTGAAGTGGCAAAAGAATACATAAGAAGCGGCGACGTCTTTCAGGTGGTGCTTGGTGAGCTACTTGAAATTTCAACGAATATGAGTAGCTTGGATTTTTACAAAAAGCTTGCCATAGCAAATCCTAGCCCATATATGTTTCATTTTCCTACGCCTTATGGCGATGTGGTTGGCTCTTCGCCTGAGCTTGTTTTTGAGATGAAAAGTGAGCAAATTTTTGTAGCACCGATCGCTGGCACAAGACCAAGAGGCGGCGACGCAAACGCTGATGAGGCACTTGAAAATGAGCTACTAAGTGACGAAAAGGAGCTGGCTGAACACAAGATGCTAATCGACCTTGCAAGAAATGACATCGGCAGGGTCTCAGAGCCAAAGAGCGTGGTCGTGAAAAATGCGATGCATATCCAGAAATTTGAAAAAGTGATGCACATTGTTAGCGACGTCTATGGCAAGTGCGCTAGGGAGCTTAATCTTTTTGACGTGCTAGCTAGCATCTTCCCAGCTGGCACGCTAAGCGGTGCGCCAAAGATCAGAGCGATGCAGATAATTAATGAGCTTGAAATTTTTGAGCGAAATATCTATGGTGGGGGTATTGGATTTTTGCATTTTAATGGCGACGCTCAGGTAGCGATCCTCATCCGCTCAGCCATCTTTGTGCCAGCTAAAAACGGCTTTAGCGACGTCTTTGTCGGAGCTGGAGCTGGCATAGTCTATGACTCAAAAAGCGAGAAAGAGTATGCTGAAATTTGCCACAAACGAGCCAGCGTGGTAAATGTCTTTAAAAACAGCGCAAAAGAGGTTTAGATTTAAGTTACACAAGTGAAAACTTTAAAAATAAAAGGATAAAATAGCTGAATAAGCGATGAAAAACATAAATTTTTCATTTCCGCAAGGAAAATTTAGAAAAAATGAATTGTTTTTAGAGCTTAAATCTAAAAAATATAAAAGGACAGTATATGAAAAAAGTTTCATTATTAGCATTGAGTGGTATCGTTGCACTATCATTACTCGGATGCGATGGAGGAACAGCACACAGCCTAAAAGAAGTATGTGAAAATCCAAAAAAACAATATGAAAACCTTGAAGCAGACGTATATTATAAACTAATAGAATTCCCAATAGGACCGGGCGAAGATTCTCCAAAAGGAAACCATGTAAAATTCTTCGATGCAAATGGAAACGAACAATACTATATTCTACAAAACCCAAGTGATCTAATGGGATATAGAATAAGATATGTCAAAAAAGAAGGTGAAATTTTTAAACTAAAAGGAGAAAATCCTAAATGTTATGGTAAAAGCGTCCATATAGGCTTAATACGAGAAGAATAAAAAAATTAATAATAGTATCTTACTACTCGCCTGATAGTAAGATATTATAAAAGGGTAGCTAATGCCAGGACAAAATTTAATCCTAGCTATAACGATTTTTGTTTTTATGTGTGCATGCTTTATGGCATACAAGGATCATAAAAAGAATTTGCAAAAGAAAGATAGATAAAATTTATTAAATTTAAAAGGTAGTAAATTGACATGCAAGAGTAAATTTGTGTTGTTTGGCTTTAAAAAGAATAACTAATGCCAAGATAAATTTATCCTATCTAACGACCCTAGTTTTTAAATGTTGGCAAGATGAAATTTAGCTTTGATGAGCGTATTCAGACAAATGCGATGGCAAATTTCACGCAAATTTATGAGTATGAAAATTTGCACATCAAAAAGGGTGAGCGTCTTGGAAATTTCGAGCTTGGCTCAACCATCGTCATACTTAGCGAAAAAGATGCGATCGAGTACAACCTCTTTGAAAACAAAGAACTAAAATTTGCTGAAGCGATCGGCAGGATCAGAAATTAAGGCTAAGTTTTTTGTAACGATTACTTTAGATTAAAATAGTTGAGCTAATAAATTCTCATCTTATAAAATAAGCATTACAAATATATAGCCGCTCTATGCTTATATACTGATAGGATCTTTTTTAATCTTTCTTAAAAACTCTCTAAAGTCTTCCTTTTATTTTATTGTATTTTTTATCTCCTCTAAAGTGTTGGTTGAGTTATTCTTTGCTGTTTTATTTTCATCTTCTTGGCTTGCATTTTCTTTGTTTGGCTTTAAATCTATTTCAAATTTTGATAAAACTCGCTTTAACTCATTTTTACTAAATGGTTTTTTGATCATCTCATCAAATGGCGACACGAGCTCTCTTTCGGAGATGTTTTTGGTGTTTGAAGTCATTGCGATTAATATCTGTTTTTCATCCCGTAACGATCTTAATTCTTTTACATATTTTGATGCATTGTTTTCAAAAAATGATGCATCTATGAAAATAGCATCAAAGTGATTTATGAGTAATGCCTGTTTAAGCTCTTTTTTGTTACCTATACACACTACTTCACAATCAAAATAGTTAAAAATATGCTTTATCATCTCGATACTAAGTGGATTTTCATCACATAGTAAGAAAGTTGTATCTTTCTCATACAAACTTGCACCTTGATATTTTTGCGTGTAGATGAGTCTTGCGATATTGAGCGGAGTTAGCGGCTCTTTCAAAGAGACAACGTTTTCTATGCTTGCTTTTTTATTAATAGTCTGTCTTGTAAAGACTATATCGCAACTCTTTGCTTGATTTGAATGATATGAGATAATATTTTTAAATTCAAGTCTCATGCTCTCTAAGGTTCTCTCAAAAAAATCATTATATTTTGTATTGATATCTGGTATATATCCTATCTTTAACTTGACATCGATATCAAAGTTCTGTAGTTTTTTGATATTTTTTAGGTTTATTGTAAAGTTAAATTCATTGCCAGTTCCGCCAAGAGTGCTTATATCAAGAGGTGTGTTTAAAAGAGATAGATAAAAGCGTGCCATTCTTAGATAAAACTCGCTATCTTCATCAATTATCTCATTTTTATCGTCTAGTTGCAGGGCATCGATCTGTTCGCTAGAAAAGCACATTTGATTTATGGTTATTTTAAAATTGACGCTAGTAATTCCACTTGTCGCAGCATAATTACTAGCGTTTCGTATCTCAACTGATAAATTTGCAAATCTATCACACTTTGCTATGATGGCTAGCATGATCATATTAAAGATAACGCTTATCTTCTCGCTATCGCCCTCTAGCTCGTCGCTAATGTTTGCATCAAGATAGGTTAAGAAAATTAGCTTTTTCTCTTGCGCAAAAGGTATCTGCGCTTCAAGTATGTTTGAAAACAAAATTTGTGGATTAAATGGCTTTAAATTTAGTCCAACTTCGCCATTTCTGCTATCAAGCAAGCCTTTTATATTGCTGTAATTTAGCGCGATTATTTGGCTATTTTTTTCTAAATTTTCAAAAAGAAGCTCATTTTTTACCACATTTTCATCTTTTTTTAGGGTAGCGACCGAGCTAAAGATCTGCTCTTTTGCTTGATAAAATTTCTTACTTAGCCTAACAAGCAGTCTATCTTTTATAGCTGCAAAGCTTTTTTCTTGCTCATATTTTTGAAGTAGCTCTTTATATAGCGCGATGAAGTTTTCTATTAATTTTTGTGGATTTCTATCCCCCCTTTTTAAAACCTCATCTCTTACAAGCTTCATTTTTTGGTTTAAATTTTCTAGATCTTTTAGCCAGATGTATGTTTTATAGCCAGCGTAAAAGAGCCAAAATGAAAGAAAAAACATCAAAAATGCTAGGCTAAGCACCTTTATCCTAAAATTGTCATTTTGCCTCTTTAGCCCGTCGCTTAAGAGATTTGCTATCTTGCCAAAAAGATCAGCTCTTTTGTTTTCAAAATTATTTATCTGCAAGATCTCATCACGTGTTAGCTCATTGTTTAGTTTTAGCTTAAAGCGGATCTCGTCATAGCCCTGAGAGATCTCTATATTGTCAAGCCTTTCTATATCTCTTATTATGCTATCTTTTATATCGCCACTTGGGAGTAAATTTGCATTTATATCGTTGTATTTAAGGCCATTTAGAGTTTGTTTTAACGAACCTTCAGTAATTTTTTCTTTACCCATAAGCACAGCTAAGATGTGCTCTTTTGCGGTATTTACATTTTGAAGTAGCTCATAGGTTCTGATTAAAGAGAGTATATAGCGCTTGATATCAATATCTAAAGCAACATCTTTAAACACTACTTGCCCACTTGTTGCCGCAGAATTTGCCAGTTCAACGAAGCTATAAAACGAGAGGTTAAAGCTCTCCCAGCTTGCATTTGCGTTTTTTAAAACTTCATTTAGCCTATCTCTCATCCTTGTATCATCTGAAGTGTTGGAGAGACTATTTAAAAATATTTTTACAGCTAGATTTTTAGCAGCATTTGCTTTTCTTAGTGTTATTTCGTCTTGTGGTGACCTAGTCTGACTATATTTTTCGTAGGCTTTTCTCTCTGAGATAATAGAAGCTGCAGCGCTTCTTACTAAACTTTCTCTTTTTACCTCGCTATTTATGCCATAAGAGATCCTAAAATTATCAAAGTAGAGCGCGCCACTATAAAAGCAAGCCATAGCCGCCAAAAATATCGGCAAAAGAACTAAAAATTTACTAACCCTCATTGCCAAGCCTTTTTGAAAATTTATTGCAAAGCGTGCTTATTTCGCTTAGTCTTTCGTTTATCTGAGCGATCTTTTTGATCTTGTTTGGTCTAGTAAGAAGCGCATCGAAATTTGCCACAAGTGGAGTAATCTTTAAATTTAGCGCTGGCTCTTTTAAGATCTTTATGCTCTCTTCTAAAAATTTAGTATCTCGCGCTTGCACCGCACTTTGGATAAAGATCATCTTGTCTTTTGCCTTGCTTAAAAATATACCAAGATAGGTCGCAAACTCGCTTTTGCTTAAATTTAAAAAGCTAGCAGTCTCGCTAAACCAGCTCTCATTTAAGACCTCTTCTTCTTTATCCAAAAGCTCTTTTTCATCTACCTTTAAATTTGGCAAGCGAAGCTTTGTCTTTGCTTTTATCGCAGCTTGCTGGTTTTGGCTGTAAATTTCTGTTTGATCGAGGATCAAAAGCTCAAAATACTCTTCATTTTTTACTGAGCTGATCTTTGAAAACTTAAGCGTCGCATTTAAAATTTTGCCGTTTTTGGTCTTTAAATTTACTCTTAAATTTGGTCTTTTAGCTAGATAATCTATAAAAATTCCAGACTCTTTGTAGTCTAAAACTAGCTCGTCAATGTCTTTATGCTCGCTTAAAAACTCCCTTATATCTTTAAATTCAAGCAGACCAAGAGAGATATCTCCCATCGCTAAAATTTGACCGTTTTTGTCGTATATTATCACTTCAAATTTCCTTCTTTGAGCGTTAAAAGCTTTGCTGCTACGCTTTTGTTTGTTATTTTTGCCACTTCGTCTAAATTTGCTTCGCTGATTTTATCAAAACTTCCGTAAAAGCTGATTAATTTCGCGATACTGCCCTCAGAAACGCCAGCTTGTCTTAGCACTGATCTTTGCATATCGTTTTTCTGCCTTGTTTTTCTGTGAAAACTGATGACAAATCTATGGCTCTCATCGCGCATTTTCTGGAAAAACTGCAGCTTTTTATCGCTCGTACTTAGGCTAAAGCTGCCATTTTTTGTGTAAATTTTATCTTTCGCTTCGCCTTTTGCGCGGTGAGCTTTGGCGTCTATTTTTTCTTTTGAGATAGCGATCACATCGACGTTTGCTCCACTGCTTGCTAAAATTTCGCAGGCTAAATTTAAAAGCGCCTCGCCCCCGTCAATAACCCAAAGATCAGGCGGACTAAGCTTATCAAACCTAAGCGCTCTAGCAGTGAGGCTCTCTCTCATCTGATCGTAGTCGTTTTTAGAGTTTAGATGCATGTGGCGGTAGTTTTGCTTCGCCCACTCGCCATGCTCATAGCGCACCATCGCCCCGACACTTGCCTCGCCAAAAAGGTGCGAGTTGTCGTAGGCTTCGACCACGTAAGGCGTGTGAGCTAGATTAAAATACTCTTTTATCTCGTTTAATAGCTCATTATCGTGCGTTTTTAGGTATTTTTCGATGCTAACTTCAGCGTTTTTTGTAGCGATCTCGCAAATTTTACGCTTATCGCCTATTTTAGGGCAAGTGATGCTAAATTTACGTCCAAATCTCTCGTTTAAAATTTCCTCCACCAGCTCGCTATCTTCAAAGTTTTCATTGACGTAAATTTTGGTGCTGATTATTGGCTGACCAGCGATGAAGCTTTTTAAAATGGCCTGCTTATAAGCCTCGTTTATCTCGTCTTTTTGAGCGTTTTTAGCCTGCGTGATATCGGTTTTTACGCCTGTTATCTTGCCGCTTTGCACGCTAAATCTCACTGCGCAGATCATATCGTGCACGCAAGCGACCGAGTAGGCCTCAAAGTCCTCAAGCTTGGCTAAATCGACCTCAACCTTTGTTTGCATATTTTTAAGCGTCTGCATCTTATCTCTAGTCGCGGCTGCTTGCTCGTAGTCTTCAGCTTTGGCGTAGTTTAGCATGAGCTCTTCAAGGCGGGCGATTAGCAAATTTGGATTTTGCAAAGCAGCTGTGGCGTCAGCGACTATTTTGGTATAGCTCTCTTTTGAAATTTTACCCTCACATGGGGCGTAGCAGCGTTTTAGCTGGTAAAAAAGGCAGGCTTTTTTGCCTTTGATGCAGGATTTTTTCTGAACTAGGTTGAAATTTAGATAAAGCGCTTCAAGAAGCTCTCCTGCTCCACTAAAATATGGCCCAAAATAGCGTATATTTGAGCCTTTTACCACCTTTCTAGTGATCTCAAATCTAGGGAATTCATCATTTAAATTTATAAAGATATAAGGATAGGTTTTGTCGTCACGAAGCAAGATGTTGTATTTTGGCTTAAGCTGTTTGATAAATGAATTTTCAAGTATGAGCGCGTCTGCTTCGCTTGGTGTGACGATGTATTCAAGATGCACAGCCTCGCTTATCATCTTTGAAATTCTTGGGCTTAGCTTTTCAGCTGGGGCTAGGCTTGGGGTAAATTTAAAGTAGCTTTTGACCCTGTTTTTTAAAATTTTGGCCTTACCGACATATAAAAGTCTGTTTTGAGCGTCAAAATATTGATATACGCCAGGCTCGTTTGGAAGCGTTCTTATCTCGTCTATTAGCATCTTGCCTGCTCATTTTTCTTTAGCAGAATTTCTCTTAGCTCTTCAAATTTCTTATAAATTTGCTCATTTGTGGCTAAATTTTTAAACTCGCCTTTGCTTGCTGGAGTGATGAAATTTGACCTTTGCGTAGGTTGAGGCGTGAAAAATTTTAGATATTTGCTCACGATAAATCTTATATTTTCTTCTTTTTTGTTTTTTATATAGTTGATCTCATTAAGAGGTTTTGGCTCGATGACGCTTGCAAAAATGCTATTTTTATTAAATTTGCAAAAGGTTTTTAATAACCCTTTTATATCATTTATACTACTATCACGTCTAAGCTCCAAAAGCCCTGAGGGATGAGTGAGAACGAAGGTTAAAATGCCTTCTCTAACATAGCAAAAAGCTATGTAAAACCGCTTTGCTTTACCCATGAGGCGCAGAAGCTCTCGGCACTCGTCTGCCATGCTTAATTTTTCTTTATACAAAGGATTTTCGTGGATAGCATCTATCATAAATTTGGCGTCTTTCATAAGGCAATCTTATCATCTTTTATTTTAATTTTCGCTCTTTTTGCACTTAGTGGCTGCGGCTACAAGGACGATCCATTTTATGGCGATGCACCTGTAAAAGAGAAAAAAACTGACAAGATCAATAAAATTTGATCTTAAATTTGGCGTAAGATAAAAATGTAATGCAAGCTTAATAAATTTAACTAACCTAAATTTTAGGCTCATTTAAGTAAAATACGCAAATTTTTATCTTACAAGGAGAGTATATGAGGTTATTTGGACTTCTAGGCTTGTTTTTTGCTATAGCCTTTGGTGCTGACGGAGAAGCTGCGGCTATTGACTTAACTACTACATGGGCGGGAATTTTATCGCTTATCATTTTTGTTGTTGGATACTTTTTCATAGCAGCAGAAGAGAATTTTCACATCGACAAGGCAAAACCTGCCATTTTTATCGGCACTTTTATGTTCCTACTTATCGGCGTTTATATGCTTATAAATGGCATGGATGTGCATTTGCTAGAGCACGAGGTAAATCACCTAATCCTAGAGATAGCTCAGATCGTTTTTTTCTTGATGGTAGCGATGACATTTATCGAGGCACTTGTTGAAAGAGATGTGTTTAACGCACTTAAATACAACCTAGTTTCAAAAGGCTACACTTACAGAAAGCTATTTTGGCTAACTGGTATTTTGGCATTTTTCATTAGCCCAGTGGCTGATAACCTAACAACAGCGCTTATCCTATCAACCGTTCTTTTAACGATAGATAGAAATAATACAAATTTCCTAGTCGCAGGTGCGATAAATATCGTCGTAGCAGCAAACGCAGGCGGAGCGTGGAGTCCATTTGGCGATATCACTACACTTATGGTTTGGGCGGCTGGCAAGTCACCATTCTTAGACTTTTTTGCACTTTTCCCAGCTTCATTTATCGGCTGGTTTGTGACAGCGTTTTTACTTTCACGCATCGTGCCAAATACTGCACCTCATTTTGACGTGGCAAATGAGCCAAAAGTGGTTATGAAAAAGGGCGGTAAAGCGGTTATCTTTATAGGTGCATTTACTATCTTTTGTGCAGTTATGATGCACCAGTTATTTCACTTGCCAGCTATGTGGGGCATGATGTTTGGCTTCTCGCTACTTAGCCTTTATACGTATTATTTCAAAAAAGCTCACAAAGACGAAGAACCTATGAATGTCTTTCACTATATGTCAAAGATCGAGAACAACACGCTATTTTTCTTCTTTGGAATTTTAGCTGCAGTTGGCGCTCTTCACTTTGCTGGATTTTTAAATTACGCTGTGTCACTTTATGATAAATTTGGCTCAACACCTGTAAATATCGGTGTTGGCTTCCTCTCAGCAGTCGTTGATAACGTCCCTGTTATGTCAGCTGTGCTAAAAGCAAATCCAGCTATGGGAGCTGATGCGGGCGAGGCTATGAGTCAGTGGCTACTAGTGACACTTACAGCTGGTATCGGCGGTTCGATGATCAGTTTTGGCTCAGCAGCTGGCGTTGGAGTAATGGGTAAATTAAAAGGAATTTATACCTTTGGTGCGCATATGAAATATGCATGGATGGTAGTTTTAGGATACATCGTATCACTCATTGTTTGGTATGTGCAGTTTGAAATTTTTCACATCTACTTTTAAAAGGTTATAAATGAACAATACGATTATAGTTTTGGACTTTGGTTCGCAGTATACTCAGCTAATAGCTAGAAGGCTAAGAGAAGAAGGAGTTTATACTGAAATTTTGCCATTTAACGCAAAACTAAGCGATATAAAGGCGAAAGATCCAAAAGGTATCATTCTAAGTGGTGGTCCAGCTAGCGTTTATGCTAAAGATGCCTACTTTTGCGATAACGGCGTCTTTGAGCTAAACATCCCTATACTTGGCGTTTGCTACGGCATGCAGCTACTTGCTCACACACATGGTGCTGAGGTTTTAGCAGCTGATCACAAAGAGTACGGCAAGGCTGAACTTAGCGTCGTAAAAGAGCACGATCTTTTTAAAGATACACCTTCAAAACAAATCGTATGGATGAGCCATAGCGACTATGTAAAAGACCTGCCAAAGGGCTTTGAGGCGATTGCGATTAGCGAAAATTCGCCTTATTGCGCTTTTGGCGATGATAAACGTAAATTTTATGCGATCCAGTTTCACGCAGAGGTGCAACATAGCGAGTATGGCACGCAAATTTTAAAGAATTTTGCTAAATATATCTGCGGCTGCGAGAGCACTTGGAACATGGGAAGCTTCGCTAAAAATAAGATAGAAGAGATCAGAAAAACAGTGGGCGCTCACAAGGTGCTTTGCGCGGTTAGTGGCGGCGTGGATAGCTCTGTGACTGCGGCACTTTTAGCAGCTGCTGT
This sequence comes from Campylobacter concisus UNSWCS, assembly GCF_000466685.1. Lineage (GTDB taxonomy): Bacteria > Campylobacterota > Campylobacteria > Campylobacterales > Campylobacteraceae > Campylobacter_A > Campylobacter_A concisus_A. The sequence continues at coordinate 40,750 of NZ_ANNG01000029.1, forward strand.
GCCTGAAAATTTGATCCTTGTTTTTGTCGATAACGGACTTCTTAGAACAAACGAAAAAGAGCAAGTTGAAGCTACATTTAGAACCAAGCTTGGCGTTGAGCTAGTTAGCATAGACGCGAGCGAGACCTTTCTTGGCCGCTTGGCCGGCGTCGTTGATCCTGAGAAAAAACGCAAGATCATAGGCGAGACATTTATAGAAATTTTTGAAAAAGAGGCTAAGAAGCATGGCGATGTGAAATTTCTAGCTCAAGGCACTCTTTATACTGACATCATCGAAAGCTCAGTCGTTGGCTCAAGCAAGACGATAAAGAGCCACCACAACGTTGGAGGCTTGCCTGATTGGATGACATTTGAGCTGATAGAGCCTTTAAGAGAGATTTTTAAAGACGAGGTTAGAAAACTAGGACTTGAGCTTGGACTAAGCCGCGAGCTAGTTTTTCGCCATCCTTTCCCTGGACCTGGCCTTGCTATCCGCATCATGGGCGAGGTAAATAAACCAAGTCTTGAGTTACTTCGTAAAGCTGACGTGATTTTGCGCGATGAGCTAAAAAGTAGTGGCTGGTATAACAAAACTTGGCAGGCATTTTGCGTACTTTTAAATGTAAATTCTGTTGGCGTTATGGGAGATAACCGCACCTACGAAAACGCTGTTTGTGTGCGCGTGGTCGATGCAAGTGATGGCATGACTGCAAGTTTTTCAAGACTTCCTTATGATCTGCTTGAAAACGTAAGCCGCCGCATCATAAACGAGGTAAATGGCATAAACCGCGTAGTTTATGACATCTCAAGCAAGCCACCTGCAACTATCGAGTGGGAGTAAATTTAAAGGTGGTTTGCCACCTTTAACTCCTTTAAACTTGTAAATTTAATCTCTTAAAAATTTTCTCCGCAAATTTTATTTTAATTGACTTTTTTATTTATAAATTTTTAGTCAAATTTGTATTATTTAAGGTTTGTGAGTGAGTTTTTTGACGCCACAAAAGCCACCATCATCGGCTCACGTGTGGGATATAGAAGTTACAGCGGAGATAGATTTTCGATAATCGGCGCCCTGCACGATGAGAAGTTTTATAAGCAAAACTACAAAGGGCTATTTTGGAGTAAAAATAAAGATAATAATCCAAAAGCAAGCTACGAAAAAAACGTCTTTGTAAATTTTGCTCACGGATCACGTGGCCTTGGCACGGCGATACTTGGAGCAAATTTAATAATGGATCTTGTGCTTGCTCGCCCACTTTGTATAGAAAGATCGCTATTTTTTGAGCTTCATCCTGCTAGATTTTTGATAAGAAAGTTAAAAAAAGGACTAAAATAGTCAAATTCCTTAACATATGTTAAGAACTGTTATCAAAACTTGCATTATAATCCTTCACAAAAAAAGGATAAAAAATGAGTCAAATTTATAATCTCGATAAAGACACAAAGATAGTTGAAAAAAGCGTCGTTAGCAAAAGGCTCTTTCAAAACAAAAACGCAAGCATCGATATATACGCATTTGACGAGGGCGAGGAGCTTGATCACGAGATGCTTTTTATAGATAGCCTTGCCTTTGTCATTGACGGCGAAGCGCAGCTTGAATACGGCGAAAAGCAAATGAGGCTTGGACGCGACGAAGCCTGCCTTATCGAGGCAAAAACTTGGCGAAAGCTCAAATTTACAAAGAAAACAAAATATTTACTAATAGATTTTAAGGAGAATGTTATGATAGATCATTTAGACAAAGCGAGTGTTTTTAGCCTCGCAGATGCCGTTAGTTACGAGAGTGGCAAGATAGTTAGCAAAACGCTTGTCAAAAACGAAAATGGCTCGATGTCGCTGCTTAGTTTTGACAAAGACCAAGAGCTCTCAACCCACGCAGCACCAGGCGATGCGCTACTTATCGCGCTTGATGGCGAGCTTGATTTGAAAATAGCTGATGAGAGCTTTCATCTAGTAAAGGGCGATAGCATCGTGCTTCCAGGTAAGATCCCACACGGCCTAAAAGTGAAAGACAAATTCAAAATGCTTCTAATCGTCACAAAAGATAAAATGTAAAAAAAGCCCTATTTTAGGGCTTTTTTCATATCAAAAACTACAAATTTAACTTTAAATTTACCTTTAATAATCAAAAAAGCAAAGCCATAATATAATCGTTTTTAAAAAGAAGAGCGATGAGAAAAGAAAACTCCAAACTATTTTTACTACTATTTTTAGGCGTGCTTTCAGCCTTTGGACCATTTGTCACAGACCTTTACTTGCCAGCACTTCCAGCCATAACTGAGTGGTTTAGCACAAGCGTTTCAGCCACGCAGCTAACGATCACCACTTCGATGGCAGGCCTTGCGATCGGTCAGCTAATAATTGGCCCAATCAGCGATAAATTTGGCCGAAAAACGCCACTTACCATCTCGCTCATCGTCTATACGGTAAGCACGATTTTTATATTTTTTGCGCAAAATATCCAGTTTTTTATCTTCATGCGCATCATTCAAGGTCTTGCAAGTGCGGGCAGTCTCGTCATCTCAAGAGCCGTTGTGAGCGACCTTTATAAGGGTCATGAGATGACAAAATTCTTTAGCCTTATGATGGTTATAAACGGCCTTGCTCCGATACTTTCGCCAATAGGTGGCAGCTTGCTGCTTAAATTTACCGACTGGCGCGGCATCTTTATGGCACTAACTATCATTGGCATTGTGCTATTTATCGCAAATTTTTACTTCAAAGAGAGCCTAAACCAGAGAGATCGCTTAAAAGTACCACTGCTTCAGACTTACGGCGTCTTTGGCAAAATTTTAAGAAAAAAGAAATTTATGCTCTTTATTGCGATACAGACATTTACTATGGGCGCGATGTTTGCCTATATCGCGGCATCTTCTTTTATATTTCAGGATTTTTACTCGCTAAGTCCATTAAGCTACGGTTTTTGCTTTGGGGCAAATGGTCTAGCCATCGTCATAGGTGCTAGACTTGCAAGCTTGCTAAATGAACGAAAAGCGCTAAAAACTGGGCTTTTTGGCACCTTGTTTGCTAGCATTTTTGTTGCACTCATGCTTTGCTCTAAATTTGAAGTGATCGGCGTTATCATCGCATTTTTCTTGCTTTTGCTCTTTACTGGCTTTATCTTACCAACGGCCTCTTCGCTAGCGATGAACGAGGGCAGAGAGTACGCTGGCTCAGCCTCGGCAGTGCTTGGATTTTGCCCATTTTTCTTAGGCGGCGTCATCTCTCCATTAGTTGGGCTTGGTGACATTTTTTACTCGACGTCAATAGCCATTTTAACTTGCAGCGTGCTTGCTTTTATCTCATTTTTAGGACTAAAAAGAGTTGCGTAAAATTTATCTTGTCTCAAACACAAAAACGACTGATGAGAGCGTTATAAATTTAAGCGTTAGTAAGATAGAGTTTTTGAAATTTGAGATAAATTTAAGCGAATATGACGCACTTGTAGCAACCTCAAAAAACGCTTTTAAGGCTTTAAAATTTAATGAGATCAGCGCGCTAGAAAATTTACCAGTTTTTGCTATCGCAAATAGTTGTGCAGCAGCTGCAAGAGAGTTTGGTTTTAGTGAAATTTACACTGGGCAAAATGCTCATGGAGATGACTTTGCAAGAGAAATTTTGCCACTTTTAAAGGGCAAAAAGGTTCTTTATCTAAAGGGCAAAGATAGCGCTTCAAATTTCTTAGAAATTTTGCAAGATGGCGGCGTAAATATAAAGGCGGTCATCGCTTATGAAAATGTCTTAAATCCTTGCAAAATGGAGCTAAAACCACCAAAAAATAGCATTTTGATCTTCGCATCTCCGATAAATGTGAGAAATTTTCTTGCTAATTTTGGCTGGGACGAGAGCTATCAAACAATAAGTATCGGAAAGGTCACTGCAAAAGAGCTAAAATTTAGCACGCCACTTGTTAGTCAAAGTCAAGATATAAACGCTTGTATCGCACTTGCCAAAACGTTACTTTAAGCAAAGAATTTATATAATTTTATTGCCTGAGTGAAGCGAGTCAGCATTTTACGGGGTCCAACACTTTTTTGTTAGCGAAAAGGTATGGGTGCCTTGCGATGTGGCTTCGTTTGAGCCTTAAACAGCGAGAAGTTGCAACCTTTTGGTATCCATCTATTTGCAAGATTGGCTTTGTTTATGGGCCACTCTTCTATGCGACGCCCACTTGGGTTTTTAAATTTACGGAGATAATATGAACATTCTCATAATAGGAAGTGGCGGCCGCGAATACGCCATTGCTCTAAAACTAAAAAGCGAAAAAAATATAAATTTATACTTTGCGCCTGGAAATGGTGCGACCTCACGCCTTGGTGAGAATTTAAACATAAAAGACTTTCATGAGCTAGCAAATTTTGCCAAAAAAAATAGTATCGAGCTAACTATCGTGGGACCTGAAGCGCCTCTTAGCGAAGGCGTGGTGGATATCTTTAAAAAAGAGTGTTTGCTCATCTTTGGACCAAGCAAAGCAGCAGCCAGACTCGAGGCTAGCAAGGCCTATATGAAGGACTTTTTAGCTAGAAATAATATAAAAACTGCAAAATATTTAAACACAGACGACAAAGAAAAAGCATTTAAATTTATTGATACATTAAGCGTGCCAATTGTCGTAAAGGCTGATGGACTTTGCGCTGGAAAAGGCGTGATCATCGCAAATTCTAAAGAGGAGGCCAAAGGGGCAGTTAGCGACATGCTAAGTGGGGCTAGCTTTGGTGATGCTGGCAAATTTGTGGTGGTTGAGGAGTTTTTGGACGGCTTTGAGCTTAGCTTTTTTGCCATTTGTGACGGCGAAAATTTTGTAAGCTTGCCAGTGGCGCAAGACCACAAACGCTTGCTTGATAACGACGAGGGTCCAAATACTGGCGGCATGGGCGCTTATGCTCCAAGTCCGCTTGCTTCAAAAGAGCTTATAAAAAGGGTTGAAGAAGAGGTTGTAAAACCTACGTTAAAAGGGATGAAAAACGAGGGCAGTCCGTTTTGTGGAGTGCTTTTTGTGGGGCTGATGATCGTGAAAAATGAGCCTTATGTGCTTGAATTTAACGTGAGATTTGGCGACCCTGAGTGTGAGGTATTGATGCCTTTGATAGATGGAAATTTGAGTGAAATTTTACTAAGCGCTGCAAAAGGCGAGCTAAAGCCTATCAGCTTAAAAGATGAATTTGCCGTTGGTGTCGTAATGTCTAGCAAAAACTATCCTTATAAAAGCAGTCCAAAGGCTAAAATTTCAGTATTAAATGATGTAAAAGACGCCCATATAGCTTACGCAGGTGTGAGCAAAGAGGGTGATGAAATTTACGCAGATGGTGGTAGAGTGCTAGTCTGCGTGGCGACTGCAAAGAGCATAAAAGAGGCGCGTGATAAGGCTTATGAGCTTTGCGAAAATGTCAAATTTGACGGAGCGCACTTTAGAAAAGATATCGCGTGGCAGGCTCTAAAATGAGTATGCAGATAGAAGAGAAGCTTCAAAACGAAGAAATTTCACTTGCTCCTTTTGCTAAGAGGATCATGGCGTTTTCTATCGATGAGATCATAGTTTCGTTTCTTTTTATGATCATCTATTGGGAGCCTCTTTCTACTAGCACTAACTATGATGACGCTAGAAATTTAGTATTAAATTTATTTTGGCAAGTGGTAGCTTTAAAAGTCATCTATCACACATTTTTTGTTTGGTATTATGGCGCTAGTTTAGGGCAGATGATAACAAAGACGATGTGTATAAATGTAGAAATTTTAGATAAGCCAAATTTAACTCAAAGTCTTGTTAGGGCGATATTTAGGATAGTTAGTGAAGCTTGTTTTTATCTTGGCTTTGCTTGGGCACTTTCAAACCCTGCAAGGCAGACTTGGCAAGACAAAATAGCAAAAACAGTGGTGATAAATGCGTAAAATTTTATTTTTAATTCCGGTTTGTGTTTTTAGTTTAAGTGCAGCAGTGCAAGATGTGCAGCTATTGGCTGATGATGTGAAGCAAGATAAGGGCATCGTAACGGCAAACAAAAACGTCGTTGTATATTCGCAAGAGTATCTTGTGACGGCTGATTGTGCTGTTTATGATCAAAACAACTCAGTCATTGAGCTCTTTGGCAATGTCAATATGATGAAGGGCAAAGATGAGGTCTCTCGCTCAAACTACGCTAAGCTAAATTTAAAAAACAACAACGCTGCCTTTGAGTCACTCTTTATGATGAATAAAGACATGGAAGTGTGGATGAGAAGCGATGAGAGCAGCTCAGATAGCGAGTACTACAGAGTAAGAAAGGCGATGGTTTCAAGCTGCAACGTCCAAGATCCTGACTGGAGCATCACCTCAAGCTCAGCCATGCTAAATAAAGAGAGTAAATTTTTGCACCTTTTTAACCCAGTCTTTCGCATAGCAAACGTGCCAGTCTTTTACCTGCCATACTTTGGCTTCTCAACTGATACTACAAGAAGGACAGGCCTTTTGCCACCAGAGCTTGGATACGGCAAGTCAGAGGGCTTTTACTACAAGCAGCCAGTCTATTTTGCACCTTATAATCAGTGGGATCTGGAGTTTGATCCGCAGATAAGAACAAACAGGGGCGCTGGAATTTACGGTGCTTTTAGATTTACTGATTCGCCTGATTCAAGAGGCGAGATCAGCTTTGGTTCATTTACTGATAAAAACAGCTACCGAGCCAAGCAAAAAAGCGAGACTTCAAACAGAGCTGAGCTAAAAAACAAAACTCACAAAGGTGTCGGGCTAAAATATGAAAGAGATAAACTCATAAAATACCTTAGCGAGGCTGATCTGCAAGAGGGTATGTGGATAGATGCAACCAAGCTAAATGACATAGACTATCTAAATTTAAAGGGCAGAGATGATGACTACGACTCGCTTGTCACCTCTAAATTTAACTACTTCATAGCAAATGACGATCACTACTTTGGCACCTATGCGAAATACTACATAGACACCGAAAAGATCGGCTCAAAGAACGAAAACAAAGATACGCTTCAAGAGCTTCCATCGCTTCAGTATCATAAATTTACAGACGATATAGTCTTGCCAAATATCTTATATTCAATCGATCTTCAATCACATAGATATGATAGAAAGATAGGCGTTAGAGCAACTCAGTATGAATTTACGCTGCCAGCTTCAGTGCATGTGCCACTGTTTGATGATAGCTTAACGTTTTCATTTTACGAGTACCTTTACGCTTCAAGGATAAACTACGAAAACAAGATAAATTCATTTGATGACAAAAGAGAAGACAAGCACGCAAATTTTGTAAATAACTACCATAAATTTGCTCTTCACACAGACCTTGCAAAGGCGTATGAGAGCTTTTATCACACTTTAAATTTTGGTGCTGAGTATTTGCTACCATGGTATAGAAAAGGAAATTTAGACGACGAGTTTATCTATGACAAAGATCTAAATGAGTATGAAAATTTCTTAGCTCAAGATCAGAGCAAAGAGGAAGTTTCTGGCTATTTGACACAGTATTTCTTTAACGGCAGTGGCAGAAAAGTTGTCAAACACAGCATCTCACAAGGTTACTACACAAAAGATGATGAGTATTCAAATTTAAAAAATGCCATCTACCTATATCCGTTTGAGAATTTTAGCCTTTATAACAAGCTTGAATACTCACACAAAGATAGAGAGCTTAAAAAGGTGCAAAACGGACTTTACTATACGCACGATCTATTTTGGATAAATATGCTCCATACAATGAAAAAGAGCGATAGCAAGGCTAAAAATAGTGCAACAAAAGATAGCTACTTTACAAGCAGCGCTGGTGTAAAACTCCCGCATCAATATAGCCTAATTGGCGGCTGGCAATACGACCTTGAAAGGAGCTACACAAAGAGCTGGAGAGTTGGTGTGCTTCATCAAAGAAAGTGCTGGAACTACGGGCTAATTTATCAACACGATGTCGAGCCAACAACAACGACAAATGGCTCAGCCTCAACTAAGAAAAGTGGCATCTACTTTACTATAAATTTCTATCCGATGGGCGGCTTGCACTATGACTTTTCACAAAGCAGCACCACTTCATCAAGTAGCAAATAAGATGGCTAGATAAATGGCAAGCGTTAAATTTAAAGATCAATTAGATGCAGCTAACAAGCTCATCGAGATCTTGCCAAAAAAAGAGCTAAATGACGCTAAGACGATAGTTCTTTGCATGTCGCTTGAGTCAGTTATCCTGACTGACGTGGTTTGCAGGGGGTTAAATTTAAGCTATGAGATGCTCTTTAGCGAGCCAATCCCTGCGCCAAACAACAGTGAATGCGACGTAGCGATAGTTAGCGAGACCGAGGATATCGTGCTAAACGACCCTCTCATAAAAGCTTTTAACATAAGCTATGACTACATCTACGGCGAAGCGCATAGAAAATATGAAGAGAAAATTTTAAAAAATGTCTATAAATACAGAAAAGGAAATTTGATAGGAGAGCTAAAGGGCAAGAATATTTTACTGATCGACGAGGGGTGTGAGACTGGCATGACGGCACTCATTTGCATAAAGACGCTGCTTGATGTGAAGGTAAAGTCCATCTCATACGCAACGCCGATGATAGCCACTGATGTCTTTGCAAATTTAAATGATATGGTCGATGAAATTTACACGATAAACAAGATCGTTGATTTTATCGATGTGGATTCGTATTACGAGAAAAAGATCGAGGCTACGAGCGAGCGCATCATGTCGATATTAGAAGAGAGCCCTCACTATTTACCGTTACAAAAACAACAAGGAGATAAAAATAATGCAATATAGTATAGAAGTCAATAATCAGGTCGAAATTTTTGACCTTAATAAAGTAGCTAAACAAGCTAGTGGGGCAGTGCTTTTAAGGGTGAAAAACACCATAGTTTTAGCAACTGTGGCAAGAGAAGATGTGCAAGTTGAAGAGGACTTTTTGCCTCTAACGGTGCAATACATCGAAAAAGCTTACGCAGCTGGCAAAATACCAGGTGGTTACGTCAAGCGCGAGACCAAGCCAGGCGACTTTGAGACACTAACTGCTCGCATCATAGATAGATCACTTCGCCCACTTTTCCCAAAAGGCTACGCATACCCAACACAGATCGTTGTCATGGTGCTTTCAGCTGATCCTGAGGTTGATTTACAAGTTGTGAGCCTAAATGCGGCTTCAGTTGCACTTTACCTTAGCGACATCCCTGTAAATCGCCCAGTTTGTGGTGTAAGAGTTGGCTATATAGATGATAAATTTGTTATCAATCCAAGCAACTCTGAGCTAAAACAAAGCGCGATCGATCTTTATGTTGCTGGCACAAAAGATGAGCTTTTGATGATCGAGATGAGAAGCTTGCCTCAGCAAACTACGCAGCTCATACCGATGGTAGCGATCGAGCCGATGATAGATCCTAGCCTAAGCGATAGCATGGCGCAAAAGCAAGTGATGAATGAATTTAGCGAAGATAAGATGGTTGAGGCGATCGACTTTGCTGGTAAAGCGATACTAAGAGCTAGCAGCGCTTATGAAGAGGCGTTTAAAGAGCATAAAAAAGAGGATGCCGCACTTGAGCTAAAACCAGAGATAGAAAACGAAAATATCGCTATTTATATCGATAAATTTTACAAAGCAGAGGTTAAAAACGCGATCAATCAAATGGCAAAGAGCGAGCGTGCAAGCGAGCTTGGCAAGATCGCTAAACAAATTTCAAGCGATGAGGTAGCTCAAAAAGAGGGCTGGGACGAGGCTGTCATCTCAAATGTCCTTGGCAAATATAAAAAGAAAATAGTAAGAGAGCAGATCATAAACGAGGGCGTTAGAGCCGACGGACGCGGGCTTGAAGAGGTTAGGCCTATTAGCATCGAGACAAATGTCCTTCCAAACGCTCACGGCTCATGTCTCTTTACAAGAGGTCAAACTCAGGCGCTAGTTGTCGCCACTCTTGGCACAGATAGCGATGCTCAGATGTATGACATCCTAACTGAAAAAGCTCCTTTGGTTGAGAAATTTATGTTTAACTACAACTTCCCAGGCTTTAGCGTCGGCGAGGCAAGCCCGCTTAAAGCTCCAGGCAGACGTGAGCTTGGACATGGAAATTTAGCCAAACGTGCCCTTGCACCAAGCATCGATCTAGCTTCTCCATATACGATAAGGGTCGTTTCAGAAATTTTAGAGAGCAACGGCTCAAGCTCGATGGCTAGCGTTTGCGGTGGTTCGCTTGCACTTAGAGCTGCTGGGGTCAATACCCAAAAACTTGTCGCTGGCGTTGCGATGGGTCTTATATTTGAAGGTGAGAAACACGCTGTTTTAACTGATATCATGGGTCTTGAAGACCACGACGGCGATATGGACTTTAAAGTTGCTGGCACAAGTGATGGCATCACAGCGCTTCAGATGGACATCAAGCTTGGAGGCATCAGCCTAGAAGTGCTAAAAGAGGCGCTTTATCAAGCAAAACGCGGCAGAGAGCACATCCTTGCTCTAATGACACAGGCTGATAAAAATATAGAGATAAACGAAGATGTATTGCCAAAACTTGAGCTATTTAACGTTGATCCAAGCAAGATCGTAGATATCATCGGTCAAGCTGGCAAGACTATAAAAGAGATCATCGAGAAATTTGAAGTTTCGATCGACCTTGATAGAGAAAAGGGCGAGGTTAAAATCGCAGGTGGCGCTAAGAAAAACGTCGATGCAGCAAAAGACTACATCATCTCGATCACTTCAAAAGAGAACTCTCGCTCGTTTGGCAAAAAGCCGTTTAAACACGATAAAGAGCGTGTAAAACCGACATTTAATATCGGAGATGAGTTTGTTGGAAGCGTAAAAAGCGTGGTTGATTTTGGAGTATTTATCGAGCTAAAAGATGGTGTTGATGGTCTGCTTCACATCTCAAAGATAAAGAGCCCATTAAACGTAGGTGATCAGGTAAAAGTGTGTGTGAGCGAGCAAAAAGGAAACAAAATTTCGCTCTCTTTGGTTGAATAAATTTTTAAAGGATAGATGATGAAATACAAAAAGTTGCTTTTTCCAATTGGAGCAGGGGACGATATCGAGCCAAGAATTTACGGTGCTTTAAAGGTTGCACAATGGTTTAAAGCTCACATGGAGATCCTCACTTGCCAACTAGATCCAAGTGTGGTTTATAATATGAAAATGACGCTTCGTGGTGGAGTGCTTTTTGAGGAATTTTTAAAATCAGCCAAGTCTGAGCTTGCGGTTGAGCACGAAGAGAACGAAAAGCTTTTTAATAAAATTTGCGCTGAGCTTGGCATAAAGGTGAGCGATGAGATCATCGAAGATGTCTGCACTGCAAATTTCACGATCCATAATGGAAAAAGAAGCGCCATAGTTGAGCAAGAGAGTAAATTTTGCGATCTAGTCGTAGCTGCAGTGCCACTTGATGGCAAGATCACTGGCACATTTGAGTCAGCTGTTTTAAAAAGTGGTAAAAATGCGATCGTTATCCCAAGAAAGATGCGTGAATTTAGGGCTGATAATATCCTTGTAAGCTGGACAGGAACAACTCAAAGCTCAAGAGCCCTAACTGGAGCGATCGATCTTTTAAAGAGCGCTAAAAAGGTTCAGTGCATCACTTCAAAAGCAAGCCTTGGCGACAATGCCGAGCTAAATCTTAAAAAGCTTGAAGAGTATTTTAAAATTCATGGTATCAGCGCGTCTTTTGAGATCATAGCAACTACAACGATACCTGGCGAGGCACTTTTAAAAGCTGCAAATGATAGAAATGCAGATCTCATCGTAGCCAGCAGATACGGTGAAAACGGACTAATGGAGATGGTCCTTGGCGGAACATCAAGATTTTTCTTAGAACATACAAATATCCCAGTTTATCTATAATGGATTGCGGCTTGGTCCGCGATCTAATTTTTTTGCTTTGCAAATTTTAAAATTTGCTCGAACTTCTTTTGTAAAAAATATTTTTAGTTTGTAATCAGAAATTTTAAAATTTAATAGATATTCCTTGAGTGTTAATATTAAAAATTGTTTGAAGTTTTTTAGGTATTGTTCTTTTTAAAATTTGATAGATATTTCTTGGAGTATTAAATTTAAGTCTAAATTTACATAGCCCTCTAATGCTTTAGAGAGCTATGCTTTGTATTAATTGCAGTGGTTTAGTTTAAAATTTATTCTTTCTTACTTCACTTACTATAGTCTTTGCCATGTTATCAACATCGCTTGTTACTTCATTAGCCCTATTAGCAATTACAACATTCTCTTTTGTTAGATTATCTATT
>NZ_ANNG01000030.1 GCF_000466685.1 Campylobacter concisus UNSWCS
CTTGGCTGGCATCTTTAGTATCACCTAAATCATCCTCTAATCCGCCCGCCATAAGCGCGTCAAGTTCCTCTTGGGTCATAAAAGCTCCTAATAAAATTTGCCTTGATTATATAGGATTTAAATAAAAAGAAAGTTTAAAAAGTATGCGTTTATCTTTAAATTTATCAAATTTTAGGTAGCATTTTTGAAAAATAAACGACTTTAAAAGGCTAAAAATGACCGTCGATCTTCACAACCACACACCTCTTTGCAACCACGCAGTTGGCGAACCACTAGAATTTGTGAGATGCGCCATAAAAGCTGGCACAAGATACTTTGGCTTTAGCGATCATGCGCCGATGAACTACGATGAAGCTTATAGGATGAAATTTGAGGAGATGCAAAGCTACGAAGACGAAATTTTACGTTTAAGAGATGAATTTAGCGGTGAGATAGAAATTTTACTTGGTTATGAGATGGACTTTTTAGATGGCTTTATGGACGAGCGAGTTTTTGCTAGAAAGGTTGATTATCTAATAGGCTCTGTGCATTTTTTTAACGGCTGGGCGTTTGACAACCCTGAATTTATCGGCGGCTACGAGGGCAAAGACTTGGATCAAATTTGGCAGGAGTATTTTGACCACATAGAAAGATCAGCTAGGCTTGGTAAATTTGACATCATGGGTCACATCGATCTTTTAAAACTCTTTAAATTTTTACCCAAAAAAGATGTCAGGATCCTAGCCAAAAACGCCATAAAAGCGATAAAAGAGGCAAATTTGGTAGTTGAGATAAACACAGCTGGCTTTAGAAAGCCTATCGGCGAGCAATATCCAAGCGTAAATTTACTTGAGCTAATCGCTGAAAATGACATCACTATCACCTTTGGCTCAGACGCTCATGCCAAAGAAGAGATCGGTAAAAACGGCGAAATTTGCGAGCAGATAGCTAGAAATTTGGGGTATTCAAAGTGTGCGATATTTAAAAATAGAGATAGAGAATTAGTAAAATTTTAGTTTGGGGTCAAATAAAATATAAAAATAATCTTAAATATAAAATTTTGTGATACAATACGAAAATTAAAAACCAGAAGGAGATAAAAAATGGGAAAATTTGTCCAAAACATCGATCATTTTTTTGATTTTTGCAAAGAAAATGAAGTTAAATTTGTAGATTTTAGATTTACCGATCTAAACGGCGCTTGGCACAGCATAAGCTACAACATAAAAGCTGTTACAAAAGAGAATTTCACAAACGGCATCCCAATGGACGCTAGCTCGATGAACGGCTGGCAGCCTATCGACAAGAGCGATATGATAATGAAGCCAGAAGCGACATCGGCGTTTTTGGACCCATTTACCTCTGACATCACAGTCGTTGTTTTTTGCGATATCTACGACATTTACAAAGGTCAAATTTATGAAAAATGCCCTCGCTCGATCGCAAAAAGAGCGATGCAATATGTAAAAGATAGCGGACTTGGCGATGAGGCATATTTTGGCCCTGAGAATGAATTTTTTGTATTTGACAACGTCAAAATCATCGACAGCCCAAACTACGCGATGTATCAAGTAGATAGCGAAGAAGGCGAGTGGAACGACGCTGCGGACTTCAAAGATAGCTACAACACAGGTCACCGCCCACGCAGAAAAGGCGGCTACTTGATGACTCAGCCAATCGACAGTATGGTCGATCTAAGAGCTGAAATGATGCAAGTTTTAGAGCAAGTTGGCCTTGAAGTATTTTTAGGACACCACGAAGTCGCACAAGGTCAAGGCGAGATCGGCGTGAAATTTGGCAACCTAGTCGAGGCTGCTGATAACGTTCAAATTTACAAATACGTCGTTCGCATGGTCGCTCACCTAAACGGCAAGACAGTTACATTTATGCCAAAACCGCTTTATGGCGACAACGGCAGCGGCATGCACGTGCATCAATCAGTCTGGAAAGATGGTAAAAATTTATTCTACAAAGAGGGCAACTACGCAAATTTAAGCGACTTTGCTAGGCACTACATCGGCGGCGTTTTAAAACACGCAAGAAGCGTTGCAGCCTTCACAAACCCTAGCACAAACAGCTACAAACGCCTAATCCCAGGCTTTGAAGCGCCATCTATCCTCACCTACTCGAGCCAAAACCGCTCAGCGAGCATCCGCATACCTTACGGAGCTGGCGAGAAGTCAGTTAGGGCTGAGATGAGATTTCCAGATAGCACAGCAAACCCTTATCTAGCCTTCTCAGCGATGCTAATGGCGGGTCTTGACGGCGTTAAAAACAAATACGAGCCAGTTGGTCCGATGGATGAAAATTTATTTAAACTTCACCTAGATGAGATCAGAGAACGCGGCATCGAGCAGCTACCACACACGCTTCGTGGCAGCCTTGAAGCGCTTATCCGCGATAACGAATACCTAAAACCGATAATGAGCGATCTTTTCATCGACACTTATCAACACATGAAATTTGAAACTCAGGTTTGGCCTTACGAAGCGCGCCCAACTGCTTATGAGTTTAAGACCTGCTTCTCTTGCTAAAACGCGATCTCCAAGCTCATTTTGGGCTTGGAGACTTTTTTAATCAAATTTAAAATATAAAATCCTGCGATTATTAAATTTAGAGCTAAATCCAATAAGCATTATCGCTTAGAAATTTTTTAAACACAACAGATAAATTTTTTAAAAATATAAAATCTATATAGTTAAATTTTGAGCTAAATTTGGCTTTACGCACAAGAATAAATTTTAAATTTAATAAGCCAAAACTCATGCAAATTTAGAAATTTAAGCTCATATCCAAAAAAGCCATACGAATAAATTTAAGACTTCAAGCTTTAAACATAAAAACAAGAATACCTATCAAAATTTTGGCTACTTTTGTTTAGAAATTTTGTCCAAAAGGACAAATTTAAAAATTAACAAGTCATAGCCATTGTAAATTTACTTTCATAGTTTGGGGATTTTACTTAGCAAAATGGTCATAACAGATAAATTTAGGCTTTAAATTTAAGTATCAAGTCTAAACGACAAGCTAAATTTTGACTAATTTTATTTAGAAATTTTGCTTTAGAAAGGTTAAATTTAATAAACCTAAACTAATACAAATTTTCAACCTTAAGTTTATATCCGAAATAGCTACAGCAGATAAATTTTGAACTAAATTTGATTTTGCAAACAAGGGGCAAATTTACCAGAATTTTAAATTTATCTGCCTCATTAAAAGCTCAAATTTAACAAGCCCTAGCTCTTTTAAATTTGCAATATAAATTTGAGATTTTATTTAGTCAGGATAGCAGCAGATAAATTTATTAAAAAGCTAAATTTGGCCACTTTTATTTAAAAATTTAGACCAAAAAGTCAAATTTACAAAAGAGCCAAATCCCTAGCTATTTTGCACTTCAGGCTGTCCAAAGAGCCTATTTGCCTCTTTTATCACGCCCTCTTCTCTTTGCTTTTTAAGCTCCTCTGGGCTTTTGCTCTGGCTTAGCGACATCAGCTCTTTTGCAAAGTCATTTTGCGGCTGAGATAGCGCATTTACCCTAGTTTCAGGCGCAGCAGGCTTGCTTACTGGCTCATCTTTTTGCTCATCTTGCTGCCTAGCCTTTATCTTAGCGATCTCATCGTCAAGGTAGCTATATTTGTCCTGTGGTTCTTGTGGCGGAGTTTGCAGCTCAGGCTTTGGGGCAGGAGCTTGGGTTTTAGCATTTACAATCTTTATTTTTCTACCAAAAATTGTATGTAAAATTTCATGCATTACGCCCCAGCTTTTTTTGAAAAATGCCAGCTCATCGCCAGTTGCATTGACGACTAGGCCAAGCTCATTTTCATTTAAAAAGCTAAAACTTATGTGATTTTTAAAAATTTCTCCAAGCTCGAAGCTTCTATCATAAATTTTTGCCACAAACTGCTCATACGGTGTCTTTGGCGCCTCTTTTACGGCTAAAATTTGCTCACTCACACCAGCTTTTGGCTCGATCACAGCCACCCTAGGTTCGCTCTTAGCAAGCTTTATGGCTTCATCGATATCTTGCAGATTTAGCGCCTCTATCATCATAAAAAGCATAAGCATGAGCACAAAGCCATTGTCGCTTGATACGCTTAGCATCGACTTTGCCTGCGCCAAAATCCTAAAAAATCTCTCATATATAAGAAGCGAAAATTTTGGATCATTGTCTAAAAATCTCTGCTTTAAATTTGCCAAAATTTCATCTATGATCATCTCTGGCTCATAGGTCTCAAGCTCAGTTACAAGCACTCTAATAGCGTTTTTATCGGCATTTGCGACGTGTTCGATGATCTGCTCGATCCTACTTGGATCAAGAAGTCCAAGCATCTCCGCCACGCTTGATTTTGTGATATTGCCAGCGCCATAAATGATAGCTTGATCAAGTAGTGTTAGCGTATCTCTTAGCGAGCCGCCGCCGCTTCTAGCTAGTATCTCAAGCGCCTCCCTCTCGTAGCTCACGCCCTCTTTACTAAGGATAAATTCAAGATGTTTTACGATCTCATACCTGCTTATTTGCTTAAATCTAAAATGCTGCGTCCTTGAAAGCACCGTCGTCGGAAGCTTAAGCGGGTCGGTCGTTGCAAGGATAAATTTAACATAGCTTGGCGGCTCTTCGAGCGTTTTAAGAAGGGCATTAAACGCCTCTTTTGTTAGCATGTGCACTTCGTCGATGATGAAAATTTTATATCTAGCAGCCGTAGGAGCGTATTTTGTCTGCTCGATGAGCTCCCTTATATCGTCGATCTTTCTGTGGCTGGCTGCGTCCATCTCGATGATGTCCATATGGCGCGACTCGTTTGCCATCACGCACTGCGCGCAGACCTCGCAAGGCCTAGAAGTTGGCCCTTTCTCGCAGACCAAAGCCTTTGCAAATATCCTAGCGCTCGATGTCTTGCCGCTTCCCCTAAGGCCTGAAAACAAATAGGCATGGCTCACTCTATTTTCGTCAAGTGCATGGGTTAGGCTCTTGCTTACGGCTTCTTGTCCGATGAGCTCGTCAAAATTTTTTGGTCGATATTTTAGGGCTAGTGCTTGCAACTGCTTTCCTTTTTGCAATTTTAATTTGCTGATTTTATAAAAAAAGGCATAAATTTATGGTTATGATAAAGTTAAATTTTGCTAAATTTAAGCCAAAATTTAGCGGAAAGGATAAATTTGCAAGCATTTATATCTGGATTTTTCACCTCTTTATCGCTCATTTTAGCCATTGGCGCGCAAAACGCATTTGTCCTAAAACAGGGCATCAAAAGAGAAAATATCTTTATCATCTGCCTTATTTGCGCCATTAGCGATGCTCTCTTGATCTTTGCAGGAGTTTTTGGGCTTGGTAGCCTCGTGCAAAATTTCTCCGTCATCAAGCAAATCGCCCTATATGGTGGCTTTTTATTTTTACTTTTTTACGCGCTAAAGAGCTTTCACACGTGCTTTTTTAAGGACCTTAGTATGGATACGAGCAGCGATTATGCCAGATCAAATTTAAAGAAAAATATCCTTTTAACGCTCGCTTTTACCTGGCTAAATCCTCACGTCTATCTTGACACCATGATCCTAATAGGCTCGGTTTCTACTAAATTTAAAGATGAAAATTTGATATTTGGCGTGGGAGCTAGTCTTGCCTCGTTTTGTTTTTTCTTTACACTTGGCTATCTGGCTAGGTTTTTAGCGCCCATTTTTGCAAGACCCATCTCTTGGAAAGTTTTAGAGTTTTTTGTCGGCCTCATCATGCTCGCCCTTGCTTTCATGCTCATTTTTGCTAGCTTCTAGCCTCTTTTTTAGAGCCTCTTTTTTACGAAGTTCGAGCTGGTAGGCTTCATTTAGCGCGTCTTCGCCATCTAAATTTGCTCCGTCTAAAAATTTGCGGTAGTCTTCAAACTGCCTATTTTTTATCCCCCAAAGCACGCCAAAAAGCAGGGCTGCCCCCATCAAAACCGAGATAAAAACAAGCATCGCAAGAGTCGTTGTATCCACTATTTGTCCTTAAATTTTCTAACTATAAAAAGCGAGTTTAGTATGACGCTTAGCGAGCTTGCCGACATGAAAAGCGCAGCAAAGAGCGGCATGACGTAGCCACACACCGCAAATGGCAGGCTAAGGGCGTTATAAAGCAGGCAAAAGAGTAAATTTTGCTTTATCGTTTTATAAGTAAATTTTGAAATTTTCACCGCTTTTGCAAGGCTTTGCAAGCTATCATCAAGTAGCACCACGTCGCTTTTTTCTAAGCTCACCGCAGCGCCACTTCCCATGCAAATAGCCACGTGAGCAAGGCTAAGCGCGGCTGCGTCGTTTATGCCGTCCCCCACCATCAGCACCTTTTTGCCCTGCTGCTTAAGACCAGCTATAAATTTAGCCTTTTCATCAGGCAGCATCCCTGCTCCAAACTCGCTCACACCAAGCTCATCTGCCACGTTTTTTACCACATTTTGCACGTCGCCACTTAGGATACATACCTTCATGCCAGCACTCTTTAGCTCGTCCATCAAAGCCTTTGCCTCAGGCTTTACGCTATCTTTTAGGTAAAATTTAGCCACCAGCTCGCCCTGCTTGCCCACAAAAAAGCTCACATTTTCTTCGCACTCATCAAATTTCACCCCATTTTCAGCCAAAAAGCGCCTACTTCCAGCCACAAAACGCTCACCCATAATATCAGCGCTAACTCCCTTTGCCACGCTTAAATTTGCATTTTCAAGCTCAACTTTTTTTGCGCCTTTTTGCTTTAAAAACTCGGCCACCGCCACACTTATTTGGTGGTTTGAGATGAGGCAAAGCGAGTAAATTTTATCGGTACCAACGCCCTCTTTTATAAAAAACTCGCCAACTTCAAATTTAGCCTTTGTAAGCGTCCCAGTCTTGTCAAATACCGCTACATCGCACTTTGCAAGGCTTTCAAAAAATTTAGCCTCCTTAAAAAGCACCTTGTTTTTAAAGGCAACCCCAAGGGCGCAAACGCTGCTAACTGGCGTGGCAAGGGCAAGCGCACAAGGGCAAGCGATCACGATGACGCTCACGGCTGTCACTACCGCTTCTGAAAAGCCAAATTTAAAATACCAAAACCAAAATGTAAAAAACGCTAGAGCAAGCACGCTAAGAGAGAATTTCGAGGCGATTTTATTGACCGCTAGCTCGATATTTGGCTTTTTTAGCTCTGCGTTTTGGAGTAAATTTATAAGCTTATTAAGGTATGAGTTTTTAAAAATTTGCCTTGCCTCATAGACGATCTGCCCGTTTAGACAGACGACGCCGCTTTTTACCTCGCCGCCAGAGCTTAGCAAAAGTGGCAAGCTTTCGCCTGTTAAGCTTGAGCTATCGATACTTGCCTCGCCGCTAAGCACCACCCCATCAAGCAGCGCCCTCTCACCAGCTCTTAGCACGATCTTTTCGCCTAAATTTACATCCTTTGGCTCTTTTAAAACGTCCTTGCCATCCTCTAAAACACACACTTTTGCAAGCAGCATGTCGCTTAAGAAATTTGAGGTCTCAAGCGCCTTTTTCTTGCCTAAAATTTCTAAAAATTTACCGATAAAAACAAAGGTTATGATCATCGCGACCGAGTCAAAATAGCTCTCGCCGCTTCTTGAGAGCATCGCAAAAATAGAATAAATATATGTTATGCTAGCCCCCGTGATAACGAGCAGATCCATATTTGGTGAGGCGTTTTTAATGGCGATCTTCGCCCCCTTGAAAAACTCGCTGCCAGTGTAGAAAAGCACAGGCGTTGCCAGCACGAACTGTGCGAAGCTTAGCAGATCCTTCACGTCGCTTCTGATACCGCTAAAGTAGCCGCCATACTGCGCGATCGCCAGCCACATGATATTCATCGTAGCAAAGATGCCAACAAGCGCTTTTGCGTAGAAATTTCGCCTTTTTTTGACTAGCTCGTCCTCTTTTTGGCTCGCTGCGTAGGCCTTTGGAGTGTAGCCAACGGCGTAAATTTTCTCGATTATTTGCTCCACCAAAAGCTCTTGCTCATCGTAAACGATGACCGCCTTTTGGCTAAGCGAGTTGATATTTACCTCCAAGATGCCAGGCAGGCTAAAAAGCGCCTTTTCAAGCAGCCAGATGCACGCAGAGCAGGTTATGCCGTCAATGAGAAGCGAAATTTTAGAAAACTCGCCCTCTTTTGTCACTAGCTCGCTAAAATTTGCCGCTAAATTTTTGACATTTGCACCGCTACTTGCAGGATTTAGCGTGTTTTTGCCAAGTCGTTCATAAAACTCGCCAAGGCCACTTTCATTTAAAATTTCATAGACGCCTTTGCAGCCAACGCAGCAAAACTTAAGCCCGCTTTTAGTCTCTATCATCGCACTTTCATCAAAGCTTTGCTTGCAATGAGCGCACCTACACTTCACGGGCGCTTCTTTTTAAGCTGGTCTAGATAGCCGTATATCGTGATCTTTGAGACGTTTAGCTTGGCTGCCACGACCTCGATAGCGCCTTTTATGTTAAAAATGCCCTTTTCGTTCATAAAGCCCACGAGCTCTAGCTTTTGCTCCTTTTTGAGCTTTTTGCCCTCATTTTTGGCGATGATCTTGTCGATCAAATTTAAGACGATCTGCATCACATCGTCGTTTTGCTCGCTTTTTGGCTCATTTTCACTAGTTTTTAAGAAATTCCCAGCCACTTCAAAAAGGCTCTTTGCCACGCTCGCATCAACATTTACGCATATCGCTCCGATGATCTCGCCGTGCTCGTCTCTGATAAATGCAGTTGATGACTTCACCAGCTTTTCATCCTTTGCAAAAAAGTAGTTTGCCACGTAGTCGTCTTTGAAATTTTTGCTATTTAAGACCTCGCTTACAAGGTGGTCAAAGCTTTGTCCGACCTTTCTGCCAGTGACGTCGCCAGCTACGTAGACGACTGAGCGCTGTGGGTGAGAGAGATCGTGCAGGACGACTTCGCAGGCAAATGGCGAGCTTTTTTGTATGAGATTTGCCGTTGGGATAAATGCCTTTAATATAGGATGCATAAGGCGCCTTTTGTTTTTTTACCGAGTAGTTTATCTAAAATATTTTTAAAACTTAGATAAGTAAAATATAATTTTTTATTAAAAATTATAAAATTTAAGCAAAAATAATAATTTTTTATCTATAATTCTTTAAATTTTTAAGGAGAAAATATGAAAATTTACGAAACCGAAATTTCAAAAAAGAAAAAGGCTCACTACTCTTTGGCAACCGAGCACAACGGCATCCTCTATATCTCAGGACAGCTTAGTATGGACCCAGAGACTAGGCAGATCCCAGAAGGGCTAAAAGCGCAAACAAGGCAGGCTTTAAAAAACCTTGATAACGTGCTAAAGCTGGCAAATGCGACAAGAAACGACATCTTGATGTGCCGCATCTATACACCAGATATCGACTTTTGGGACGAGATAGATGATGAATATGCGCTATTTTTTGGCGAGCATAAGCCAGCTCGCGTCGTAGTGCCAACAAACAAACTTCACTTTGGCTGCCTGCTAGAGATCGAAGCCACAGCGATACTCGATAGAAAACTTTAAAAAGCTTTAAAGGAGCAAAAATGCCTAAATTTATCTGTTCAAAGTGCGGCAAGAGCGTTAGTTTTGAGACGCCTATATTTGCGTGCGAGTGCGGTGGGCTATATGATCTGGAGTTTAAACCTGCCAAATTTGATCTAAATTTGATCGATCAGCGCGAGTTTAGCCTTTTTAGATACCGCAAATTTTTCCCTATCAAAAACGAGCTTTGGCGCGATATCAGCCTTGGCGAAGGGCTAACAAAGAGCGTGAAATTTAATGACTCGCTCTATCTTAAAATGGACTATGCGATGCCAACGCTCTCTTTTAAAGATAGGGGTGCGGTGATGCTTATTTGGTTTTGTAAAACTCATGGCATTAAAAAGATCTTGCAAGATAGCAGCGGAAACGCTGGAAACTCGGTCGCTGCATACGCTGCTAGAGCTGGCATAGAGTGTGAAATTTACGTCCCGAAAGGCACAAGCGAGAAAAAGATAAAGATGCTTGAGTACTACGGCGCAAAGGCGGTTGTCTTTGACGGCACGCGCGACGAGACGGCAGATGCTTGCAGAAAAAGGGCAAAAGATGAGGGCATATTTTACGCAAACCACGTATTTAACCCGCTTTTTTACCAAGGCACTAAAACATATATATATGAAATTTACGAGCAGCTTGGCTTTATCCCTGAAAATCTCTTTTTGCCAGTTGGCAACGGCACCTTGCTAATTGGCTGTGAAATCGCGCTAAACGAGCTATTTGAGGCTGGAGCGATCAAAAAACTACCTAAAATTTTCATCGTTCAAAGTGAAAAGTGTGCGCCATTTTTAGGGGCAGCAAACGAGCCACGTGCGATCAAGCCAGAGCCAACTTTGG
This sequence comes from Campylobacter concisus UNSWCS, assembly GCF_000466685.1. Classification (GTDB taxonomy): domain Bacteria; phylum Campylobacterota; class Campylobacteria; order Campylobacterales; family Campylobacteraceae; genus Campylobacter_A; species Campylobacter_A concisus_A. The sequence continues at coordinate 10,328 of NZ_ANNG01000030.1, forward strand.
CTGAGGGCATAGCTATCGCAAAACCTGCTCGTGGCGCTGAGATATTAGCTAGCAGTTACACAGGAGAACGCGAGGTGATCACGATAAAAGAAGAGGATATTGAGCCAGCTAGAAATTTCCTAGCAAGCCGCGGCTTTTACGTCGAGCACACCACAGCAGCGATCTACACTGCCTACGCAAGCTACGTAAAATCACACAAGATAGAGGGCAAAAGCATCATCTCGATGTGCGGTGCTGGACTGAAGAGCGAACACTGATTTAAATTTGCAGGTCATTTTGCCTGCAAATTTGCCTACTTTAGCGACTTTGGTTGTGGCATTTCTTGACAACAAAGTTTTATTTTTATAAAATGCCAAAACTTTCAAAAAACTTTTGAAGCCCAGAATTCTGCAATCTTATCCCCGCATTTAAAGAGGAAAAATGGAAAACAATAACCAAACCGAGCAAAGTGCTACTCAAAGCGCAAAAACTACAAAAAAACATCAAGCATCAAGAACTCACGTACCAGTCGACGGACACAAGATCGAAGAGCTAAGAACGCTTAGCTTAGATGAACTAGTGCAGATTGCAAATGGCGTTGGCGTCGAAAATCCACGCGAATTTCGCAGGCAGGATTTGATATTTGAGATACTAAAAACCCAGACAAAACAAGGCGGCTTTATACTATTTACTGGAATTTTAGAGATCACAAACGAGGGCTACGGCTTTTTAAGGGCTGTTGATGCAAATTTAAGCGACAGCTCAAACGACGCTTATGTTTCAAACTCTCAAATCCGCAAATTTGCACTTCGTGTGGGCGACATCATCACCGGCCAAGTAAGAGAGCCAAAAGACCAAGAAAAATACTACGCTCTTTTAAAGATCGAAGCGGTAAATTATATGCCTCTAGCAGATGCAAAAGAGAGGCCACTCTTTGACAACCTAACCCCACTCTTTCCAACTGAAAAGCTAAATTTAGAGTATGATCCGATGAAGCTAACGGGCCGTGTGCTTGACCTTTTCACGCCTATTGGCAAGGGTCAGCGTGGCCTCATCGTCGCACCTCCAAGAAGTGGTAAAACAGAGCTTATGAAAGAGCTAGCTCACGGCATCGCCAAAAACCACCCAGAAGCCCAGCTAATGGTGCTTCTAGTCGATGAAAGACCAGAAGAGGTTACCGATATGCAGCGCTGCGTAAAAGGTGAGGTATTTAGCTCGACATTTGACCTGCCAGCGCTTAACCACGTCCGCGTAGCAGAGCTAGTCATCGAAAAAGCAAAACGTCTAGTTGAAATGGGCAAAGACGTCATCATCTTGCTTGATAGCATAACCCGTCTAGCACGCGCCTACAACACAGTGACCCCACCAAGTGGCAAGGTGCTAACAGGCGGCGTGGATGCAAACGCACTTCACAAGCCAAAACGCTTCTTTGGCGCAGCTAGAAACATCGAGCACGGCGGCTCACTAACCATCATCGCAACCGCACTAATCGACACTGGCTCACGTATGGACGAAGTGATATTTGAAGAGTTTAAAGGCACTGGAAACAGTGAGATCGTGCTTGACCGCAACATCTCAGACCGCAGAATTTACCCAGCCATCAACGTGCTAAAATCAGGCACCAGAAAAGAAGAGCTACTTCAAAAGCCTGATGAGCTTCAAAAAATTTGGGCTATCCGCTCTGCGATCGCGACAATGGACGATGTCGAAGCACTTAAATTCTTATACGCAAAAATGCTAAAAACAAAAGACAATAAAGAGCTTCTCTCTATCCTAAATGAGTAAATTTAACTGAGCTTGAAGCCGCCCTTGCTTTGAGCTCAAATTTCTTTTTTTACATCAAATTTATCAACAAATATTTCATAAATTTATTAATTTATTTTTTTCAGTTTTATTTTTTTTTGTAAAATCCAAATTTCTAACTTCTACAAAAAGGAAAAATATGAAAACAAAAGTCGTTCTTTCAGGTATTACAGCAATGCTTGCTCTTGCTCTAACTGGATGTGGTGAGCCAACAACTTTGGCTGAAATTTGTAAAGCTGATATGGGAAGTATCAAGCACTTTAAAGGCGAAGTAAAAGTTTATAAAAGGGTAAATTACGACCTAGAATACAATAGCGACACAAATAAAAAAGAATTAAAAGAAGATGGCATTAAAGGCTATCTTATAGTTGATAAAGATACAAAAGTTGATCTAGAAAAATTTAACGTAAAAGCTTTTGCTTTTAGTATGCCAAAAGGTAGCATACCCGAAAATACACCACATATGTATATCTTAAAAAGATATGATGACATAGGCGAAGGTAATAAAACAGAAGTTTTAGCGACCCTAGAAACTTTAAATCCAAGATGTAATGTAGATGGTAGCCTAGAGCTTAAACAAAAAGATACAAAAATAATTGCAATAAAATAACAAAAGGTGGGCTGACCACCTTTTAAAAACTTATATCATCTCACTTTAAATTTATACGTCACTTACTAAATTTTTCTATGTCTTGATTGATTAAATTTTCATATTCGCAAAGCTCGTTGCAAGTCTTCTTGCTCTGCTCGATAAGCTCGTCAAATTTAAATCCAAGCATCACGATACGATAAAGGTTGGGCTTGTGTTTTCGCCAGTTGTAAAGCGTTGCGACATCAACGTCTAAATGATAAGCCATATCACGTTTTGTCATCTTAGCCACTTTACACTCCTTCTTTTTGAGTGATTTTATAAATTTTATTCTGATAAGAAAACAATTGAATTATTTTATTTTTTTTATTAATTTCATTGAATATTTAAACTTTATTTAATATAAGAAAACCTAAAATAGTCGCGTAACATTTTTTAAATAAGGAGTAAAAATGAAAAATGTAGTTTTAAAAGTTGCTTTAGGTTTAAGCCTAGCTAGTGCCGCTGCTTTAGCACAAGGAGCCTTTGTAGGAGTTGAAGGAGACTACTCTTTTGGATCAAAATTAAAAGTAAAAAGAGGTGATGGATCAAAAGATAGCATTAAAAAAGCACAACCAGGTCTTGGTCTAAAAGCTGGCTATGACTTTGATGTGGCTAGAGTTTATGGTGCTTACATATATGACTTTCAAGCCAAAAAGTCACTTGGTGACGAAGATGGCACAGTAGTAAAATGGAATACACATAAATTTATAGTTGGAGCTGACTACACTCCAAGCGTAGCAAAAGATCTTAAACTAATTCTTGGTGGCTACACTGGTTTTTCAAAACTTAAATTGGATGTATTTGACACACATGATGGCTCTGAAAAAGGCAACGCAACTGGCTGGATACTAGGTGCAAGATTTGGTGCTGAGTACTCTATAAATGAAAATAATGCAGTTGAGTTTGGTCTAAAAGCTGATAGAACCGACTACGGCAAGATCAGTAAATTTAATTTAGTTGATATTAAAGAGACAAATGTCGGTCTTTATATGGGATATACATATAAATTTTAATCACTCACAAGCTCAAATTTCAAAGCAAATTTGAGCTTTTACTAGAAACTATAAATTTACCAGTTTTTCTAAATTTTCGCCGTCTAAGCGGTAGGTTCTCCACTCAAGAGATTGATTATTAGCGCCCATGCTTTCATAAAATTTGATGCTTGGCTCGTTCCAGTTTAGGCAGCACCACTCAAGCCTTTTTAAATTTTCATCCTTGCAAATTTGAGCTAGAAATTTAAAAAACGCCTTGCCGATGCCTTGATTTCTAAACTCTTTTTTGACGTAGATGTCCTCAAGGTACATCCCGCCAAGCCCCAAAAATGTAGAAAATGTGTAAAAGTAGATAGCATATCCTATCGCCCTGCCCTCGCTTTCGCAGATAAGGGCTTTTGCGTGATTTTTATTAAAGATGGAGTCTGCAAAAATTTCATTTGTAAAAGTGACTTGATCACTCATCTTTTCATAGCTTGCAAGCTCTCTTACAAGCTCACAGATCACGTCTATATCGCCCTCAGTCGCTTTTCTTATTTCAAATTTCATTAGTTATCACCAAAAAGTGCTTTTAGATCTTTAACCATTTCGCCATTTTCGCCACTGCTGCTAGTTTTTGAGCCAAGCTCGTTTAGCTCGATCTCATAGCCAGTTAGCATGCTTGCAAGGCGGATATTTATGCCATTTTTGCCGATCGCCTTGCTCTTTTGCTCGCTCGCAAGTGTCACGATCGCCTTGTTTTCTTCGATCTTTACAGATGTGATGATAGCAGGTGCCATAGCGCGAGCTACCAAGATCGCTGGCTCGGTGGTGTATTCGATCGCATCGATGCTCTCACCATGAAGCTCTTTGCTTACGGCATTTATCCTAACGCCCTTTGTGCCAACGGTTGCGCCGACTGGATCGATGTTTGGAGTGGTTGAGATGAGTGCTACTTTTGCCCTTTCGCCAGGGATCCTTGCACTTCCTTGGATGATGATGCCGCCATCTTTTATCTCAGGCACTTCTGAAGTTAGCAGTGCTTCAAGAAATTTAGGCGAAGTTCTTGAAAGCTCGACCTTTATGCCTAAATTTTTATCTGTAAAAACCTTTCTAATGACCGCTTTTACCACATCGCCTACTTTAAATTTCTCGCCTTTTATGCGGTTTTTACGTGGCAAGATGGCACGAAGCTCGTCTATCTCGATAAAAGTGTTTTCATCATTATCGACTCTAACAACTGGTCCAAAGACCATGTGACCGCTCATTTCATTATATTTTTGTAAAATTTTCTCTTCTACTAGGCGCTGGATGTGATACTCAAGCTCCTTATGAAGCGTTTGAGCTGCGGTTCTACCAAGGTTATCAAGGCTTAGTTCGTAAGTGAGTTCATCGCCGATCTCTACGCCACTATCTATCTTTTTAGCCTCTTTTAAGCTTAAAAAGTGCTCATTGTCTTCAGCAAGCCTCTCATCGTCGTTTGCTACGATTGAATTTTTTTGATAAAGCTTTAAATTTTTATTAGCATCGATGCTTACGTCATACTCATAATTTTCTCCATAAACCCTTTTTGCAGTGTTTATCAAGGCTCTTATGACGCGCTCTTTTACATCTTCTATCTCTAAATTTTTCTCATTTGCAATTGACTCGATGATATCTGAAATTCTTTCCATTTTTTCTCCATTGTGACGATAAATTTCGGGGATTTTTCGTGAAGTTTTGAAATTATACATAAGCCATACTTTTAATAACATTAAGCTTGTTATTAACTTTTATTTAATCCTTTTTTTATGATGATTTGGGTATATTGACCGATTAAAATTTAAGATTTTGAAAGGATTAAAAATGGAGCTAAAACTTGCAAGAGCCGAATTAGACGCAAAACCAAAAACGATTTCACTAGAAAAGATAGAAGCAGCTGTCGAAAAAGAGGGTCAGAAAATTTTCTATTTTGATAAAGAAAACACGCACAAACAACTAATCGCCTTAGTCGAGCACTTTGAAGAAAAAGGGCTAAGCGTTTATCACAGAACCGTGAAATACGGACTTGATGATAGCGATTATATGTATGAAGTGCATATACTTTAATGAGTAAAAAACTCTTTATCCAAACTCTAGGTTGTGCTATGAATGTTCGTGATAGCGAGCATATCATAGCCGAGCTCTCACAAAAAGAAGACTACTCCTTAACACAAAACATCGAAGAAGCTGATTTAATCCTTATAAATACCTGCTCGGTTCGTGAAAAGCCAGTTCATAAGCTCTTTAGCGAGGTCGGAGCCTTTGAAAAAGCTAAAAAAAGAGGCGCAAAAATAGGCGTTTGCGGCTGCACTGCAAGCCATTTGGGTAGTGAAATTTTCAAGCGCGCACCTTATGTTGATTTTGTCCTTGGTGCAAGAAATGTTAGCAAGATCACAAAGGCTGTAAATACGCCTAAATTTATCTCAACCGATATCAACCACGACGAGAGCGAATACGCATTTGGCGAATTTAGAGGCTCGCCATATAAAAGCCACATCAACATCTCGATCGGCTGCGATAAAAAATGCACCTACTGCATCGTCCCACACACCAGAGGCGATGAAATTTCTATCCCTTCAAGCCTCATCCTAAAAGAGGTAGAAAAGGCGGCAAAAAGCGGCGCAAAAGAGATATTTTTACTAGGGCAAAATGTCAATAATTACGGCAAAAGATTTTCAGGCGTGCAAGAAAATATCGATTTTAGCGATCTGCTAGTAAAGATAAGCGAGATAGAGGGCGTTGAGAGGATAAGATTTACAAGCCCTCACCCACTTCATATGGATGATAAATTTCTTGAAATTTTCACAAATAACCCAAAAATTTGCAAGTCTATGCACATGCCACTTCAAAGCGGAAACACAAAAGTTTTGCGTGAAATGAAGCGTGGATACACAAAAGAGTGGTTTTTAGACCGCGCGCTAAGACTTAGAAAGATGTGTCCAGACGTGAGCATCTCAACTGATATCATCGTCGCATTTCCGGGCGAGAGCGAAAGCGAATTTGAAGATACGATGGACGTGCTTGAGCAAGTTAGATTTGAGCAAATTTTTAGCTTTAAGTATTCGCCTCGTCCGCTTACAAAGGCAGCTACTTTTACAAATCAAATAGATGATAAAACCGCTTCAGAAAGGCTAACTCGCCTGCAAAATCGTCACAGCGAAATTTTAGACGAGATCGTGGCGGCGCAAAAAGATAAAATTTTTGATGTATATTTTGAAGAGCTAAGAGCAAATGGCGGCGTTGCTGGGCGAAGTTTTAACAACTTTTTAGTTCAAGTTGATGGCAGCGAAGAGCTTCTTGGCACTACGCAAAAAGTAAAGATCACAAACCCAAAACGAATGGTTTTGTATGGTGAGCTGCAAATTTAAAAACACCCTTGAAAAGCTCGCCATGAGTGTTGGCGTCTTTTTCATCTACATTTTGATGTGGCTCATTTTTCTAACCTGCAAAAAGAGCTACACTCCAAATTTCTTACCACAAAATGGCTGCGTCGTCGTCTTTTGGCACGGCAGGCTTAGCTTTATGAGCTTTGCTTATAGACGCTGGTGGAGCAGCCAAAACAGAAAACAAGGCAAGGCGATAATAAGCGACCACAAAGATGGTGAGCTCATCACCAGAATAATCAAATTTTTTGGCATCGGCACCATTAGAGGCAGCAGCTCAAAAGGCGGCGCAAGGGCGCTTATAGAAGCCCTAAGAGAGATAAAGCAAGGCCACGACGTCATCATCACACCAGATGGCCCACGCGGACCAAGACACAGCGTCGCAGACGGAGCTGCAGTGATCGCACAAAAGTCATCTTGCGAAATTTACGCTCTAAATTTCGAAGCAAACTCGTTTTGGGAATTTAAAAGCTGGGATAAAATGATACTTCCAAAGCCATTTTCAACTATAAATTTTAGCCTCTCAGCACCTTTTAGCGTGGCAAATTTAGAGCCAAAAGAGGCAAAAGAGAAGATACAAAACGAGCTTTGGCAAGCCTCACAAAATGACGGTGGCAAGAGCGTGCTGCAAAACAAAGAGGACTTTAGGTCAAATTTAAAAATTTGGTGGAAAAAATATGCACATAAAAACCCGCAAATAAGCGATGAGATAAGAGAAATTTTGGACGAAATTTATGAAAAATAAAATTTCTATCTTTATAGCCATTTTTATAATAGCCTTGTTTGGGCTCTTTTTTTACAGCGACAACTCCTACAAGCTCGCTCTTGAAGCGAAATTTTACTACGAGAGCAAAGAGTATGAAAAGGCTATAAATTTAAGCCAAAAAGCTCTTGATCTTGACGCCTACAACAAAATGGCCGCCACCACGCTTAATCAAAGCAAGGCGGCGATAAAATTTAACTCATACATAAAAAATGGCAAAGAGTATCTTGAGCGCATCAAAAAAATGAGCCAAAATGGCGTCAGTAAGGCTGATAATGAGCGCATCAAAATGATGTGTGATGTGATGATAGAGGATTTTGAAAATTTAAGAAATTCTGCTTTGCTTGATGATGGCCTAAAAAGCGAAGCGCTAAGCACAAAAGAGGTTTTTGTTAAGCTCAAAAATGAGCTGTTTTAAACTTATTTAATCCCTTTTTAGCTAACATACCAAAAATAATGCACTAAATTTAGGAGAGTTATGTCTTTTAGCATCAAAAAGCTTTTTTCAAACCTTTTCTTAAGCGTCGTGATCGAGGGCAACGAGTGCATTTTCTACGGTCAGGTCTTTAGAAATGGCAAGCTTATAAAAACCACAAATGCTAAATTTACAGACATAAGCATCGATAGTGTCGATGAAAAAGTTTTAAAATACATAGAAGAGCAAGAAAAGGCCTATTTTGGCGTCTATGTTTCGCTCTTTTTTAACGACGACTCACAAGGTGCGCTGCCTACTGCTAACTTTGACGAGTACAAGAAATTTAACATCAACACACAAAATTTAACCAACCTTGTGATGCAAGATAGCTGGAGCATATATGCAAATTTAAATGCCATAAGAAGATATAAAAACCTCTTTGGGCAAGGTAGTGTCGATCTTATCTACTCGCCTATCGCCCTGCTCTTTCACGAGCTTTTAAAGCGTGGAATTTCGCCAAAAACCACGCTATATCTCTACATCCACTCGCACTCTTTTGCGCTTGCGATATTTAAAGACAAGCAGATGAAGCTCTCTACATTTTTAAATATGAGCGACGCTGAAGAGGGCAACGAAGAGATAGAAAGCCTAAAAGAAGAGGACATAACAGACATAGATAACCTTATCGTAAAAGAAGAAGATGGCGCAACGGCGCTTGATGATTTTAAAAGCTTGGATGATTTTTTAAGCGATGATAAACCAAAAGAATTTGAAGATCTAAACTACGAGCTAAACATGCCAGCTTCGTCCAATGTCGAGAAGTCAGTGGCGATCTTTGGGCGCGATATGAAGATGTTTGACTACATCGCAAAGGCTATGAAAGAATTTTATGAAAATCAGATCTACAGCGGAGATTTTATCGAGCAGATCATCGTTTTTGAAAACACAAAGACAAGCGCGACCTTTTTACAATACCTGCAGTCTGAGCTATTTGTGGAGACATCAAGCTATCCGATCAACACAAATCACATCATGAACGAGATCATGCAAGAAGAGATAACACTATGAAATTTAGCTTCATCACTCCAGAACCAAGACCGCTTCTATCTATTTTTAGTAAGCTCTGGCTAAGCCTTATCGGCTTTGTCTTTGTGGTGCTTTTGGTGGCAAATTTCTTCATAGTTTATAAAAACTACTCAACCAAAAAAAATATAGAATTTCTAGCAAACGAGCAAAAAGAGATTAGCCAAAAGATAGTCACCACGGATGAAATTTCAGCCAAACTTGCCGTGCAGATAGACTCAGCAAACGACATCTTTACATCAAATTCTATCCTAAAGCAAAGCTTGCACAACCTTTTTGACCTTGTGCCTGATAGCATCACGCTTGAAGAGGTCTTTATGGATAAAAATTCACTCATCATCCGTGGCATAACGCCAACAAAGGATGTCTTTAACCAGCTCTTAGCCTCGCCGCTAAGGTCGATTTTCACCACGTCAAACACTAGCTTTTATCAGAGCAAAAACGGCTGGTACGGCTTTATAAGCACAAATAAGATTGATAATTCTGAGGGATATAATGAGTAAAAAAGATACGAGCTTAGAAAAAATCGACCCAGTAAAGCTTTTACTTTTTATATTTGCTTTTATCATAGTTTGCTTCATTATGATATTTGGCTTTATCGTGCCAAATATAAAAGAATTTAAAAGCCTCTCAAGACAAAACTACTCGCAAACCTCATCATACACGAAGGTAAAAAATGAATTTGAAGCCAAATTTAAAGCACTTGAAGCGACAAGACAAAAAGACGGCGCTATCATCTTGGCTTATGATACAGCTTTTGATAAGGATAAATTTATAAATTTCGCATCGCAATTTTTTAGCGAAGTGAGCCTTAGCAAGATAGAAGAAGGTGAAAATAACGCAACTGAGAAGTTCTTTAGATACCGCCTAAATGTCACTAGCTCGCTTAAAACCCCGCAAAAATTTTATGACTTTTTAGATGCGCTTAGCAGCTACGATAGCATCATAAAAGCCGAATTTCCTATCGTCATGAAAGGCGAAAACGACAAGATCCACACAACCTTTAACATAAAAGTTTTTGGGTTAAAGTAACCAAATTTAATAAATTTCTTCGCATCAAATTTAAAACTGCACCGCTTCTTAGCAAATACTTGGATATAAAAAAGCTAGAGCCATCTCTGCTAAGGTGCCAAACAAGCTCTTACACGCAGATGCTGGCACACAAAGCGAGGTTATAAACTATGTAAAGAGCTTCAAACCACGATCATAATGGCGACAAAAGATATTTTTGAAAGCATGATCAAATTTAAAGAAATTTACGAATACGATATGAAGAGCAAGCAGCTTTTCAAAAATGGTGAAGAGGTGCAGATGCCAAAAAATGAGGCAAAACTCTTCTTTTTGCTCGTGAGTAATATAGAAAAAGTGGTGAGTTACGAAGTGATAGAAAACTATGTCTGGAGCGAAAAATCGATGAGCAACGAAGCGCTTAGAATGACTATCAAAAAGATAAGAGCAAAAACTGACGCCGACCTCATCAAAAACATCTCAGGCGTGGGATATAGACTTAGCGGAGCAAATTAAATTTAACTTTGTGTAGCTTTTATAAATTTAAGCTACACAAATTTTTACTTTTTATCCACGCATTTGCCAAGTTGGCAGGCTCTTTTGTAAAGTGCATCTGCCTTTGTTTCATCACCGCTTAGCTTTGCAAGCAAGAAGCACGACTGAGCATACTCAAGCTCACAGCTCTTTGCCAAAAGCTTTAAAACCCTAGCCTCAGCCTTGTTTCTATCTATCTTATGAGTTTTTAAATTTTCGCTTTCGATGTAGGATTTTAGACCCATAGCCTCGTTGTAGCAGCCAACGCCGTCGCCACTGTCGCAAGCTAGTTTATAAAGCTTTAGAGCCTTTTCGATATCTTTTTGCTCATCAACTAGCCCTTGCTCATAAATTTGACCTAAATTTGAGCACGCCGTTGCAAGCCCAGAGTTGCACGCCTTTTCGTAGTAGCCTTTTGCCTTTACGAAGTCCCTTTCGTTACTAAAATTTACAGCTAGGTTGTTGCAGTCGATGCTATTTCCGTTCTCGCAGTTTTGCACCATCTTCTCTTTTTCAAGCTCAAGACGCTCCGCCCTAACCTCCTCATCACTTTGCCAAAAGCCAAAGCTCACCATCTTTTGCCACGACCAGCAGCCACTTAGCATAAAGCTAGCAGCTACGATAAGCCCAAAATTTAAAACTTTTTTCACTTATTTTCCTACTCACATGCCAAGCTTTGCGCCAAGTCTTTTCATCTGTGGGCATGCCTTGTTTAGACCACGAAAGCAAGCGACTTTATAAATCCCATAAGCTCTCTTTTCGTCCTTGTTCATACCAAGACCTAGCTCATACATCGCGCCGATATTTGCGCAGCTTGGCAGATCCCCAGCGTTGCAAGCGTTTGTGTAGGCTTCCATCGCTAAATAGTAGTCTTGTTTTACGATCTCGCCCTTGCGGTAGGCGTTGCCTAGGTGGTAGCAAGCTTGCACACCGCCACTGTTGCAGCTATCTTTGTAAATTTCGACCGCTTTTTTTGGATCTTTTTTCACGCCAAGGCCGTTTTCATAGAGCATGCCAAGGTTTGAGCAAGCAAGCTGCACCTTCGCATCGCAAGCCTTTTTGTAGTTTGCGTAGGCATTGTCATACTCTTTCATAAGCTCAAAATTTACGCCCAAGTCGTTGCACGCTTCAGCATCGCCGCTTTCGCACTTTGGTGTTAAAAGATCGATAGCATTTTTAGAAATTTGCTCTTTGTTTTGCACCACCTTTTCGTCCTTTGGCTGTTGCCATGAGTCATCTTGCTTTGGCGTCTCTCCAATGCCAATCACGTTTAAGCAGCCTGTGAAAAATAGAGCAGTTAAAAGTAGTAGATATTTTTTCATTTTTGTCCTTTTAGTATTGTCCAAACAAGTCATTTAGGGCTTCGCTGATGCTTGGATGAGTGAAAATTTGGTTTTTAAAGAAATTTGCATCTGCTTTTAAATTCATAGCGATCGCGATCTCATTTATGATCTCATTTGCGTAGATGCAGTGAAAGCTAGCCCCCAAAATTTCGCCGCTGCTTGCTTCAACGATCGCTTTTAGCATGCCCACATCGTGATTTAGCACCTTTGCTCCTGGCACTGCTGCCATGCTAAGCTTTAGTTCTTTGAAATTTAGCCCAAGCTTGCTAGCTTCTTTTGCATTTACGCCAACTCTTGCTAGCGGAGTGTCGGTAAATAGCACGTTTGCATGGATGCTTCTGTTTTGTGTGGTGCGCTTTTTATCGCCAAAAATTTGCGAGAAAACTATCCTAAAATCATCCAAACTAGTGTAGGTAAAAAGCTCTCCGCCGCGCACATCGCCAACTGCGTAGATGTTTGACACATTTGTTTGAAGGCGCTCATTTGTCTTTATAAAGCCTTTTTCATTTAGCTCAACACCAGCTGCTTTTAAATTTAGATCATCTAAATTTGCCACTCTACCAAGCGCTACTAAGAACGCATCTGCCTTAATGAGCCTATCTTCACCGTCTTGTTTGAAATTTAACGCATTATCTTTTAGGCTCTCTATCTCGCAGCCCTCTAAAATTTCGACGCCTTGCACGTTTAACGCATCTTTTACGCTTTTAGCGATATCTTCATCTTCGTTTTTTAGCAGTTTTGAGCGTCCAACGATGGTCACTTTTGAGCCAAAATTTGCAAACATCGATGCAAACTCTATGCCGATAAATCCGCTACCAACGATGACAAGATGCTTTGGCATAGTTTTTAGATCGAGCAAGGTTTTACTTGAAAAGACGTTTGAGTTTGTTATCTCAAATGGCGCATACGCCTCTTTTGAGCCAGTATTTATGATGATAAACTCGCCTTCAACGACTTTTTGCTCGCCACTTGAGGTTGTAACTAGGACGCTATTTTTATCTTTAAACGAGCCAACGCCATCGATCACGTCGATATTTTCTTTATCATTTAGCATCGCATAGTTTTTAGAATTTAAAGCTGAGATTAGCTTATTTTTGTTTTCGATGCTAAGCGTGTAATACTCGTTTTCAACGCTATTGTCTGCATATATCGCCTCTTTTGCAGCTGTGATTAGACGTTTTGTCGGTATGCAGCCCACGTTTATGCAAGTGCCTCCATACATCTTCGGCGATCTCTCGATTAGCGCGACTTTTTTGCCAAGCGCAGCAGCCTTTACAGCTAGCGTCTTGCCAGCCTTACCAAATCCAATAATAACTATGTCATATTTCATTTAATTTTTCCCATTATGTAGTATGTAGTTTCGTTTATCTTTTTGATATCCATTTTGTATTTATTTGCCCAGCTTTTGATGATCTCATCAACACGCTCTTTTATCTCTTTGACGGTTGCAACGTTTTTTATCTTTAGCCTATCCTCACTCCCGCTCATCGCTACAAAGCAAAGGTGCGGCTTTAGATGATCGTTTAGCTCGATCACACTCTTTGGCAAAAGGCCGTCAGTGTTATTTAAAATTCTACGCATATGCTCAGTGGTCGTTTCATCTATGTTGTAGCCAAGCTGTGTCAAAAGTGCGTTATGATCCATATCGTTCCTTTTTGCTTAAATTTGCGATCATTATAAGATAAAATTCGATAAAATCGCCTAAATTTTCAAGGACAAATATGAAAAAATTTATCATTTTTCTATTTAGCATTTTGCTATTTTGGGGCTGTTCAGCAGAGCAAATTTCGCAAAATTTAGGTCTTAGCGAGCCACCACTTGATCCTGAAGTAGAGCAGATAGCAGACGCCATCTATCTATATAATGAAGGCAACTACCCAAAAGCTTGCAAGAGATTTTATGACTACGCAAAAGATGGCAACGTCCTAGCCATGCAGCAAACTGGCGTTTGTTTTCGTGACGGCAAAGGCTTTAGCAAGGATATCTTAAGGGCACTTTTTTGGTTTGAGACAGCTGGCAGATACGGCAACATAGACGGACTAAGAAGCGCTGGATATATCTACGAGTACGGCCTTGGGGTCAATAAAAATTTAGAAAAAGCGATATATTTTTATGAAAAAGCAACTAGCCTTGGCTCAAGCGAGGCTAGCTATGATCTAGGGCTTATCTACCTAGGCAAAAATGACTATAAAAAAGCTAGAATTTATCTTGATGAGGCTTGCTACCATGGCAAAGAAGAAGCTTGCACGAAGCTAAAAGAGATGAAATTTTAGCTCTCATCTCTTTAAAATTTACTACACCTCAGCCTTTTGAGCGATCAAAACGCCCTCTATCATCTTTTTGATATCACCATCAAGTATCGCGTCAGTTTGTGAAAATGCCTCGCCGCTGCGGTTGTCTTTTACTTGCTGATACGGGAAAAGCACATATGATCTTATCTGATGACCCCAGCCGATCTCGCTCTTTTCGACGCTGTTGCTCGCCTCTTGCTGCTTCATCAGCTCAAGCTCGTAAAGACGCGACTTTAGCATCTTCATCGCTGTGGCTCTGTTTTTGTGCTGGCTGCGGTCGTTTTGGCACTGCACGACGATGCCAGTTGGTATATGCGTGATGCGGATGGCTGACTCGGTCTTATTTACGTGCTGACCGCCTGCTCCACTAGCCCTATAAGTGTCTATCTTTAGATCTTTCTCTTCGATCTCGATCTCTATATCATCATCTACTTCAGGGCTTACCATAACACTAGAAAAGCTCGTGTGGCGGCGTCCTGCGCTATCAAATGGGCTTGTGCGAACGAGCCTGTGGATGCCATTTTCTGCTTTGAAATATCCATAAGCATTTTCGCCTTTTACGATAAAGCTCACATCCTTTAGTCCCGCCTCTTCGCCCTCTTGAAAGTCTAAAGTCTCAACCTTAAAGCCCTCACGCTCGCAAAATCTAAGATACATCCTATAAAGCATGCTCGCCCAGTCATTACTCTCAGTGCCGCCAGCTCCAGGGTGTATCGATACGATCGCGTTTTTGCCGTCATCCTCGCCACTTAAAAGCATAGAAATTTCTAAATTTACTATCTTTTCATCTAAATTTTTAGCATCTTCAAAGAGAGAATTTATAGTCTCCTCGTCATTTTCAGAATTTGCTAGCTCAAAAAGCTCCTTTGCGTCGCTAACTGCTTGATGAGCATCACTAAATTTAGCAAGCATATTTGAAATTTTTGTCTTTTCTTTATTTAGCGCCCCAGCTTTAGCGATATCTTGCCAAAAGTCAGGGTCTTGCTCGGTCGCCTCAATCTCTTTTAGCCTAGCCTTTATCTCGTCAGGCTTTACGATAGAGCCTATGTTTTCAACTTTTGTTTGTAGCTTCTTTAAAAGCTCGTTGTATTCGTAACTATCCAAGTTTTTCTCCATAAATTTTTGCCGATTTTAGCCAAAAGTTGCTTACATTTTTAAATTTACGCCCTTTTAATCCTTTTTTGTTACAATGCCAAGTTAAAATTTAGATAAAAAGAGTCAAATATGCAGATCATAAGAACTATAAAAGAGCTTGAAAATTTTGTCCAAAATGCAAGTGGTAAGATCGGTTTTGTGCCGACAATGGGCGCACTTCACGACGGACACGTTAGCCTCATCAAAAAATGTGTGAGCCAAAATGAGACAAGCATCGTCTCAACTTTTGTAAATCCAACTCAATTTCTACCAGGCGAGGATCTGGACAAATACCCAAGAAAAGAGCAAAGCGACATCCAAATTTGCGAGCAAAACGGCGTTAGCGCTATCTTTATACCAGATGCTAACGAGCTTTACTTTGAAGATGAGCCGCTCATCGTCGCTCCAAAGAAGCTTTCGACCATCTTAGAGGGCAAAACTAGACCTGGTCACTTTGATGGCGTCTTAAGAGTGCTAAACAAGCTATTTCGCCTAACTCGTGCAAATAGCGTCTATATGGGCAAAAAAGACACCCAACAGCTCATCATCGTGCAAAATATGATAAAGACATTTTTCTTAAACATCGAGCTGGTAGCTTGCGATATCGTTAGAGAGCCAGACGGCCTAGCACTTTCAAGCAGAAACATCTACATCTGCGACGAAGATAAGTGCAACGCGCTAAGGCTTTCAAGATCACTAAATAAAGCGCTAAATTTGATCCAAAACGGCGAAGAAGACGCAAGCGAGATCAAGGCAAATATGCTAGAAGTTTTAGAGCCTTTAAAGGTTGATTACGTCGCGGTTACGGATAGAAATTTAAATGAAATTTCAAAGGTAGAAAAAGGCAATACAATAATCTTAGTAGCCGCCTATGTTGGCAAAACTAGGCTAATAGACAACATCTGGATCTAAAAATGCCAAAACTTCATCTTATCTCGCTTGGTTGTAATAAAAATTTAGTTGATTCAGAGATCATGCTAGGGCGCTTGCAAAACTACGATATCACGGACGATATCAGCGACGCCGACGTCATCATCGTAAATACCTGCGGCTTTATCAAATCCGCCAAAGAAGAGAGCATCCAAACCATACTTGAGATGCACGAAGCTCGTAAAAATGGCTCTTTGCTGGTAGTGACTGGCTGTCTTATGCAACGCTACAAAGATGAACTTATAAAAGAGCTACCAGAGGTCGATCTCTTTACTGGCGTGGCGGATTATGACAAGATCGACGAGATCATCTTGAAAAAGCAAAATTTATTTAGTCCGCAGACTTATCTGCAAGCAAACGAAGAGCGTGTGATAACTGGCTCAAACTACCACGCCTACATCAAAATTTCAGAGGGCTGTAACCAAAAATGCAGCTTTTGCGCGATACCGACATTTAAGGGCAAGCTAAAATCACGCTCGCTTGAAAACATCGTAAATGAAGTTAAAAATTTAGTCAAAAAAAGCTACTACGACTTTAGCTTTTTATCCCAAGACTCAAGCTCATATATGCGCGATCATGGCGTTAGCGACGGGCTAATAAATTTAATAGACGAGATAGAAAAGATAGAAGGCGTAAGGAGTGCTAGGATACTTTATCTTTACCCAAGCACGACCAGCAAGGAGCTCATTTCGCGCATCATCGCTTCGCCTATCTTTCACAACTACTTTGACATGCCTATCCAGCACATCAGCGAAAATATGCTAAAGATAATGAAGCGCGGAAGTGGCGCTAAAAAGATAAAAGAGCTTTTAAATTTGATGAGAAATGCCGAGAATTCGTTTTTACGAACTGGCGTCATCGTGGGACATCCAGGCGAGAGCGAGGAGGATTTTGAGGAGCTTTGCGAGTTTTTAGAAGAGTTTAAATTTGATAGAATTTCCGCCTTTGCCTACTCAAAAGAAGAAGACACAGCCTCTTTTGAAATGGAGCAAATCCCAGCTAAGATCATCTCAAAAAGGCTAAGCAAGATAGAAAAGATCACCAAAAAAGCGATAAATGAGAGCTTGCAAAAAGAGCTTGGCAAGCAAATTTACGCATCGCTTGAGGGCATTAGCAGCGAGGGCGAGATGTTTTACGCTGCCAAAAAAGATATCTGGGACAAAGATATAGACGGCGAAATTTTGATCAATGAAAGCGACGTAAAAGAGCTTGAGATCGGCTCGCTCTACCTTTGCGAGGTTAGTGATGTGGTTGATCAAAAACTAGTCGCCACCATCGTCAAAAAAGCAAAATGATAAGCCAAAATGTACTTGATAGGCTAAGCTTGGGCGCAAACCTGCTTGCCTTCTCGCACGGCATCGATAGCACCGCACTTTTTTACATTTTGCAAGAGGCTGGGGTTAAATTTGATCTAGCCATAGTCGATCACAACGCCAGAGAGCAGAGTAAATTTGAAGTTGAAAGCGCCAAAGAGCTTGCCAGCAAATTTGACAAAAAAATCTACATAAAAAGCGTAAATTTAGGTAAGTCAAATTTTGAAAAAAATGCGCGTGAGGCGAGGTATGAGTTTTTTGGAGAAATTTGCCAAAAATATGGCTATGAAAATTTGATCCTAGCTCATCAGTTTGATGATAAATTTGAGTGGTTTTTGATGCAGCTTGGCAAGGGCGCTGGACTAAAAGAGCTCTTTGGTATGAGCGAGCTTGAGAGGAGAGGGCACTTTTGGCTAGTTAGACCGCTTTTAAATTCACGCAAAAAAGAGCTTCAAAACTACCTTGACGAGCGAGGTTTGCGCTATTTTGTCGATGAGACAAATTTAGATGGCAAGCTTAAAAGAAGCTTTGTGAGACTAAATTTTAGTGAGCCGTTTTTAAACGAGTATTTTAGCGGCGTGAAAAGAAGCTTTGAGTTTTTGGAGGCTGATAGGCAAAACCTGCTGCCAAATATCACAAAGATAGATGATGAAATTTTCATTATAAAAAATGATAGTAACGTGGTTCGGGGCGTCGATATGGCGGCAAAAGAGCTAAATGTGCTTTTAAGCAAGGCTCAAAAAGATGAGCTAAGTGCAAATTTAGCAAAGCAAACAAGCGTGGTGCTAAGTGGCAAGATCGCCGTTGGCTACGCTGATGAATTTGTTTTGGTGACGCCATTTTACAAAGCCGTAATGCCAAAAATATTTAAAGAAAAGGCTAGAATTTTAAAGCTCCCAGCGATAAATAGGGGCTATTTATTTACAAAGAGCATTCAAATAGAAAATCTTTCTAAATTTTTTAGCAAATAGAGCATTTTGGGCTATAAATTTGATCTGCTAAAGGCTAGTTTAAAACTAAATTTTGTTCCAACTTTCAAGCTAGAGCATCAATTAGGATTTAGAAAAAAACTGCAAATTTGGTTTTGGATATTTTTCTCAAACATAAACTACTTTTGCATTTAAATTTATAGTAAAAGGCAATAAATTTGACCCACAAAAGAGCAAATTTAAAGTTTATAGTGCTTAAAACTACAAATTTAATCTGATGAGTAAAAATTTAAAGCCTTAAGTAGCAAATTTACTCAGGTTTTCAGGTAAATGCCCGCTTCAACCTTGGCAAATGTGGCACTAAACCTGCAAATTTTCTATACCAAAAGTCAAATTTAAAGCATCATTGAATAAATTTAACTTCATAGCTGTTTTAAAACAGCCCAAAAACTATCTGTGATATAAATTTCTCAAGTAAAAACTCTAAATTTATCCACATATCTTTGTTGCAGGATAGCTGCCCGATCTTTAGCCTCAAATTTAAAATTCTTAGCACTCTTGCAGCTTTGAAATCGCGTATAGAAATTCGGCTTAACAATATTCATATTACTTGTAAGCCATTAAAATGTAAATTCTATATATGAAACTAAGTTTCATAAACAAGATAATGAATTTTGTAGCTCATTAAATTTAAGTTCAGTTGTAAAATTTAGTCTTAGCTTATGTGGTTATCAATCTCTCTAGCAAAAACTAAATTTGCGCATCGCTAGAATGCCAAAATATAAATTTGATCTTTCAATACAAAATTTGAAATTTTCAGCCAATAAGCATTTAAAAATTAATAAATTTTGTGGTTCATTAAATTTAAACTCTCATGCAAAATTTAGTCTCAACTCGCCTCTAATATCAAATTTAATAAACGCGTCCAAAAAGCCAAATTTATAAATCAGCGCCGATCGCAGCAAAAGCCAGCTCGTAAATTTTAAACAAGCCAGCAGTCTAAATTTACCTCATCAAAGCCGTTTGCATAAAATAATGCGTAAAATTTTATAAATTTTATTACGCACTAGTCGAGGATTTTCTCTATCAGCTCTCTTTTTAGCACAAAGTCATAGCTAAAAGCATCCACTACGACGCCAGCATAACTGCTCTCTTTTAGCATCGCAAGATACTCTTTTAGCCCTATCTCTATGCTTTCTTGCTCGCTGTCGTTTCGCCAAAGCTTCATCGACTTTTTGCTAGTAAATGCCGGAAAATAGCTAAGCTTTTCGCTTTCATCTTCAAGGAGGATAAATTTAATATTTGAGCCCTCTTCTTCATAAACTACGCCACCATCAGGCTTTGCAAGCGCTTGGTTTAAAAGCACCGGAGCAAAAAAAGTGGCCTTTTTTAAAGCCGATATCAAATTTATCTCATTTTGCTGGCAAGGATCACTTAAAAATTTATCCATCGCTTCTTGCATTTTAGCCCCTAAAAGCCTCATCTACGGCCTGGCAGATCGTGTGTATAAAAAATATGTGCGACTCTTGAATTCTTGCAGTATCGCTTGAGCCAACGACTAAATTTAGATCGCAACCTTCATTCATCGCGCCGCCACCTTTACCACTAAGTCCAAGCACTGATACGCCCATTTTCTTGGCACTTTTTATAGCTTCAAGGATATTTTTGCTGTTGCCACTCGTTGAGATCGCTACGAGCAAGTCGCCAGAGCGAGCTAAGGCCTCAAACTGGCGTGAGAAAACATAGTCAAAGCCGTAGTCGTTACCAATGGCCGTAAGTACCGAAGTATCAGTAGTTAGCGCGATGCCAGGGAGCGCTTGACGCTCGCTTTTATATCTGCCAGTTAGCTCGGCTGCAAAGTGCTGAGCGTCCGCCGCAGAGCCGCCGTTACCGCATATTAGCACCTTTTTGCCATTTTTTAGCGTATCAGCCACCATCTGGCAAGCACGCTCCAAGCTACCTATCAAATTTACATGCTCGTTAAAGGTCTTTTGGTGAGCCTCGAGCTCATTTTTTATCATCGTTTTTAGCATCTTTTATCCTTTTTATTATCCCTGTTGTGCTTTTGCCCTCGACAAAGTCAATCAGCCTGACCTCTTTTACTATCTCGCTGCCAACGACCTCTTTGCCCTTGTAGTCAGCCCCTTTTACAAGCACGTCAGGCTTTATCTTTGTTATTAAATTTAATGGCGTATCCTCATCAAATATCACGACATAATCTACAAATCCAAGCCCACTTAGCACGCAGGCTCTATCATCTTGCGAGTTTATAGGTCTAGCCTCGCCTTTTAGTCTCTTAACTGAAGTATCCGAGTTTAGCCCGACAACCAAAAGATCGCCAAGCTCCCTTGCGCGCGCTAGGTATTTTACGTGTCCAGCGTGCAAGATATCAAAGCAGCCATTTGTGAAAACGACCTTTTTCTTGCCCTTTTGGCTCAAAATTTCCTCTAACTCCTCGACGCTTTTAAGCTTGTGCTCGAAATTTGCCCCAAATGAGCTATTCAGCAGCTGTTCGATCTCGCTAAAGCTAGCCGTTGCGCTACCTATCTTTGCCACGACGACGGCTGCTGCGAGGTTTGCTATCTTTATCGCCTCTTTTATATCAGCCCCGTTTGCCAGCATATAGCCAAGTGTGGCAAGCACCGTATCTCCAGCGCCAGTGACGTCAAAGACCTCTTTTGCTTTTGCAGCAAAGATATGCAATTTGTCATCATATAGCGCGATGCCCTCTTCTGAGATCGTGATGATCGAATAGGTCAAATTTAGCTCGTCTTTTAACTGTTTTATCGCCTTTTCAAGCTCGGCCTTGTCTTTTATCTTTAAATTTGTAGCCTCGCTCGCCTCTTTTTTATTTGGCGTTAGAAGGGTTGCATTTTTATACTTTGAGTAGTCGCTGCCTTTTGGGTCTATGAGAACTGGTATTTTTAGCCTCACGCACTCGTTTATGATCTCTTGGCAGACCTTCTCGCTAAGCACGCCCTTGCCGTAGTCACTTAGCAAGACAGCCTTGAAATTTGCAAGATTTTCTTTGACCTTTAAGATGAGCTCGTCTTCTAAATTTATCTTAACAACGCTCTCTTTATCGATCCTGACAACTTGCTGATGAGATGCCATGATGCGGCTTTTTATCGAGCTTTCGCGCCCTTTTTCGGTGAGGATCAGCTCATCTTTTACATTTAGCTCAGCAAGCTTCTCTTTTATCTTTTTGCCGGCCTCATCATCTCCTAAGACGCTAGCCACGCTCACGTTTGCGCCAAGAGAGAGTAAATTTCTCACCACGTTACCAGCGCCACCAAGCGTGTAGGTTTCGTTATTTATCTTTACGACCTGCACAGGCGCTTCAGGCGAGATGCGCTCGCAACTGCCCCAGATATAGTGGTCCAGCATGAGATCACCGACGACTAAAATTTTAACTCTCTTAGCCATTTAGCTCTTCCTTATAAATTCTCTTTATCTCTGGCAAGTAGTCTTTTATCGCCTCTTCTAAGCTCCAAGTAGCGCTAAAGCCAAATGCCTCGCGAGCTGGGGCTACGTCGGCCTCTGTGTGAAACTGATAAGAGCCGATAAATGGGTTTTTTATATATTCGTTGCCTAAATTTACGCCGATCTCGCGTTGCAAGATGTCAGCGATATCTTGAAAGCTTCTAGCCTTGCCAGTAGCTGCGTTATAGACGCCACTTGGCGCATCAAGCGCTTTTATGTTTGCCTCAATGATATCTTTTACATAGACAAAGTCGCGTTTGATCTGGTCGCTGCCCTCAAAGAGCCTTGGTGTCTTGCCAGCTAAAATTTGAAGTCCAAACTGAAGCACCATCGAGGCGGTTTTATTTTTGAAAAACTCGCCCTTGCCAAAGACGTTAAAATACCTCAGTCCAACCACGCTTACGCCGCGCTTTGCGTAAATTTTATTGATATTATCCATGCTTAGCTTGCTAAAGCCGTAAACATTATTTGGCGCTTCGCACTCACCAACGGTTTGTGGGCTCTTTGCGTTGCCATAAGTCGCCCCTGAGCTAGCGTAGATCATCTTTGCGCCCAAACTCTCGCAGATGTCAAGCAAATTTACAAAGGCATTTACATTTGTTTTTATTAGCTCGTCTTGCTCTTTTACGGTCGTGTCTGAGATCGCTGCTTCGTGGTAGATGACGTCTGGACGAAAGTTTTTTATCTTCTCAAGCGTGCTAGGGTCGTTGATATCGCCAGCGTAAATTTCACCCTTAAAGCCAAGTAAATTTTTAAAATGGCCAAAGCTTTTTAAGTTGCCGTTGCTAAATGTCTCGTCGTTTCTAAATTTATCCACGACAAGCACGTGAGCGTCTTTATAGTTTTCATCAAAATAGTGCGCCAAGGCTGAGCCGATAAAGCCAGCGCCGCCAGTTATAACCATCTTTTTCCCGTTTAAATTCATAGTGATTTTTCCTTTTTTAGCTTATTTAAAACATCTCTTACATCTTTGAAATTTATGCCATCAAGCAAGAAATTTTTGCCCACACCAGCTCTTTTGCCAGCCTCGACGTCGCTTGACTTATCGCCTATCATTAGCGAGTTTTCAAGGTCTATGTCAAACTCTTTGCAAGCATCAAGTATCATTTTTGGATTTGGTTTTCTGCAGGTGCATTTTTGCTCTGGAGCGTGCGGGCAAAAATAGACTTTGGTGATAAAAATCTGCTCTTTTTTAAAGCTTTCAAGCATAAATTTGTTTAGAGCGTCAAACTGCTCCTGCGTGTAGTAGCCCCTGCCGATGCCTGATTGATTTGTCACGACAAAGAGCTTGTAGCCAGCCTTAGCAAATTCTCTTAGCGCATCAAAAATGCCATCAATAAATTTAAAGTCTTTGATCTCGCAAACATATCCAGCGTCTTCATTTATGACGCCGTCTCGGTCTAAAAAAAGTGCTTTGTTGGCTGTTTCTTTTATCATTTGGTGATTATAGCCAAAATATTTTAACCCGCCCCTTGCAAATTTACATTTTTGTATTATAATGCCGGCACGTTTTTTAAAAAGGATGACAAATGAAAAAACTACTAATCGTTTCAAGTGTTGCAGCACTACTTTCAACTGCTGCTTTCGCTGCAGATGGCGCTACTATCTATAAAAAATGCGTTGCCTGTCATGGCGCTAAAGCTGAAAAAGTTTTCAACAACAAAGTTCCAGCTTTAACATCACTTGATGCAGCAGCTATCGAAGCAGCTCTAAAAGGCTACAAAACAGGAGCAAATAAATTTGGTCTTGGTGCTATGATGAAACCTATCGCTACTCCAATGAGCGATGAAGATGCAAAAGCAGTAGCTGAATACATCCAAACTTTAAAATAATCACAGGGGCGCTCGCCCCTTTTTCTACAAATTTAAACTCACACCAAATTTCAAAAGCTCTTTTGGCAGATAGTCATCTAAATTACCAATCTTGTCGTTATCTATCTCTATTAAATTTAGACCATATTTTTTATAAAGCTCTATCTTTTGCTCTTTTCTTTTTATATACGCCTCATCATCTTCTAAGCCCCAAAATTCTATATAGATCTTGCCTTTTGGTATATAAAAGTCACAATAGACATCTTCTTTTATCGGCACTCTTTTTTCATAAGCCATGCCTTCAGCAAAAAGCCAGTTTGCTATAACTAGCTCTGCCCTACTTCTTACATAGTGACCGTCGTTTGTTCGGTATTCAGCTTTAAATTTCTCTCTAAAGTCTTCTTTTTGTTCTTCTTTGGCCGTTTTTGCGGTATTTTTCATTATCTCATCTACGAAATTTTCGTTATAAACTATCCTCTCATTCCACCTAACGCTAGCCCTACCCATGTAGTAGTTTTGCATGCCGCCATAGTATCTGCCAGCATCTGTCACGTTGTAGCCGTTGTCACATTTTTTTATGAAGCCTAAATTTAATAAAACCTCATTTACATCTTTTGCGTTTTTGCCAAATTTCTTTGCTATCTCTTTTGCGCTAAACATATCAGCTATATTTCTTTGGTTAAATTTTACGTAAGATTTTTGATGCAGTTTTCGTCTTATAAATTTCGCCATTAAATTTATCAAAATGACAAATATTATAATAGGCAGCACAAAGCTAAAAAACGCTGGCAACATTATGGATAGTAAATTTGCTGTATCAAAAATTTGCATTTTTATGGTGCAGTGAGGGTAAATTTAAATTTTAAATGATAAATTCTGGCTCAAATTTTGTCCCATTTACCCTGACAACTCTTGCAGGTATGCCAACGACAGTTGCGTTTGCTGGGACGTTTTTTAGCACAACTGAGTTCGCACCGATCTTAGCATTTTCGCCGATCGTTATAGCCCCAAGTATCTTTGAGCCAGCGGCGATAGTCACGCCATTTTTAACGGTCGGATGGCGCTTGCCACACTCTTTGCCAGTGCCGCCAAGTGTCACTTGATGATACATCATCACATCATCACCGACCTCAGCCGTCTCGCCGATAACCACGCCCATGCCGTGATCTATGAAAAATCTCCTACCAATCTTTGCTCCTGGGTGGATCTCGATGCCTGTTAGAAATCTTGCTATTTGCGAGATGAGTCTAGCTAGAAAAAACCATTTTTTCTCATATAAAAAATGAGAAATTTTGTGAAATAAAACCGCATGGATGCCAGGAGTGTTTATAAGTATCGCCAAAAAGCAACAACTATGCACCGATGGGTCTTTTTCACGGACGGTTTGGACTAGCTCTTTTAGACTCTCCCACATATTTTACGCTCCGTAAAGCTCTGTACTTAGGTATCTCTCGCCGTTATCTGGAGCTATGAAAAGCACTTTTTTGCCAGCGCCAAGTCTTTTAGCCACTCTTTTTGCAGCCACGTAAGAAGCGCCGCCACTTATGCCTATCATCAAGCCATCGCTCTTTGCGATCGCTCTAGCTGCGTTTAGTGCGTCATCGTTGCTTACTTTTTCTACTTCGCTAACTAGGCTCATATCCATTGTATTTGGTAAAAATCCAGCTCCGATGCCTTGAATTTTATGTGGTCCTGGGTTACCGCCACTTAAAACTGGTGATGCCTCAGGCTCTACTGCGATAATCTTAGTGTCATAGCCTTTTTCTTTTAGAACCTTTGCCACGCCGCTTATCGTGCCGCCTGTGCCAACGCCTGCTACAAAGGCATCAAGCTTGCTAAAATCAGCCACGATCTCAGCAGCTGTTGTTAGCTCGTGAGCTTGTGGGTTATACTTGTTTTCAAACTGGCTTAGCATTACGTGATTTGGCTGAGAAGCTAGCTCAGTAGCTCTTGCGATCGCTGCTTTCATACCGCCAGCTGCAGGAGTTAGCTCAAGATGAGCGCCATATGCAGCAACGATCTTGCGTCTTTCGATACTCATGCTCTCAGGCATGCAAAGGATCACTTTAAAGCCAAGCGCAGCACCACACATAGCTACGCCGATACCTGTATTTCCGCTTGTTGGCTCAACAATAGTGTCGCCATGTTTTAGCGTGCCATCAGCTAGCATTTTTGTGATCATATTAAATGCGATCCTATCTTTTACAGAGCCGCCTGGATTAAAAAACTCTAATTTTACGTAAATTTCAGCCTCGTCAGCACCTGTTTTAACCTTTACGATAGGTGTATTACCGATCGTTTTTACGATGTTATCGTAGATCATCACTCCTCCTAAAATAAATTTCTCGTAAATTTAGCATAGAATTTAAAATAAAACATAAAAAGTCCTAATTTGCGCTAAATTTAAAATAAAAATTTAGTTTTTAATGCTATCAAGCACCTCTCGTCCGTTTTGGCTTAAAATCTTGCCTTTGAAATTCTCTTTGCAAAACTCCAAAATAAGTGCATGATAGAGCTTTAAAACCTCAGTTTCGTCAAATTTCTCGCTATCAAGAAATTTGTAAATTTCATCATAATCAAGCGAGCTAAACCACTCAGCTGCCTCGTCGTAGCTCTCAAAAATGTAGTCAAAATATGCCATTATCCTAAGCGCATAAGCATCAACGACCATGTAAGGCTTGCCGCAAGCATAAGCAAGTATCGCGTCGCAAGTCTCTGCGCCAACGCCTCTTACGCTTATGAGCCACTCGCGACCTACGTTTTCTTTAAAGTTTTCAAAGTCACCAAATTCATTTTTTATGGCTAGGCAAAGCGTCTTTAGCCGTTTTGCCTTTGTGTTGTAAAAGCCACTTGGCTTTATGAGAGTGGCAAGCTCGCTGTTTTCAAGCGTGCAAATGCCTTGCAGGCTATCTTTGCTCGCTTTTTTTAGATTATCCAGCGCTTTTTCAACGTTTCTCCAGTTGGTATTTTGCACTAAAATAGCACCCAAAATAACCTCAAAAGTGCCCTCGCCTGGCCATTTTAGCTCATCAAAATTTCTACTTTTGTGATTTAGCAAAGCTAAAAACAGATCGGTTGATCTCATTTTAAATTTTCTTTAAAAGTTAGGTAAAACTGTTTTGCAGTCCTGCCACTTCTGCTAGCTCTAAGGGTAGCGAAATTTTTAGCAAGCGTGTGAAGCTCATCTTTGTCGCCAGCGTAGTCTTTAAAGTAAAAATCAACCATTTTTAGGTACTCGTCATAGTTGCCTTGATAAAAGCTGATCCAAAGACCAAAGCGGTCTGAGAGCGAAATTTTCTCCTGAGCTGCGTCGCTGTAGTGGATTTCTCCGTCTATCAGCTCTGAGTTTTCATTTTCGCTTTTAAACTCGCTTATTAGGTGGCGGCGGTTTGATGTGGCGTATAAAAGGACGTTTTTTGGCGGCTTTTGGATAGAGCCATCCATGATAGGCTTTAGAAATTTATACTCATTGCTGCCATTTTCAAAGCTTAGATCGTCGCAGAAAATGATAAATTTAAACTCACTTTTTCTGATCTCATCAATGATGTCGCCAAGGTATTTTAGATCCTCGCAGCCAATCTCAATGATGCGAAGTCCCTCTTTATAAAATTTAGTAAAAACAGCCCTTACAAGGCTTGACTTGCCACATCCTCTCTCGCCCCAAAGAAGCACGTGATTTGCCTCGTCGCCCGCTATAAAATTTCTAGTATTTTTTAGCAAAATTTCTTTTTGTTTCTCTAGCCCATAAAGTGAGTCGATATCGACAAAATCGATATCCTCAACCGGCTTTAGCATCCCTTTTGTGCTCTTATAAATCGCTGCGTATTTCACGCCCCAATCTATCATTTCTTATCCTTTCTTAGATAGACCAAAATTTCAGCCAAAACATCGTCGTCGTCCTTGCTGCGTGACTTTAGCCTGATCTTCTCGTCATCATTTTTTGTTATTAGTATATTTTGTTCGCTGTTTGAGATCGTCTTTATGCCAGCTTTTAGGGCTAAAATTTTGATGATGATAAGGTCTAAAAACTGCTTTGTAAATGTATCTATCTTGCCAAATCTATCCTCAAGCTCGCTTTGTATCTCATAGACTTCACTCACCTCTTTACACTTGCTAAGGCGTCTATAAATTTCAAGCCTGAGCCTATCTTCTCTTATAAATTCTTGATTTAAAAAGGCGCTTACGCTAAGTTTTAGATCGATCTTATCAAGCTTTGCGGAGTCTTGATTAAGAAGCTTGTTGATCTCATCTTCTAGCATTTTTAGATATAGCGAGTAGCCGATAGCCTCGATGTGACCGCTTTGCGCCTCGCCGATGATGTTACCGCCACCCCTTATCTCAAGGTCGTGATAAGCTAGCACCGAGCCAGCGCCCAAAAATGAGTTGCCTTCAAGTGCCACAAGTCGTTTTAGCGCGTCCTTGCTAATGGCGTTTTTATCTTCCACCAAAAAGTAGCAGTATGCCTGCTTGTCGCTTCTGCCAACGCGACCACGGAGCTGGTGCAGGTCAGCCATGCCAAATTTATTAGCATTTTCTACGATTATGGTGTTTGCATTTGGCAAGTGGATGCCGCTTTCAACGATGCTGGTGCAAAGCAGCAAGTCATACTCGCCCCGCTCAAATTTCATCATCTCATCTTCAGTGACTTTCGCATTTATCTTTGAGTGAAGTATTAAAATTCTAAGCTTTGGCAAAATTTTTCTTAGATCATTTGCCGTCTGCTCGATGTCTGCGATGTGGTTGTGGATGTAAAAGGTCTGCCCGCCGCGTCTTAGCTCACGCATGATAGCCTCTTTGACGACCTTCTCGTCCCACTCTCTCACGCTTGTTCTCACATCGAGCCTCGAGCTTGGCGGAGTGGCTAAAATGCTATATGTTTTTATCTTGCTAAGCGCCATATTTAGGCTTCTTGGTATCGGCGTGGCACTCATACTTAAGATGTGTGAGTGCTGAGAAATTTCTTTTAGTTGCTCTTTTTGCTTAACGCCAAATTTATGCTCTTCATCAACGACGATAAGCCCTAAATTTTCAGCCTTTACGCCAAGAAGTGCATGCGTTCCCACGCAAACTATGGGCTCATTTTCTTTTAGCGCTTTTTGCAAGCTTGATTTTTCTTTGGCACTTGAGAAGCGATCCAGCCTAAAGACTTTTATGCCAAATTTGCTAAATCTCTGGCTTAGCGTCTTGTAGTGCTGCGAGCTAAGAAGCGTCGTTGGCACAAAGAAAAATGCGCTAAAGCCTGATTTTATGCAGGTAAATATGGCATTCATCGCAACTTCAGTCTTACCAAAACCCACGTCGCCGCTAAGCAGTCTATCCATCACCTTGCCGCTTTTTAGCTCATCTTTTATATCATTTACCGCTTTTTGCTGGTCGCTCGTATATGAAAAGCCAGCGTCTTGGACGAAATTTAGATAAGAGATATCCTCTTTTTGTAAAATTTTACCTGCGATTAGCTCCCTTTTTGCCGCCATCGCCACGATCTTTGAAGCGATCGCGAAGAGTTTTTCTCTAACCTTCTCTTTTATCTTGGCAAAATTTGCCTTACCCAAGCGATCAAGCACCGCCATAGAGCCATTTTGCGCGATGTAGCGATCTATCAAATTTAGATGCTCGACTGGCAAAAGAAGCTTATCGTCATTTTGGTAGGCAATTACTACAAATTCTTTCGTCGCGCCCAAAACCTTGATCTTTTCAAGCCCCAAAAATCTGCCTATACCATAATCTTCATGCACGACGTAGTCATTTACTTTTAGCTCATCGACCACGAGGCTTGAGCGTTTTACTCGCCTTTTTTTCTCAAATTTATTTAGTGATACTACGATCTTGTCATTTGAGGTTAAATTTACTACAAGGGGCGAAATTTCAAGCTTTACGTTGGCAAAGCCATCAAGCTCATAACCCTTAAAAAGCCCCTCATTTCTTGAAAGAACGGTTATACTTTTACTCTTGTTTAGCTCAAAAAAGTCAAAATTTAAAGTAACTTCTAAATCTTTATAGACCTTTGGCTCAGGCAAAATTTCAATGCCCTTAAATTTCTCCTCAGGCGTATCATAAATTTCAAAATCGATCTTTTTAACAAGCTTTGAGTCAAAATCTTTTAAGTAGTCGCTAAAGCTATCTATCGCCCAAAATCCAAGTGAATTTAGATCACTCACCAAAGCATCGCTTTGCATATCCTCGATCTTTTGGCTCACTTTTTCAAACTCATCTTTGCTCAAATTTGCGATAAATGGCACGATCTCAGCTTCGCTTAGCTCATTTTTGTTGCTAATTTGCGTGGCGGTATTGTAGTTTCTGATGCTCTCCACCTCATCGCCAAAGAGTAAAATTCTAATAGGGTCGTCTATATTTACGCCGTAAATGTCGATCACTTCGCCACGAATGCTAAACTCGCCAACGCTCTCAACGATATCGACGCACTCGTAGCCAAATCGTATGAGCAAGTCGGCAAATTCGCTTAAATTTAGACTATCTTTTAACTTGATCGTTGAGCTTTCTAGGTTTTTTTGCGTTGGAAGTGGGTTTAAAAGCGTGCTAAATGGGCTTATGATGATCTTTTTGCCATCAAATTTATAGTATTTGCTAAGCACGGATGAAATTTCAAAAAGCTCTTCGTTAAAGCTTCTTAGATCATCGCCTTTTTTAGCTCTAAAATCAGGTAGTTTAAAGGCGCTAAAGCCAGCAAAACTGGCCGCATCAGCGCAGAGCGCCGCCTCTTTATCATCTTCGCAGATGAGAATTTTTGGGGCGTGTGTTAAAAGATACTCATAGACCTTTGCTTGCATAGTACTCTTTTAAAAAGGCTTCGGCTAGGTGAAACGAGCCAAATGCTAGGTAAATTTTGCCGTTTTTTGCCTCTTTTATATCATTCATATCGCTTGACTCAAACTCTCTATGCGAAATTTCAAGCTCATTTAGCGCTTTGTTTATGAGCTCTCCGCCAAGCTCTCTGCCCTCGCAGTGGTAGTGATAAAGCAGCACGCTCTCAACGACTGGCTTTAGAGCTGCTAAGACCGCCTTGAAATCTTTATCTAAAAATGAGTTATAAACTAGCGTTATCTTCTTGCCGTTAAATTCATCAGAGCTAAATTTCTTAGCCACAGCCTTTGCGCCAAGCTCGTTGTGACCGACATCAACGTATAAATTTGAATCAATCTTTTCACATCTACCACGAAGCGATAAAGAGCCAAGCTTTTTGATATCTATGCTGCTATCTAAAATTTTAGCCGCGGCGTAGGCTAGAGTTAAATTTGAGCGCAAAAACTCTGGTAGGTTAAATTTATCTGCATAGTTTGCGATCTCGTTTAAATTTTCTTTGGTTAAAATTTCTCTTGGAAAGCTTAAAAGCGCTTTTTTCTCGCTAGCGATCTCTTTTGCGATAGCGATACTTGCCTCGTTCATATCGTTACTCAAAACCGCTCTTGCGCCCATGGCTTCAAATTTGGTACGTGAAATTTCTTCTATGCTATTTCCCAGTATCGCCGTGTGATCAAAGCCGATCGGAGTAAAGATGCTTAGCTCTTTTTCAAAGACATTTGTCGCGTCCAGCACACCACCCATACCAGCCTCGCAGACAAAGTAGTCGCAACCCTCAAAAAGCACCGCAGAAAGCAGCGTCATATACTCAAAATAGCTCGTTTTTATCTTGTACTCATCACTCAAAAGAGCTTGTAATCGCTCGTGAGCCACCTCTAAAATTTCATCGCTAGCGACCTCGCCATTTAGCCAAAATCGCTCGTTAAATTTAAATATATGTGGGCTCGTGTAATGCCCTACTTTTGCACCATTTTGGCTTAGAATTTGCGCTAAAAAGCGGCCCGTGCTACCTTTGCCATTTGTGCCGATGATGTGGATTATCTTAAAAGGTTTTAGATGACCTTTGATCGTATCATAAGCCCTTATGATCCTGCCATAGTCGATCTCTTTGTAGTAAAGTGGCTTGCCGTCAAGAAATTTCGCTAGGCTCATTTTTCCTCGATTATCTTTGGCATGACTTGGTTTCTGCCGCCCTCTTTTGAAAGATAGAGCATCTTATCAGCGCCCTCAAGTGTCATCGTGTCACTTAAATTTGCACTTCTTGTCGCCACACCAGAGCTAATGGTAACTTTGATGCGCTCGTTTTTATAGATAAATTTGAAATTTTCGATCATGCTTCTTAGCTTCTCGCCAAATCTCACGCCATCTTTTAGGCTCGTACTTGGTAGCAAAATGACAAATTCTTCGCCACCATATCTACCGACAAAATCAACCTTTCTAGCATTTTTCTTAAGCACCTGAGCCACGGCTGAAAGGATCACATCGCCAGCTTCGTGGCCGTAAGTATCGTTTATCTTTTTAAAGAAGTCGATATCAACAAAGCAGATCGAATAGTCCGTGCCGTAACGTTTATAGGCCTCTTCGATACGCTGAATTTCACTCATCAAAGCTCTTTTTGTAGCAACTTTTGTCAAAAAGTCCTCTTTGCTCTCAAGCTTAGCAGCTTCAAGCTCTTTTTCTAGGCTTGTGACCCTATTTTGAAGCTCAGAAATGGTAGCTTGCTTGCTGTTCATCTCAAGGCCAAGCTCCTTACTCTCGATCTCCAAGGCACCTGCGATCTCGATAAGCATGCTCTTTACATGATCGATGCTATTTGCATTTAAATTTACATTTTTAAGATCATTTTTGATGCTTTGCACCTTAGCTGAGCTACTTTGAGAGCTAGCTGCGATATCTGAAATCCTCTCGCCTATGCTTTGCAAGATGTTGTTTAATGAGCCAACCTTTTCGATGATCTCGGTTCTATCTTCTTCTATCCTGCGATCGACAAAACCTTTTATCTTATCTTGAAATTCTTTGCTATTTAGGCTTTGTGGATTTTGCTTTAAAACACTTCTAATGTTGCCAAGCTCCTCGCTAAGCTCCTTTGTGATAGAAGGCTCAAGGGCAAAATTTAAAAGCTCAACTAAAGCGTTTTCTTCTGCATTTTCATTTTTTTGAGATAAGAATTTCTCAAGCTCAGCGCTCATAGTCTTTAGATCGTCAAAGTCTCTCACGCCGTAATATTTCAAAAAGTCCAAAAATTCAGTATCGTAAGAGCTTACAAAGTCAAACCATTTAAGGCACATCTCTTCAAGATTTTTCTCATCATATCTTCTAGCAAGTAGCTGCATACCCTGCTCTGCTAGAGCTTTTGCATCTTTGTTGTGAAGCATAGAGATGGCTTGGAGAATTCTTCTTGCAAAGGCATTTAGTGACTTTAACTTTTTATCATCGACCACTTGGGCTGTGCCATTTTTAGCACCATGAGAGAGCCTAGCTGTCATAAAAGCTACAAACTCATCAACCGTTTTTATATGAAGACTTATAGCTTGCGCTTTATAGTCATCACCAAGCCTTGAGATATATTTTTCTATCTTTTTGCTCTCTTCGGTAGTAAAGCCATATTTTTTAGAAATTTCATTATAAACTTCGGTGTAATTTTCTGGCGTTAGCATCAAATGGCGATCTTTTATCTCGCTCAAGGCCTCCTTGACTATTTGACTAACGGTTACTGCTGCCATTTTTATATCCTTTTACAGCTAAATTTGCGATGTACTCATCAAACGCCTCTTTTGAAGCCTCTTTTATAGCTTCATACTTTTGAGTATCACTAAGAACACTATCTGCGTATCTTACGCTCTTTTGACGTCTTGCCACACTAAAATCATACTCGCCAGTAGCAGGTATATCTATGACACGACCATCTTTAAATTTGGTTTTATAATTTAGAATTAAAAAAGCTTTATACGATGTAATATAGCCATATTCATCATAGATTATCGCCTCATAGGTTAAATTTTGCACAGAGACAATTATCGAAGTATCAGCGCTATCTTTGCTTGATAGTGATTTATGCAGCCTTGCGACCATACCTTCTTTTACTGCATCTTTTATCCAGACACTATTTTTTGGCTCTTCTTTGCTGATAATAACATCAACATAAACTCTATCTCCAACCAAATCCTGCGAGATCTTTGAAACTGGTTTATAGCCACATCCGCATATAAATATCGCAATAAAAAACGCTAAAAAATATCTCAAAATTTATCCTTTAATGACAAAATTTACCAATTTGCCTTTTATATAAATCTCTTTTAAAATTTCTTTTCCTTCAAGCCATTTAGCCACGTTTTGCTTAGCTTGTTTTAAAATTTCACTCTCACTCTCGCTTGCTGCCACTTCAAACTCGGCTCTTTTCTTGCCATTTACTGTAACTGCAAGAGCGATGCTATCTCTTACAAAGACCTCTTCTTTTACAGCTATCTTTGTGAAATTTTTTCTACCAAAAAGCTCTTCACTAAGCTCGTTTGCAATGTGCGGCACGATAGGCTCTAGTAAATTTAAGATGATGAAAAAGCCCTCAGCATTTACATCCTCATTATCTTGCGCATTTATAGCGTTTAGTGCCTCCATGCAAGCAGCGATTAAAGTGTTAAAAGCAAATGTATCGCCAAAAACCTCGGTTGATTTTTTAAGCGCTTCATAAATTTTAAGCCTTGCAAATTTCTCATCTTTATTTAAGCTTTCATGATCTATCTCAGGCAGCTTGTCTATCTTTTTAATAGTTTGCGCCTTCTCCCAAAGCCTATTTAAAAACCTAAATGCACCTTCAACTGCGCTGTCGTTCCACTCAAGCTCTTTTTGAGGAGGAGCAGCAAAAAGTATAAAAAGCCTTGCCGTATCGGCGCCGTATCTATTTATGATATCATCAGGATCTACGACGTTGCCCTTGCTTTTACTCATCTTTTTGCCATCTTTTAAGACCATGCCTTGAGTTAGTAAATTTTCAAACGGTTCATCATCTCTTAGATAGCCAAGGTCTCTTAAGACCTTTTGGAAAAATCTAGCGTATAAAAGGTGCAAGATCGCATGTTCGATACCGCCGATGTACTGATCTACATTCATCCAATAATTCACACTTTTTTCATCAAGTGCTTTTTGCTCCCAAGTCTTCTCATCACTTGCAAATCTAGCAAAATACCAGCTACTCTCCACGAATGTATCCATCGTATCAGTCTCTCTGATCGCGTCTTGGCCGCATTTTGGACACTTTGTAAATTTCCAAGTTGGATGTTTATCAAGCGGGTTGCCCTCGCCTGTGATCTTGACATCTTCAGGCAGTGCGATAGGTAAATTTTCCTCTTTTTCAGGCACTACGCCGCAGCATTTGCAGTGCACGACAGGTATCGGCGCACCCCAGTATCTTTGGCGAGAGATTCCCCAGTCTCTTAGTTTGTAGTTTGTGATCCTTTTACCAAGACCATCTTTTTCAAATTTCTCTATTATAAAGCTTTTGGCATCCTCTGAGCTAAGGCCATTTATAAGCTCAGAATTTATAGCAACTCCGTATTCTGAAGACGCTTTAGAGCCGTCACTCTCACCCTCAAGTGGCTTTACGACTAGTTTTATAGGTAGATTAAATTTACTTGCAAACTCGAAGTCTCTTTGATCATGCGCAGGCACAGCCATGATAGCGCCACTGCCGTAGTCAGCTAGGATGAAATTTGCAACCCAAACTGGGATCTTTTCATTTGTGAGTGGATGAACGACGTAAATTCCTAAAAATTCTCCATCTTTATCGCTTGCTTGACGCTCTCTTGGGCTTTGATTAAGTATTGCTTTTATCTTTGCCTTCTTGCTTTCATCAAATTTATCACTTTCAAGAAGCGCTTTTACGATAGGATGCTCTGGCGCAAGGGCTGTGTAGCTAACGCCATAAATAGTATCAGGTCTTGTTGTAAATACCTCAAAACCATCAAATTTGCCGCCTAAAGTCTCTTTTGAAGCCTCATCAAGGCTAAATTTAAACTCCAAGCCGTAGCTTCTGCCGATCCAGTTTTCTTGCATTGTGATGACTTGATTTGGCCATTTGCCCTCAAGAAGTTTTAGATCTTCAAGTAGCTCGCTAGCGTATTTTGTGATGTTGAAGTAGTATCCTGGAAGCTCCTTTTGCACAACATCATTACCGCATCTCCAGCATTTACCGTCTTCAACCTGCTCGTTTGCAAGCACAGTTTGATCGTACTCACACCAGTTTACGATGGCATTTTTTCTATAAACAAGCCCTTTTTCAAACATCTTTATAAAAAAGCTTTGCTCCCACTTTGTGTAAAGTGGGTCAGATGTAGCTAAAATTCTCTTTTTAGAGAATGAAAAGCCAAGGCTTGCAAGCTCCTTTTTCATATAGTCGATGTTTTCGTAAGTCCAAATTTTAGGGTGAATTTTATGTTTTATGGCTGCGTTTTCAGCTGGCATACCAAAGCTATCAAAGCCGATAGGATGAAGCACGTTAAAACCGCTTTTTCTATATGATCTAGCCAGCGCATCGCCGATAGAGTAGTTTCTCACATGCCCCATATGTATGCGTCCGCTTGGATATGGAAACATACTTAGGATATATTTTTTTGGCAAGCTTAGATCATCTTTTGGTTCAAATTCTTCATTTTTATCCCAAATTTCTTGCCACTTCTTTTCTATCTTTAAAGGCTCATATTTTCTCTTCTCAGCCATTTTTTCTCCTAAAATTCTTCTTGTGATTTGCTTGATTCTATTAGTACCAAGGCTAGTGAAAATATATTTGCAATGACCGCTCCAATAGCTAGTGAATAGCTAAGCGTTGCATTTTCAGAGACTTGCAAAATAACAAAAGCTGGTATAAGGTGCAAATCAGCAACCAACGAGCTAGCAAAAAGCTCAGCTGATAGTAAATTTTTAACACCGATCTTAAGTAGCGTAGAAACTAAATTTATACTAGCTGCCACAAAAAGGGCGATCTCGTTTTTATCATATAAAAACTCCGCCGTAGTCGTAAGACTCATCAGCGCAAAAAATATGTAGATAACTTTTCCCCAGTTCATTATCCCTCCTTACACAACGCCTTTTTCAAACATGGCACGCTCTTTATCACGCTCTTTTTTGATCCTTTGCTTCTCAGCCTCTCTAGCTCTAAAATGCTCGATGCTAAATTTAAACCAGATAAGAAATGGCGATGAGATGTAGATCGAGCTAATCGTTCCTATAACGATACCAACGATAAGGATAAATGAAAATCCATGTATCATATCTCCACCAAATAAAAATAACACAACAACAGTCATCATCGTAGTGGCTGAAGTTAGGATAGTTCTTGAAAGTGTAGCTGAGACTGACTCGTTGATAACGCCCTCGATATCAGTTCTCTTACTCTCTTTTATGCCCTCTCTTATCCTGTCAAAAATGATGATCGTATCATTTAGCGAGTAGCCAAGCACCGTTAGAACAGCCGCTAGTGTGTCTAAATTTACATCGATGTTAAATAGCGAAATAGCACCAACAGTTATAACGATATCGTGAATTTCAGTTGCGATCGCAGCAAGCGCAAATCTCCACTCAAATCTAAATGTGATATAGATCAATATGCCAATTAGTGAAATTCCAAGAGCCATTAGACCTTTTTCTCTAAGCTCATCACCAACCTTTGGACCAACGATATCAACACGTCTTACTTCAAAATTTCCAGTATCTTTTAAAATTTGCTTTATCTCAGTGCCGATGTCACCAGTTAAATTTGAACTTGATCCTGAAAATCTAATAACAGCCTCATCTTCGCTTCCAAACTCAGTAACAGAGGCGTTTTTAAGCACTTCATTTGTGCCAAAAGCGTCGCGAATTTTATCAAGTGGCGCTTTGGTATCGTATTTTAGTTGGATAAGCGTACCACCAGAAAAATCGATGCCGTAGTTTAGACCCTTTGTTGCAAGTAAAAAAATAGAGCCAACAAATAAAAATATAGAAAGTGCGAGTGACACAAATCTAAACCGCATAAAATCATAAACTTTTGCCTTAGTGAAAATTTGCATCCCTAGCTCCTTTTATAACCAAACCAAAGTCTGGTATTTCCGCTTTTTTCTATCTTGTCCATGACTGCATCAAACATGCCATGTGTGCCTAAAATGGCCGTTAGCATCGAAGCCATGATACCTATGGCCATTGTCACAGCAAAGCCTTTAACTGGGCCAGTACCATAAGCATAAAGCACCGCAACTGTGATGATGGTAGTTAAGTTTGAGTCGATGATCGCACTCATAGCGTGCTCATAGCCCTTTTGCACGGCTGTCCTTATCGCCACGCCTTCACGCAAAAGCTCACGTATACGCTCGTTTATGATGACGTTTGCATCAACCGCCATACCAATAGTTAGCACTATACCAGCCATACCAGGTAAGGTAAGCGTCGCTCCAAAAAGCGCCATGACAGCAACTAATATAACAACGTCTGCAACTAGCGCGATATTTGCAAAAATTCCAGCAATTCCATAATAAACTAGCATAAATAGCACAACCAAGATAGATCCAGCAGCAAGAGCTACCATGCTTTGATTGATACTCTCTTGTCCCAAAGATGGACCGACACTTCTTTTTTCTAGCATCTTAACAGGTGCTAAAAGTGCGCCACTTCTAAGTGCGATCGCCACGTCGTGAGCCTCGTCAAGTGTAAAGCCACCGCTGATCTGGCCGCTGCCACCGCCTATTCTTTCATTTATAACTGGAGCTGAATAGACCTTACCATCAAGCACGATAGCAAGCCTTTTACCGACATTTGCACCAGTAAAATCACCAAAAATTCTAGCACCTTCTGAATTTAGTGTGAAATTTATGATCGGTAGGTTATTTTGCTGAGAAAATGCGACCTTTGCGTCAGTTAGCATCGAGCCATCAAGCACAGGGATATTTTTAACGACATATTTTACGCGGTCATTTTTAGCATCTTTAAAGATCACGTCGCCATAGCTTTCAGCCTCGGCCTCGCTCATGGTATTAGCTTGATCTTGTCTTTTGTCATCGACTGCCATAAGCTGCAAGTGAGCAGCCTTTGCGATAAGATCTCTCGCTCTTTGCTCGTCTTCTTCGGTTTTTATGCCAGGAAGCTCGACTAGGATATTGTCTTTGCCTTGTCTAGCGACTGTTGGCTCAGCTAGACCAAACTGATCAAGCCTGTTTCTAATGGTCTCAACAGCTTGTGAGATCGCATACTCGATCGTATCAAGCCTCTCTTGCTCTGTAAGAGTGATATGATAGTTTAGACCATCTTTTTTGATATCAAGCCCTTTTATCTCAGCCAAAGCCTTATCAACCTTTGGAGCCTCGTCACTATCAAGCAGCGCAAAATCAACACTATCTTCTTTTATCTTAAATTTATCAATAAGCACATCTTCTTTTTTGGCATAATAATTTATGCTTCCAGCGATTGACTTGATCTTAGAGTGGATGGCTTCGTTAGTTTCAACACCAAGAAGCATATGAAGACCACCTTGAAGGTCAAGTCCTAGCGAAATTTTAGCTCCGCTTTGAGTCTGAAAAAAAGATGGCACCGAAAAGCCAAAACCAAAAACCAAGGCCAATATTAATATAATCAGCCTATATGTAACTCTTGCGTTACGCATTATTTATCTTCGATCTTTTTAGCTACAAACTCGCGTGCTATACGAACGATTACATCATCGTTAAGTTTAACTTTGATAAAATCATTTTCGGCTTTAATCACTTCGCATATAAGTCCGCCATTAGTTACTATCTTATCGCCTTTGTCAAGAGCCGCAAGCATTGCTGCGTGGGCTTTTTGTTGTTTTTGTTGAGGTCTGATAACCAAAAAGTAAAATATGGCGAAAAGCACAACAAGAGGTAGTAATGATGTTAAAAAATCAGCGTTTTGCATGGATTTCCTTATTTGTAAGATTTTTAAACGGACATTTTAGCACTAAAATTATAATAAAAGCCTTTGTCGGTGCTTTTTTGCTTTCTAATTTCATTTTTTTAGCTATGGCTGAAAATCAAATTTTAAATTTCATCTCACCTTTTCTCACACTAGCTGGAATTTTCGTCATAATAAATTTAAGCAGGGCTGGCTTTTTCGCGGCTGGATTTTTCACTGGGGTTTTGTGGTTTTACTGGATCGGCTTTAGTTTTATCTACTATGAGCTTGTCTGGCTTATCCCATTTATCATCCTATTTGTAGCCCTTGTTTATGGGCTTTTGTTTTGGATAGCCTCTTTCCCAAGCTTTGTGCCACTAAGAGCCGTTTTGTTATTTTTAATAAGCTACGTGCATCCATTTGGCTTTAACTGGTTTAACCTTGAAGCAACGCTTGTTTTAGGCGCTTTTGAGCCAAATACTAGAGGGCTTATATTTATATTTTTAGCAGCCATCTCTTTAAGTCTAAATAATAAATTTTTAAAATTTAGCCTAGCTTTTATCTGCCTCATCGCCGCTTTGCAGTTTAAAAGTAACGAGGCGAAAACTCTACCATTTGACGTGGAGCTAGTAAATACCAATGTCGCTCAAAGAGCGCGCTGGGATAAAAGCTTGCGCATGAAATTTACAAATGAAAATTTAGACATGATAAATAGCGCCATCGCCGAGCAAAAACGTCTAATCGTGCTGCCTGAGAGTGCGTTTCCATTATTTATGACAAATGAGCCGCTACTTGTTGATGAGCTAAAAGAGCTTTCAAAAAAGATAACCATCGTAGCTGGTGCGCTTGCCTATGAAAATAATCAAATTTATAACTCTGCATTTTTGTTTCAAGATGGTGCTCTTAGGCGAATGGACAAGAAATTTTTAGTGCCATTTGGAGAAGAAATTCCTCTGCCAAAATTTATGCAAGATGCGGTAAATAAGCTATTTTTTGGCGGAGCTAGCGACTTTAAAAAGGCTGAAAATTTTAGCGACTACGAGATAGACGGGGTTAAAATCAGAAATGCTATCTGCTACGAGGTGACAAGAGAGGAGCTTTATAAGGGTGAATTTGACGTGGTCGTAGCTATCACAAACAACGGCTGGTTTGTGCCAAGTAGCGAACCTGTGCTTCAAAGGGTTCTTATAAAACACCTTGCCACAAAGTATAATAAAGCGGTCTATCACAGCGTAAATGGCTCAAAAAGTGAAATTATTTTGCCAAAAAAAGCGTTTTGGGATGAGTTTTAAAAGAAATTTAAAGTGGCTTTTAGATAAAGCCACTTTTTTGATTATTTTTTTAGTAAAGCCTTGAAAGTATCGACCGCATCAAGCTTTTCCCAAGGGTATTTTGCATTTCCCACTTGGCCTTTTGCAGCTACTTTTGCGTATAAAAATGTCTCTTTACTTGGCTTATCAAGACCAAATTTATTTGTTATCCAGCGAGGTGTTAGAGAAAAATGCTCGCTTACAAAATTTGAAAGCATATCGTCATTTACGCCGTTTGCGTGAGTTCCCATAGTATCAACACTAACTGAAGTTGGCTTTGCAACACCGATTGCGTAGCTTATCTGAACGATGCATTTTTTAGCAAGACCAGCTGCGACTATGTTTTTAGCTATCCAGCGCGCTGCGTAAAGTCCGCTGCGATCAACCTTTGTGTAGTCCTTACTTGACTGAGCGCCACCACCTATTGGGCTATATCCGCCAAAGCTATCGACGATCAGTTTTCTGCCTGTTAGGCCGCTATCGTGAAGTGAGCTGTGATTTACATATCTGCCTGTTGGGTTTATATAGATGATCGTTTTTTCTTTATTATATAGCTCTTTTGGAAGGCCAGTTTCGTCTATTAAATTTTGTATTAGTGCGCGAAGCTCTTCTATCTTTATGCTCTCCACGCAAGGGGCAGAGACGACGATAGTGTGGATGCTTTGAGGTTTGCAGTTTTCAAAGTTATCTTTACTGCCGTAATCAATCGTAACCTGCGTTTTTATATCAACGCCAAGTTTATCAGGGTTTGCTTTGGCAAATTTATATACTTTTTCACAAAGCATTCTTGCGTAAGTTATAGCTGCTGGCATAAATTCTTTCGCTTCGCAACTTGCAAAGCCAAACATAATGCCTTGATCACCTGCTCCGATCTCGCCGTCACTTTGATCAACGCCTTGATTTATATCTGGACTTTGTTGATTTAGGCAGACTTTGACCTCGATATCATCTGGATGCAAGCACTGCTCTTTTGTAAAGTTGCTCTTTCCGTCATATCCAATATGCGCAAGAGCGTCTTTTACGATCTTTTCGTAGTCTTTATAAGAGAGTTTTACTTTTGAGTTTATCTCTCCGCCTATTACTATATTTTTTCCGGCTACAAAAACTTCGCTTGCGACGCGTCCATTTGGATCTTGTGTTAAGATAGTATCAACAATGCTATCAGCGATGATATCAGCGCATTTATCTGGATGACCTGGACTTACAACTTCAGAAGTAAATAGATACATTTTCGTCCTTTTCCTTGGTTAAATTTTCGTGCAATTGTAACAAATCTATATAAAAAGCGAATTAATCTTTTTAAATTTCTTTATATTTAAAAATCATTTAGCTAAAATCAACAAAAAACTAATTTATTAAGGTGTCAAATGAATATGTTTAAAAACATTGCAAGAAGATACGCCGATGGAAATTTGATCGTTCAAATTTTAGTTGGTATCATCCTAGGTGCCCTAGTTGGCTTTTACACACATTATCAAGCAGCCCCTTACAACCAAATCTCAGCTAAAATTCAAACCATCCAAAAAGAGAGTGGCTTAAGCGTAGATGAAGTCATAAAAACTCGCCTTAGCCAAGATGAAGCAAAGCAACTTGATGATGCCAAAGAAAAGGCTAGTTCGGCTGATTCTATCGCTGCTTCAGCCTCAGTTTTAGGAGATTTGTTTAAAGGTGCTCTAAAAGCGATCGCACCTATTCTTGTATTTGTTTTAGTTGCAACCTCTATCATTTTAAAAGATTTTGGTCATACAAAAGGCATGCAAAAGATCATCGCACTCTACCTTGTTGGCACCTTTTTAGCAGCTGTTGTGGCGGTTATTGCAAGCTTTTTATTTCCTATCGAAATACCGCTAAAAGGTCTGCAAAGCGCTGATATGTCAGCACCTCAAGGCATCACAAACGTGCTAAAAGATCTTATCTATAAAATGGTCGAAAATCCGATAACCGCCCTAGCAAACGGCAACTATATAGGCATCATCACTTGGGCGATAGGCGGTGGCATCGCTATGAGATATGCTACACCTGAAACCAAAAAGGTATTTAAAGATATAAGCGACGGCGTAACTCATATCGTTAAATTTATCATTAGACTTGCTCCATTTGGCATATTTGGTATGGTTGCTATCAGCATTCATGACACTGGATTTGAGGCACTTGCAGGATATCTAAAACTAATCTTAGTCCTTGTTGGAGCGATGCTTGTCGTGGCATTTATCGTCTATCCAGCGATGGTTTTTGCACTAACTAAGAAAAATCCTTATCCACTTGTGATGATCTGCCTAAAAGAGAGCGCGATCTCAGCATTTTTTACAAGAAGCTCGGCTGCAAACATCCCTGTAAATATGGCGCTTTGTAAAAAGCTTGGGCTAAAAGAGGAGCTCTACTCGATCTCTATCCCACTTGGCGCTACTATAAACATGGGCGGTGCGGCAGTTACTATCAGTATCCTAGCGCTTACTGCGGTAAATTCTATCCCATCTATCACAGTTACATTTGGCGATGCGCTTCTTCTTTGCTTCATCTCAGCTCTTGGCGCGTGCGGCGCATCTGGCGTGGCTGGAGGATCGCTTCTTCTAGTGCCATTGGCGTGCGGACTTTTTGGCATTGGCAACGATATCGCTATGCAGTTTGTCACAGTTGGCTTTACGATAGGCGTTATCCAAGACTCAGTTGAAACTGCGCTAAATAGCTCATCAGATGTGCTTTTTACAGCAGTTGCCTCAGAGACTTCAAACTAACCTTCATAAAATTTCAGCTAAATTTTGGCTGAAATTTTACTTTTATCCATTTTTTTGTAAAATGTCCCAAAAATTTAAAGGATAAATATGCAAATTTGGGATCTAAAAGCACTTTTTGCAAACGAAAAAGAGTGCGAGCAAAACGCACTAAATTTACAAAAAGAGTGCAAGAAATTTAAAGATAAATACCTAGAAATTTATGAAAATTTAAAAACAGACGAGTTTTTAAAGGCTTTTTCTGAATATGAAAGCTTGATAGCTAAAATTTCAAAGGTAATGACTTACGCTTTTTTAAATTTTGCCAAAGATACAAGTAAGGGCGCATTTTACGCAAAGATCGATGAGATAGCGACAAAAGCAAATGAAAATTTGATATTTTTTGAGATCAAATTTAATGAATTTAGCCCTAAAAAACAAGAAGAGATCATCAAAAGCTCCAAAAAATACGGCTACTATCTAAGCAACCTCGCCAAAGCAAAACCGCACCAGCTAAGCGTTGCCGAAGAGAGAGTGCTACTTCGCACGGCAAGCACCGGAGCTGAGGGCTTTTCAAGGCTTTTTGATGAGAGTATGAGCAAGATGAGGTTTAAATTTAAAGGCGAGCTTTTAAACGAAGAAGAGATTTTGGCCAAGCTTCATGAGAGCGACCAAAGCGTGCGAAAACTGGCTGCCAAAAGCCTTTCAAACGAGCTTAGCAAGCACCAACACCTCCTTGGCTACATATATAATATGATAAAAACTGATCTAAAAACGAGCTGCGAACTGCGAAATTTCAAGCTTCCTGAAGAGCCAAGACACCTTGAAAATCAAATCACTAAAAAAAGCGTTGATTCACTAATTGCTGTGACTGAGAAAAATTTTGATTTAGTTTCTAAATTTTACGAGCGAAAAAGAGAGATTTTAGGCC
The DNA here is from genome assembly GCF_000466685.1 of Campylobacter concisus UNSWCS. Lineage (GTDB taxonomy): Bacteria > Campylobacterota > Campylobacteria > Campylobacterales > Campylobacteraceae > Campylobacter_A > Campylobacter_A concisus_A. The sequence continues at coordinate 54,795 of NZ_ANNG01000030.1, forward strand.
TTAAAAAGCTTTATGACTACGATAGATACGCGCCTCTTAGCAGCGAAGGTGAATATAAATTTGATGAGTGCAAAAAGATAGTTTTAAAGGCGTTTGGGACATTTTCACCTAAATTTGGCGATATAGCTAAAAGCGCCTTTAATGACGGCTGGATCGACGTTTATCCAGCGCCAAACAAGCGAGGTGGCGCGTTTTCTCACTCAGGATCAAGCGACACTCACCCTTATGTTTTGCTAAATCACACAAACCAGCGAAGAGACCTTTTCACGCTTGCCCACGAGCTTGGTCACGCTGTGCATCAAAAGCTCTCTTATAGCGTAAGCTACCTAAACTCAGACACCCCGCTGACCACGGCTGAGACGGCTTCAGTCTTTTGCGAGATGCTAGTTTTTGACCACGTAAAAGATGGCCTTAGCAAAAAAGAGAAAATTTCACTGCTCGCTGGCAAGATCGAGGATATATTTGCCACGCTTTACCGCCAGATAAATTTCACCACCTTTGAAAGGGCCGTGCATGCACACGAGGGCGAGATCAGCCTAGATGAGCTAAATAAAATTTGGCTAAGAGAGAGCAAAAAGATGTTTGGCAAAAGTGTCACACTAAATGACTATTACAAAGTTTGGTGGAGCTACATCCCACACTTCATCCATACGCCATTTTACTGCTACGCCTACTCTTACGCGCAGCTTCTTGTGCTTGCACTTTTTGGGCTTTACAAAAGTGGCAAATGCGAAAATTTTGTTGAAATTTACACCGAGTTTTTGAGCCTTGGCGGGAGTCTTAGCCCAAGGGAGCTTGTGGGTAAATTTGGCTTTGATATAGATGATAAAAATTTCTGGCAGATCGGCATAAACGAGGTCAAAAAACTAGTAGATGAGTTTTTAGAAATTTCAAAGGATTAAGATGTTAGACGAAATTTTAGACGATGAGAAATTTGCGCTTTTGATGAAGATGCACGTCTATGAGTGCATTGATTTTTTGCTTGAAAAGGGGGTAAATTTCTCAGTTATGGCAAATTTGCCTCTAGTTAGCTTTGAGCCTAGCTTGCCAGATGAGATAAGTGGCAGCTCTAGTATGCCAGTCATTATGTTCTCACTTGGTGGCTACACGCTTGAGAGTGCTAGGCTAACGCAAGATGAGCTAAGTTTTGAGGCTGGCTTTGGTAGTGAAAATTTTGCCTCAGTGGTATCATTTCCACTTGGCGCAGTGGTTCAAATTTTGGTTGAAAATAGCCCGATCCTTGTAAATTTTTCCATTTATAAGCCAAAAGAGAAGCAAGTCGATCACGCTAAAAAATCAGCCTCAGTCTTTTTGCAAAACCCAAAAAATAAAGATATATTTAAGAAAAAATAGTAATTTTAAGCATTTTTGGCTAAAATCAAAAGAAAATTTAAAAAGCGAAAAATGGAAAATTTACTATCAAATTTAAACGAAGCCCAGCGCGAAGCGGCCACCCACATAGATGGTGCGATGCTTATACTTGCAGGTGCTGGCAGTGGCAAGACAAAGACTATCACGACTAGGCTTGCCTATCTCATCGGCGAGGTCGGCATAGACGCGGCAAACACGCTAACTCTTACTTTTACAAACAAAGCCGCCAACGAGATGCGCAGCAGAGCCATGGCGATGCTAAGCCAAAGCGGCAAAAACTACTCGCCGCTTCTTTGCACATTTCACAAATTTGGGCTTTTGTTTTTAAAGCTCTACATAGAAAAGCTTGGCAGAAAAAATAACTTCGTCATAATCGACACAGACGATAAAAAACGCATCATCAAAAGCTTTGAAAGCCCAGTCGCCACGGCGATTTTGTCAAGTGAAATTTCAAACTACAAAAACTCACTTTTAAGCGTCGAAGAGGTCTATAAAAATGCAAATTTCTCTTCATTTGACAAGAGCAAGGACAATTTTTACAAACAAGCAGCGCAAATTTATGAAAAATATGAAGACTATTTAAAGGCAAACAACCTTGTTGATTTTGACGATTTGCTAGGGCTTACATATAAAATTTTGGACGAAAACGAAGATCTTGCTAGAGAAATTTCAAACCGCTACAAATATATAATGGTTGATGAGTATCAAGACACAAACGACCTTCAGTATAAGCTCCTAAAAAAGCTCTGTCTATGCCACGAAAACATCTGCGTCGTGGGCGATGATGATCAAAGCATCTACGGCTGGCGTGGCGCAAAGATAGACAATATCTTAAATTTCAAAGATCAGTTTAAAGATGTAAAGATCATCAGACTTGAGAAAAACTACCGCTCGAGCGAGGCTATACTAAAGGCTGCAAACGAGCTGATAGATCATAACCGCAACCGCCTTGGCAAGAAGCTTGTAGGCACAAAAGGCGAAGGCGAGGCTGTAAATTTGATAGAAAGCTTTGATGAGAGCGTCGAGGCTGGCAAGATCGCAAAAAATATAAAAGAGCTTTTAAGCAAAGGCGTACAGGCAAAAGATATCGCAATCTTGTACCGCATAAACGCTCTCTCGCGCTCGCTTGAAGATGGGCTAAACAAAGAGCAGATCGCCTATAAAATGGTTGGCGGAGTGAAATTCTATGAAAGAGCCGAGATCAAAGATATCATAAGCTACCTAAGACTGATAAACAATCCAAACGATGACTTCTCAATAAGACGCATCATAAATCGCCCAAAGCGAGGACTAGGCAAAGTAAGCCTTGATAAGCTTGAAAAAATGGCATTTGAGGGTAAAATTTCCATTTTCGAGGCGATCTCAAACATCTCTGATAACGATGAAGCCTTTAGTAAAAAGGTAAAATCAGCCCTTCTTGAGTTTGCAAACAACCTTAAAGAGCTTCAAGAAAGTAGCTCGGTTTTTGACCTCATAGATAAATTTGAAGCTAAATTTGGCGTGAAAAAATACTACGAGAGCTTGCCAGATGGTGCTGAAAGAGCGGCGAACATCGACGAGTTTTACGCTGTTTTAAAAGATCAGATCAAGCAAAATCCAAGCTTTGATCTAGAAGAGTTTTTAAACGAGATCACGCTAACAAGCGAGCAAGACGGTATTAGCGACGAGGCTATTAGTATCATGAGCGTGCATGCTAGCAAGGGGCTTGAGTTTGAGCACCTTTTTGTGATCGGCCTTGAAGAGGGATTTTTTCCGCTCATTGGCGATGGTAGCGACATCGAAGAGGAGCGCAGGCTAGCTTACGTAGCGATAACAAGAGCTAAAAGGACACTTAGCCTAAGCTTTGCAAATTCACGCTTTTACAAAGGTCAGCGCACAAGGCTAAATAAGAGTAGATTTTTAAGCGAGAGCGGTATCACGCATGGCTCGCTAGTTATCGAACAGAGCAATGAATTTAAAAAAGGCGACCTTGTTAAACATAAAATTTTTGGTATCGGCAGGGTGAGCGCGGTTAGCAAGATCAAAAAAGAGTTTAAACTGACTATAAATTTTGGTGGCAATGTAAGAGAGATCATGTCAAGTTTCGTGGAAAAGGCCGTATGAACGCCATTTTCGTGGCAAACAAGCCTGCTGGCATGAGCTCAAACCACTTTTTAGGACGACTAAAGAGAAAATATGGCGTTAAAAAGGCTGGATTTTCAGGCACGCTTGATCCATTTGCGAGTGGCTGTCTGATAGTCGCTTTTGGCTCGTATACGAAATTTTTTAGATTTTTAGACAAAAGCCCAAAGGTCTATGAGGCGACTATTTGGCTTGGGGCGAGCAGTCCTAGCATGGATAATGAAAATATCACTGAAATTTCAAATGTAAAAGAGCTAAATTTAGAAAAGCTTGAAGCCATAAGAGGCGAGCTAACTGGTAAGATAAGCTATATCCCGCCAAAATTTAGTGCCAAACATGTAAATGGCACAAGAGCTTACAAACTAGCAAGAAGCGGCGAAGAATTTGAGCTAAAGCCAGAGACAATGGAAATTTATGAGAGTGAAATTTTGAATTATTCACACCCTTTTTTGACACTTCGTTTAAGTGTAAGTGAGGGGAGTTACATCCGCTCTTATGCAGAAATTTTTGGGGAAAAAGTTGGTTATAATGTAACTTTAAGCTCATTAAAGAGGGTAAGTGAGGGTAAATTTCGCTATGAAAATGAAAAATTTTTAAATATTTGCAATTTTTTAAATATTGAGCAAAACACGTATTTTGGGGATATTAATAACATACTAGACGGCAAGAAATTAAAAATTAACGATTTTGAAACACAAACACAAGGAATTTATTTGCTAAATTATGATAAATTTATGAGCGTAATCCAAATCATGGATGATACTATAAATTACACTTTAAACAAGGTAGAAAAATGTTAATCTTAGCAAGAAAAGAAAACGAAGAAATTTTACTAGGCAACGACATAAAAGTCGTCGTAGTAAGTATCTCAAAAAGCACCGTTAAGCTTGGTATCGAGGCCCCGCGCAACACAATGATACTAAGAAGCGAGCTGGCAAACGATATTAAAAACGAAAATATCCACGCCACCAAAAAAGCAAGCGAAGCCGATATCCACGAGCTTGCGAAAAAAATCGAGAAATGAAAAGCTTTGCAAAGATCAACATATTTTTGAAGGTAGTTGGCACCAGAGGCAACTACCACGAAATTTTGTCACGTTTTGTTCTTTGCGAGCAACTTTTTGATGAAATTTATTTTGAAAAGTCAAATTCTTTTGCTATCGAATGCGACAACAAAGAGATAAAAGAGAACATCATCCAAAAAGCGATAGACGAGCTAAAAAAAGCTGGCTTTTCAAACGAGCTAGATGAGTTTTTTAGCTCTCATAAAATCATCATCAACAAACAAATCCCAATAGGTGCTGGTCTAGGAGGAGGCAGTTCAAACGCCGCCACCTTTTTACTTATGGTAAATGACGAGCTAAATTTAAATATAAAACGCGAAAATTTGATGCAAATAGCCTCTAAAATCGGCGCTGATGTGACCTTTTTTGTAAGTGGCTACAAGGCAGCAAATGTAAGCGGCATAGGCGAGATCATAGAAGAATTTGACGATGAAGTGCCAAATTTAAATACTTTCACGCCAAATGTTTTTTGCTCCACACCGATGGTTTATCAAGAATTTAGAAGCAATTTCTTACAATACATAGACGTTAATGCTGCAAAAAAGATGCAAAATTTAAAGAGCAAAGAACTACTTGAAATTTATAAAAACGAGGAGCTAAACGATCTTTTTGCCCCATGCTTTAAGCTCTATCCACAGATGAACGAGTTTAGGGATAAATTTCTAAGCGGCAGCGGAAGTAGCGTATTTAGCGTAAAATAAAAGGTAAAATTTTGATAAAAGATCTAGCAAAAAACAAAAAAGCTTTGCACGACTTTAGCATACTTGAGACCTTTGAGGCTGGCATCGTTTTAAAAGGCAGCGAGGTCAAGGCTCTAAGGATTGGCAGAGCAAATTTAAAAGATAGCTTTGTGCGCGTCATAAAGGGCGAGCTTTTCTTACTAAATGCCCATATCAGCTATCTTGAAACCACACACAGCGCATTTCGTCCAAATGAGCGAGCAGCCAGAAAACTTTTGATGCACAGAAAGCAGATCGATAAAATTTTCGGTCAAGTCTCACAAGATGGGCTTACTTTGGTTGTTTTAGCACTTTATCTAAGCGATAAAAACATCGTAAAAGCAAGACTGGCCCTTGCAAAAGGTAAAAATTTACACGACAAGCGCGAAACTTTAAAGAGACGCGAGGCAGACAAAGAGGCAAGAGCTGCCATAAAAAGATATGTTTAAGGGATAAGATGAAAAATTTACTTGTTTTAATAATCGCTTTATTTGCTTTTTTTGGTTGTGGCGAAGATGAGAGCAGCAGTGCAAATTTTAAAGAATTTAGCCCAAATGAAGAGGTCAAACTTGTAGATGTAAGCGGCAAGGAGCTTACTTTAGTTAGAAAAGATCACGGCTTTGCTATCAAAAATGATGAAAATAAGGTTTTAATGATCGACATTTTTGGCACATTTTGCCCACCTTGCCAAAAAGAGGCAGCCGAGCTTACAAAATATCAGCTTGAAAACAAAGATAAATTTACGCTAATTGGACTAACTCACTTTGAAAATGTCACAAATGAGTATGTTTTGCATGAATTTATGCAAAAATTTAACGCCTACTACTTCATAACAAACGATCAAAAGATAAATGACAGGCTTGCCGAGCAGATCGTAAGAGATATAGAATACAAACACGAGATCGCACTACCTTTTAAAGTGGTGATAAAAAACGGCGAATATCAAATTTTAACAGACGTAGATAGCGGACAATACGGAGTTAAATACTATCTTGGCGGCATAAAAGTCACAAAAATGAAAGAAGATTTGGCAAAAATCTATGAAACAAAATAAATTTGCCTTACATTTGGAACATCATTTGCTTATAAATGTGTGAAATTTTAGAAGGACTTTAAATGTTTGTTTTAGATAGATCAAAATCTAGCCCATTAGTCGAATCAGCCCTTGCAGGCAGAGAGCTACGCCAAAAGCTCATCTCTGGCAACCTTGCAAATGTTGATACGCCATTTTACAAGGCTAGAGATGTAAGATTTGAAGATGTTTTAAGAGAAAAAGCAAATGAAATTTACAACGTTTCAGAGAGCAAAAAACTAAATTTAGCTAAAACAAACGAAGCGCACATGGCTGCGGTTGATTTTCCAAAAAGTGACACAGCTCAAATTTTCTTGCGCGATGGTCATATGGCTAGAAACGATGCAAACACAGTCGATCTTGATGTTGAGACAACAGAAATGGGCAAAAATACAGTTATGATAAACGCCCTTGATAGCGCCTACAAGGCTCAGGGCAATATCTTTAAAAGCGTAATAGATGCAAGCGCTAAGAACTAGGAGAGATGATGTCATACTTAAATGATTTTGATATTAGCGGATATGGACTAAGCGCGCAACGCTTCAGAATGAACGTCATCAGCTCAAATATAGCAAATGCTCAAACCACAAGAACGGCTGAGGGCGGCCCTTACAGAAGGCAAGAGGTCATTTTTAAAGAGATGAACTTTGATAAAATTTTAAACGATCAACTTAAAAACTCACAAAGTCTGCTTGATTATGAAAATCCACTAGACGATCCAAGCTCACCCAAAAACGCTCACCCTGCCCTAACTAGCGTGATCGTAGATAAAGTGGTGCGCGATGACAAGGATTTTCAACTAAAATACGACCCTAGCCACCCGGACGCAAATGCAAATGGCTACGTCGCATTTCCAAATATAAACCCAGTCATCGAGATGGCTGACTTGCTTGAGGCGACAAGGGCCTATCAAGCAAATGTAGCGTCATTTCAAAACGCAAAAACAATAGCACAAAGTGCGATATCACTTATTTCAGGACAAGCATAATGATAAATAGTATAAATTTAGATAAGTTAAATAAAAACGAAAATTCAAACAAAATAGCAAAAGCAGGCGAAGAAGGCGGCTTTGAAAACGCACTAAACGACTCTTTAAAAGAGCTAAACAAGGTTCAAATCAATGCTGATAAAGCCATCGCAGACCTTGCAACTGGCGAGGTAAAAGACCTTCATCAAGCAGCTATCGCGATAGGCAAAGCAGAGACTAGTATGAAGCTTATGCTAGAAATTCGCAACAAAGCGCTAAGCGCATACAAAGAAATTTCAAGAACGCAAATTTAAGCCATTGAATGAATTCCAGAAAATCAAAAATAACCATACTTTTTTTATTAATTACTTTTGGAATTTCAATCTTTGTGCTTGTTATATTTTATAGAGCGAGCATCGAGCGAAAGCTTCCTAAGCTTCAAACAAGCGACGTAAATACCGCGATCCGCGGCAACATCGTCACAAAAGATGGCTTTAGCATCTCATCAAGCCAAAAACTCTACAAAGTAATGCTTGACACCAGAAATATCGACCCAAACAAAAAAGAGATGTTTATCAAGCTCTACTCGCTTTACAGCGGTGACGATCCAAACAAAGTAAGAAAGATCATAAACGGCACAAAAGGTCTTGTCACGCTCTCTTACAGCATCGATGCAAAGGGCGCTACTTATCTTCAGGAGCTCTCTAGAAAGCTAAACCGTAAGGGCATTTTGATCTCATATCTTGACCCAAAAACAGGCCTTGCCTCATTTCAAGGTATGCGCGTAATGGAGAGCGGTCAAAACCGCAAATTTATGTCAAAAGACGCCCTAACGCCAGCTATCGGCTATGTGAGCAAAACAGAGAGCGACGCACTTACCAAAAGCAAAGGCGTAAAAGGGCTTGAGAGATACTACGAGGACTACCTAGCTCCGATACAAAACGCCAAAATCCTTGGCCCACGCGATATTGGCAACAATATAATCTTAACTAGCGATTCAAATTTAGCAACGAGGGTTGATGGCTACAACGCAGTGCTCTCTATACCGCTTAAATTTCAGACCAAACTAGAGCAAATCTTAGATGAAAAGCGCGAATTTCTAGATGCAAAAGAGCTAATCATCTGCATAATGAATAGCAAAAATGGAGAAATTCTAGCCCTAGCTTCTAGCTCAAGGTATGATCCCTCAAACATAAGAAAGCAAGATTACAGCGCGCTAAATTCAAGCGCAAGCGAGTATGCATACGAGGTTGGATCGGTTTTTAAGCCATTTATCTTCTCCATACTACTTCAAGAAAAAAAGGTAAATCCTTTTGAGCTTGTAAATACCTACAACGGACGCTATCAACTAGGCAAAAGGATCATCAAGGATACCCACCCAGAGCCTTTTATGAGTGCTGAAGACATTATCGTGCACAGCTCAAACATCGGTATGATCCAGCTAGTAGATAGACTAAATGGCCCACAAATTTATCAAGGGCTTTTAAATTTTGGCTTTTCAAGAAAAACTGGCATCGACCTGCCATACGAGCAAGTGGGTATGATGCCAACGGTTACAAAGCTAAACTCATCTACCTATAAAGCGACAGTTAGCTACGGATACGGCCTTCAAGCGACATTTATGCAGCTTTTGAAAGCTTATAACACCTTTAACAACAAAGGCATCGAGGTCACGCCGCACATGGTGGCATATCTTGAGCGAAATGGCAAGCGCTACGATCTGCCAAAAGTAGAGCCAGCACAGGTCATTTCGCAAGAGACCGCAAAGATAATGAAGAGAATTTTGATAAAAACGGTTGAAAAAGGTACTGGCTTAAAGGCATTTACGCCAGGTCTTGAGATAGGCGGAAAAACTGGCACCGCACACATCGCTTCTGGCAAAGGCGGATATAGCAACACCTATAACGGCTCGTTTTTTGGCTTCGTAAATGACACAAGAGGCAACAGCTACACCATAGGCGTTTTAGCAAGAGATCCTAAAAAGCCTTACTACTACTTTGGTGCGCAAAGTGCATTGCCGACGTTTAAAAAGGCCGTTGATCTAATGGTTGAAGATGGTTATTTGTTTCCAGATCCTAATGTCATAGCTGAGTTTGAAGCTAAAAAAGATAAGCTTAAAAACGATAAAGCAAAGCAAAAACCAGCGTTAGACTAAATTTAACTTCTAAGGTACAAATATTAAATTTCAAATTTAGGGTTTAAAGTAGAAATTTGGATCTAGGCAAGTGGCCTAAATCCAGAATTTATGCAAGTCCAAGTTCATTTAAGACAGAGCTTAAATTTACAGAATTATTTGTATTTTTGCCAAGGCTATTTTGCTTCTCAAGCAGTGTTTGGCTAGTAAGTGCCATGTTTAGCTCTTTGCGGTAGTCACTTAAAATTTTATCCATTATTTTAAGTAACTCATTTTTTTGATCCTGCGTTTTGGTCGGATCATTTATGCTTAAAAGCTCAGTTAGCTCCTCTTTTTTCTGAGCTATTTTCTCTTCTATCTTGTTTGAATTTAGCTCATTTATAAAGCCAGCAGCGCCAATTTCTGTAAGCCTTTTCTTAAACTGTTCAAGCTTATCTGAAACCTTTGCCTCGCTTGTGATCTTATCAAGCGTTAGACTTAAAATTTCATCAAAACTATTTTTTTTATCTTTAGCTTTGCTAGAGCCTGACTGCAACAAATAATCGATAATATCGTTATTTTGAACCTTCATACATCTCCTTTTAAATTTGAGATGCTTTTTATAAGCAAGATTTATTCCTAAAGGCTAAATTCTCTAGCGTTTTTTGACTTTTCTAGGACAAAACTAGCAAATTCATCACTAAAATTTGGACACTGAACGACTTTGTAAAAGCTAAAATTTAGCTCTTTAGCAAGCTTGGCATACTCGATAACTAGCTCAAAAATGGTCTCAGAGTTGTCTATACAAAAAGAGAGTGGATAGATAAGCGCTTTTTTATTTTCGCACTTTGCCAAAGCCTCGTTTAGTGATGGCTCTAGCCATTTAACTGGACCAAGACGTGACTGATAAGCAAGGCTCACATCTTTAAAATTTAGCCCCTGCTCTTTTAGCATTTTGCCTAAAATTTGCACATGTTCGTTTATGTGTTTTTCGTAGATATCGCCCTTTTCTATGATCTTGCGAGGCAAAGAGTGGGCTGAAAAGATGAGGCTAATATCGCTTATATCGGTATCTTTTACCGCTCCCTGGATATGAGAGACAATGATCTTATTGTAAGCGTCATCATCATAAAATGGCTCGCAAAGTGAAATTTTAGCTTTTAGATCAAGCTCCTCTTTTGCCTTTTTAAAATCAGCTAGGCTCGAGATTATCGTAGTTTGTGAGTGATGAGGGTAGAGTGGCAAAAGCACTATCTCATCAAATTTTTCATACTTTTTAAGTACATCTTTTACAAATGGCGAAGTGTAATTCATCGCAAAATCAACCGCGTCAAATTCGCTTTTAAGGCTTGAAATTTTCTCACAAAGCTTAGCTGTAAGCTCGCAAAGTGGCGACTTTCCGCCTATTTGCTCGTAGTTGTGCTTCGCAGTTTTTAGCCTGCCTTTTGTGATCATAAAAGCTACAAATTTTCTTAAAAATTTATTTTTTATACCCAAAATATATGGGTCATTAAACATATTTGTTAAGAAAATTTCGACATCATCTAGGCTGTTTGCACCGCCCATATTTAAAAGCAAAAGAGCTTTTTTCATCAAAATAGTTCTCTTATTTTTATCGCGTCATCGATGTTTGAAAGCTCACCACTCTCGCCACTTTGGCAAAGATCGTAAAAGGCCTCGTATTGCGCTTTTAGCTCGCTATTGTTTGTATCTATCTTTAAATTCATCTGTCCATTTTCGCTCACTTGATGAAGCTTGTGATCGATGAGATCGCCAAAATAGACGCCATTTTTCGCATTTACCTCTATCTTAAAGCGCTCTAGTGAGCCACAAAATGAGTTAGTGATATGCACTAAAATTTGATTTTTACTTTTAAAGCTTATCGCCACGTTATCGGCACTTTTGGCATTTGTCTTGTTTGTTTGAGTGTAGTAAAAGTCGCTGACTTCAGAATTTATGATATTTTTTGCTAGGTCGATGTCGGAAACTGAGAGCTCATTTATGATATTTCCGTCGCAAAGTGGCTTAAAATGAGCGATAGAAATGCTATAAATTTCCTCTTCTTTTAAAAGTGCCTTTTTAAGCGACAAGATAGTTGGATTAAAACGCTCAGAAATTCCCGTGCAAACCCTAGTTTTGTTAGTTTTGGCGGCATATTTTATCTCTTTAAGATCAGCTATACTTTTAAAAACTGGGCGTGAAATGAGGATATTTTGACAATATTTTGCGCACTGGCAAAAGGCCTCCACCATCTCCTCTCTTGGCGAGCAAAGCACGACTGCTTGAGGCTGGGCAACCTCTATAAATTCTTTAAAATCAGTATAAAAATCAGCTCTGCAAAACTCATCAACATTGTCTTTGTCAAAAATGCCACAAATTTCAAACTCGTTTGAGCGTCTAAGCTCTAAATAATGTTTTTTACCTGTGCTGCAATAGCCGATAATGCCGATTTTTAGCTTCACATTCACCCTTTAAAACTTTAGAAATTTTTAATTATTTTATTTACAAATCGCTTTTAAATAGATAAAACAAGAGATAGTTTTCAAAATATCACTATTTTTTCTCTTTTTAGAATTTCGCAAACGAATTTTGGCTAAAATCAAGCAAAATTTTAAAACTAACGAGGATAAAAATGCAAAATTTAGATATAAGAAAGGCATATCTTGATTTTTTTAAATCAAAAGGTCACGAAGTCATAGCTTCTGCGCCACTCGTGCCAAACGATGCAACACTGCTTTTTACAAATGCTGGCATGGTGCCATTTAAGAGCATTTTCACAGGCGAAGTGCCACGCCCAACACCACCTATCCGCACTAGCTGTCAGACCTGCATAAGAGCTGGAGGTAAGCACAATGACCTTGATAACGTCGGTTACACAGCGCGCCACCACACATTTTTTGAGATGCTTGGCAACTTTAGCTTTGGCGAATACTTCAAAAAAGAGGCGATCGCTTACGCTTGGGAATTTGTCACAGAGGTGCTAAAACTACCAAAAGATAAGCTTTATGTAACCGTTCATGAAAGCGACGATGAGGCCTTTGAAATTTGGAGTACTCACATCGCAAAAGAGAGAATTTACCGCTTTGGCGACCATGATAACTTCTGGCAAATGGGCGATACTGGACCATGCGGCCCTTGCAGTGAAATTTTTTACGATCAAGGGGCTGAACACTTTAACACGCCTGAAGACTACATGGGTGGCGATGGAGATAGGTTTTTAGAGATCTGGAACCTTGTTTTCATGCAGTATGAAAGAAGCGCGGATGGCAAACTAAGCCCACTGCCAAAGCCAAGCATCGATACTGGCATGGGACTTGAGCGCGTTACAGCTATCTTGCAAGGTAAATTTAGCAACTACGACAGCACACTTTTTATGCCGCTTATCAATGAAGTAGCAAAGCTTTGCGGCAAGCCATACGTCTATGAAAGTGGCGCTAGCTACCGCGTCATAAGCGATCACATCCGCTCAGTTACATTCTTACTAGCTCAAGGCACGACATTTGACAAAGAAGGTCGTGGCTACGTGCTTCGCCGTATCTTACGCCGTGCGATCCGCCATGGATACTTGCTAGGCATAAAAGAGCCATTTATGTATAAGCTTGTCGATAAAGTTTGCGAGCTTATGGGCGGACACTACACCTATCTAAACGATAAAAAAGCGGCTGTAAAAGAGCAGATCAAACTTGAAGAAGAGAGATTTTTAGCGACTATCGCAAGCGGACTTGAACTATTTGAGAGTGAGCTAAAAAATACAAAAGAAATTTTTAGCGGAGAGGCTGCGTTTAAGCTCTATGATACATTTGGCTTTCCACTTGATCTAACGGCTGATATGCTTAGAGAAAAGGGCTTAAAGGTCGATGAGGCAAGATTTGATGAGCTTATGAGCGAGCAAAAAGCACGTGCAAAAGCTGCTTGGAAAGGCAGTGGCGACAAGAGTGCGAAGGGCGATTTTAAAGAGCTACTTGAGAAATTTGGCGAGAATAAATTTATAGGCTACGAAGAGCTTAAGAGTAAAAGTAAAATTCTAGCCTTGCTTGATGAGGAATTTAAAAATATAGATAGCCTAGATGCTGGCAAAGAGGGCTGGGTGATGTTTGATGTCACTCCATTTTACGCTCAAAGTGGCGGTCAGTGCGGCGATAGCGGCAAGATAGCAGGCAAAGCAAATGTGCTTGATACGCAAAAATTTCACGGGCTAAATTTATCTTTAGTAAAAACTAGCGCGGCACTAAAAGTTGGCGACGAAGTAGAGCTTGAAGTGGGCAGTGACAGAGCGGAGACTGCGCGTCATCACAGTGCTACACACTTGCTTCACGCAGCCCTTAGAAGCGTGCTTGGCACACACATCGCTCAAGCTGGTTCAAACGTCGAGGCAGATAGGCTAAGGTTTGACTTCTCTCATCCAAAGGCGCTTACTAGCGAAGAAATTTCAAGGGTTGAGAACCTTGTAAATGAGTGGATCTTAGACGGTGCAAATGCAAAAACGCAGGTTATGGAGCTTGAAGAGGCTAAAAAAAGCGGAGCGATCGCACTATTTAACGAAAAATATGCCGACAAGGTAAGAGTCGTGAGCTTTGGTGACGTCAGTAAAGAGCTTTGCGGCGGCACACACGTGAAAAATATAGATGAGATCGGATCGTTTTTCATCACAAAAGAGAGTGGCGTAAGTGCTGGTGTTAGGCGTATAGAAGCTGTTTGCTCAAGGGCTGCGCTAAATTTAGCAAGGTCATTTAGAGCTGAGCTTGAAGAGCTAAAAGATGAGCTAAAAAGCACAGAAACACTAAATGCCGTCAAAAAGCTAAAAGGCGAGATAAAAGGCTTAAAAGATAAGTTAAAAAACGCTAAAAGCTCTGAGGAGCTAGCCTTTATAAACGTAAATGATACCAAGCTTTGTGTGGCACACATCGATGGTGGCGACATAAAAACTTTGATAGATGAGTTTAAAAATGGGCACGAAAAAGCTGCCATTTTACTGATCCAAACAGATGAAGAGGGTAAAATTTCTCTTGCAGCTGGCGTGAAAAATGCTCCTATAAAAGCTGGCGCTTGGGTTAAATTTGCAGCGCAAATTCTAGGCGGCAATGGCGGCGGAAAAGACGACTTTGCAACAGCTGGCGGCAAAAACGCTCTAGCTATCGAAGACGCTATAAAAAGCTCACTTGAGTATGCAAGGCAAGCTTTAGAAAAATGATTCATCAAGAGATCGCTTTTTTTAAATTTGATCAACTAATCATCTTCTTGCATATTAGCTTCGTAGCTCTTTTTATAGGGCTACAAGCTGGTTTAGTGCTTGCTGGAAGCTATTTTATAAAAAATAAATTTGAAGATAAAGAGCGCTATCACATCTTGCTTCACATCATAAGACGCTTTGGACTAGCCATCTTTGCGCTAGTTCTTGTCATCGCGCTAACTAGCCTGATAATAATCTTTTACTTTGATGATGGCAAAATGCAAAATCCGATGGCAAGTGCCATAGTAGCGACCAAATGGGCGATAGAGCTATTTTTACTCTTGAATTTAAGCTACATCTTTTATCGATACAAAAAGGCTTTAAAAACTCTAAGATCGCACGAGATGATCGAGCTAAACGAGAGCCTAATCGTCATCATCTACTACTTCACGCCACTAAATTTACTAGCTTCGCTCGCGGCTGTCTATCTTGGCGTGAGCTATAGGGGATTTTGATGATCACTCTTGCTTCTAGCTCGCCAACAAGGGCAAATTTACTAAAAGATGCTGGGATAGAATTTAAACAAATTTCTTGCAGTTTTGATGAGAGCATGATAGCAAAGAGCCTAAAACCAGAAATTTACGTCCAAAACGTCGTAAAAGCTAAAAAAGAGCAGTTTTTAAAGACAAATGGCAAGCTTTTAAATTTACTCTTTGCAGATAGCTGCGTGGCTTGTATGGATAAAATTTTAGGCAAGGCAAAGGATGCAAACGAGGCACTTGCTATGCTAAATTTACAAAGTGGCAATGAGTGTAGCGTCTATACGGCGATGATATTTTTAGGCGAATTTGAGCTTATAAATGTAAGCAAGACTACATATAAATTTGCTAAATTTATCGAGCAAGACCTAAAAAGCTACCTAGAAAGTGGCGAGTGGCAAGGCAAAGCTGGAGCCATGACGATAGAAAATTTTAATAAAAAATACATCATCTCCCAGCACGGCGAGACAAGCACGGCAATGGGGCTAAATTTAAAAACATTAAAGGCATTTTTATGAAATATATCTTGGCATTTATCTTTGTAGTTGCCATCGCACTTGGTGGGGCGTTTTTATACTTTTATTCGCAGGTGAGATTTGACGCTTATACCATCATCGACTACAAGCCAAAGCTTGCGACACAAATTTTTGATAGAAACAACGAGCTCATCGCAAATATCTTTGAGGAAAATAGAATTTACGTAAAATATAACGACATCCCACCACGTGTCATCGAAGCGCTCGTGGCTATCGAGGATACGAGCTACTTTGAGCATGGCGGTATCAACGTAGAAGCCATGGCAAGAGCTGCGATAAAGGACATCAAAGCTAGAAAGCTGGTAGAAGGCGCATCTACGCTAACTCAGCAGCTCATAAAAAACCTAGCCCTAAGCCGTGAGAAGAAATTTACAAGAAAGATAAAAGAGGTCGTGCTTGCTATGAAGCTTGAAAGCGAGCTTAGCAAAGAGGACATCATCGAAAGATACCTAAATCACGTATATTTCGGGCACGGCTACTACGGCATCAAAACAGCTGCAGAGGGGTACTTTAGAAAAGAGCTAAATGAGCTAAGCATAAAAGAGATAGCGATGCTAGTTGGCATGCCAAAAGCACCAAGCACTTATGATCCTACAAAGCACCTTGACCTCTCGCTTAGTCGCGCAAACAGGGTACTTGAGAGGATGTATAGCATCGGCTGGATAAACGAAGATGAGTACCGAAAGGGCGTGCTTGAAGAGCCAGCAGTCTTTGACGATACGCTCACACGCAACAAAGCTCCTTACGTGGTCGATGAGATCATAAAAGAGGCTTCAAAGAAATTTGACGACATAAAAACTGGCGGTTACAAGATACAAAGCACAGTCGATCTAAACGTGCAAAAGATCGCTCAAGACGCTCTAGTCTATGGCTACAATGAAATTTTAAAAAGAGATAAAAAGGCAAATCCAGAGATGCTAAATGGCGCTATCGTCGTCACTCATCCACAAAGCGGTCAAATTTTAGCTCTAATTGGCGGTATCGACTACGCAAAAAGTAGCTACAACAGAGCGACACAAAGCAAGCGCCAGCCAGGATCTAGCTTTAAGCCATTTATCTATCAAATAGCTCTTGATAGCGGCTACTCAGTCGTCTCTCAAGTAGCTGACATCGCTAGGACGTTTGACATGGGCAATGGCAAAGAGTGGACGCCAAAGAACTATAGCGGTGGTTTTCAAGGTTACATCACGATAAAATCAGCCTTAACCCAGTCTCGCAACCTCGCAACCATAAATTTACTAAACGATCTTGGTCTTAGCTCAGTTCGCAAACAGCTTACGGATATGGGCTTTAACGACATCCCTGAAAATTTATCAATCGCACTTGGTAGCTTTGGAATTTCGCCACTTGACTTTGCGAAATTTTACTCGATGTTTCCAAACGATGGCGAAGTGGTCGAGCCTACGCTCATTAAGCATATAGAAAATAGCTTTGGCGCGTCGATGGACTATGAGCCTCAAAAGAAGCAGGTGCTAAAACCTGAGCAGGCATTTTTGATGACTACCTTGCTTCAAAATGTCGTAAATAACGGCACTGGACGCAACGCAAAGGTAAATGGCATCCAGATCGCTGGCAAGACTGGCACGACAAACAACAATATCGATGCTTGGTTTTGCGGCTATTCGCCTGATATCGAGGCCATCATCTGGTACGGAAACGACGACAACAGCCCTATGAAAAAGGTCGAGGGTGGCGGCAGGACAGCTGCACCTGTCTTTAAGAAATTTATGGAGGGCTACATCAAGCTCTACCCTACCCTAAGACGTGCTTTTGAGCAGCCTGATGGCGTCTATAAAGGATACTACAACGGCGCTGATGAGTACTACACAAACGACTCACCGTTGCCGCAAAATACGCCAACAAATGACATCATTCAAGATCAAGAAAACGATGGATTATTATTTTAGGAGATAAGATGAAAAAATTAAAAATTTTACTTTGTCTAGCGCTTGCAAGCCTTGCATACGGCGCTGATCTAAACACAGCTAGCAAGAGCGAGTTAATGAGTCTTGGACTAAACAAGAGCCAGGCGCTAAACGTCATAAAGTATAGAAAAGCTCATAAATTTACAAGCATCGAAGAGCTTGAGAAGGTTCAAGGAATCGGCTTTAACGACATGCAAAAGGTCAAAGAAAAGCTTAGTGTAAAAGATAGCAAAAAGACGAAAAAGGCTGAGCCTGAAAAGAAGTCAAAAAATAAGAAGCTAAAGAGCAAGAAAAAGAAAAAATAATTTTTCTCTTATAAATTTCTAGCCATTTACATTTTAGCTCTATCATTACGCCCTTGAAAGAAGGTGGCTAGAAATGCTAAACATCAACAAAATAAGACATATAAGCTTTGTAAAATTTTTAATTTTATTTGTAGCTTATATGTTTTTCATAAACTACATATTTTTATTCAAGGGCGTATTTTTAGGATCTTTATCTGGCGATACTTTATCTTTTTCTATAATGCTTACTGCTCTACTTAGCATATTTTTTCTTTTGCTCTTTGCTGGAGTTTTTTGCATTTTGCTTGTGCCATTTTTGCTAAAACCTCTTGCTATCTTTCTCATCATGATTAGCAGCATATCTGCTTACTTTATGCAAGCTTACGGCATCATTATAGATAAAGGCATGCTATTAAATGTCTTGCACACTGATACAAGAGAGGCCTTTAGCTATTTTAATGCCAGCTTAGTTCTTTGGCTTATTTTTGTAACCATCCTGCCTTGCGTATATGTAGCACTTGTAAAGATTAGCTATGGCAGTTTTAAAAATGCGCTTAGATCAAGAGTAAAAATAACCCTTAGCACTTTAGTAAGTGCAGCTATAATCTTTGCTCTCATGTCTAAAATTTTTATACCATTTTTTAAAGAACCACAACGCCTCAACCATAAGCGTCTTACTCCCATACTATCCTATCTACTCTGGCATAAGATTAGCAAAGTCTTTGGCACAAAAACCGCTCCCTTTTACCTACGTGGCAGATGACGCAACTCTTACTAACGATAAAAAGAAAATTTTAGTTTTGATAGTTGGCGAGACACAAAGGAGCAAAAACTACTCGCTAAATGGCTACGCTAAAAACGATACAAACAAATTTACCAAGCAAAAAGATGTAGTAAGTTTTACAAATTTCTACTCATGCGGAACCGCGACAGAGACTAGCGTGCCTTGCCTATTTTCAGACTTAAAGCGAGAAAATTTTAGCAACCGCGAGGCTAAGGCTCGTGAAAATTTAGTTGATATCATCAACAAACTTGGAATAAAAACATACTTTTTTGGCAACAATAGTGGCGGATGCAAGGGCGTTTGCGACAATCTCGATCAAAACCACACCTCAGAGCACAGAGCAGCTGGCTTTGATGAAGTGATATTTGATGAGGCAAAAAAGGTCATAAAAGATGCAAATTCCACTACATTTATCGTGCTACATTTGCAAGGCTCACATGGCCCTATCTACTACAAAGGCTACCCAAGTAAATTTAAAGAATTCACCCCAACATGCGACACCGCCGAGCTAAACAAATGCACGCCAGATGAGATAGCAAACACCTACGACAACACCATTTTATATGAGGACTATCTGCAAAGCAAGCTGATAAATGCCCTTGAAGCAAGAAAAGATAAATTTGAGGTTGCCATGTTCTTTTTCTCAGATCACGGAGAGAGTCTGGGCGAAAATGGCATATATTTACATGGCCTGCCTTACTCCATCGCTCCAGATGAACAAAAACACATCCCAGCCATCGTCTTTTCAAGCGATAGTGAGCTTTTAAAAAGACTAAAAGCTAGAAAAGACGAAAGCCTTTCGCATGATTTTGTCTTTAGCTCAGTTCTTGGATATTTTGGGGTAAAAACTAAGGCTTACGAGCCAGAATTTGATATTTTTAGGGAGTAAATTTAAAGCCAGCCTAGGCAAAGCCCGAAGCTGGCGCAAATTTAAAAGCTGATCTCTTTTATATCAGCTACTTTTAGTATCTCGCTATAAATTTGACCGATGATCGCGACGCGGTTATTTCGCACTTTCTCGTTTTCAACGTTTATCATAACTTTGTCAAAAAACTCATCTATCTGCGGTTTTAGAGCAAATAGCGCTTTTAGCCTTGGCTCGTATGCTAGGCTCTTATCAACCGCTTTAAACGCATCATTTAAAGCCTTTTCAGCATCTATCTTAAAGAGGCTTTCATCGACCTTGCTAAATTTATCATCTTTTATGATGTTTGCAAGGCGCTTAAATGTCGAGAAATTCTCCCTAAAATTTGGCTCGCTTGAAATTTTAGCAAGCGCCTCTATCATCTTAGTTAGCTCCAAGATGTCCTTTTCTCCGCTTTTTATGCAAGCTTTTACGATAGAAGCGTTTGCGTCAAAGAAGGTATAGAGCCTATCAAGGATGAAATTTATAAGCACTTCAACGTCAAATTTTTTATAATCTTTTGCGATATCTTCTAAAATTTCTTTTACGTTAAATTTCAGATTATGCGCCAAAACGATCTTTATCACGCCATTTGCTGCGCGCCTTAGAGCGTATGGGTCTTTCGTGCCGCTTGGGATTTTGCCGATGCTAAAGAGCCCCATTAGTGTATCAAGCTTATTTGAAAGTGCCACAACCGAGCTAAAGACCTTACTTGGGCACTGCGCCTCTTCGCCGTCTGGCAGATACTGCTCTTTTATGGCTAAAACGACGCTTTCATCTTCATTTTTAGCCTTTGCGTAG
This sequence comes from Campylobacter concisus UNSWCS, assembly GCF_000466685.1. Classification (GTDB taxonomy): domain Bacteria; phylum Campylobacterota; class Campylobacteria; order Campylobacterales; family Campylobacteraceae; genus Campylobacter_A; species Campylobacter_A concisus_A. Next base: position 75,164 of record NZ_ANNG01000030.1, read on the forward strand.
TAAGCACCCATGATGCCTTGAAGCTCGGTAAATTCATAAACCATCTGCGTTGTAAGATCGGCCTTACTTAGCATCACAGCTCGCTCTAGCTTGCTCCCGTACTCGCCAGCTTCTTTTTTAAGTAGCTCATCATAGTTGCTAGCTAGTTTTTTAGCCACTTTTAGCTCTCTAAGCTCTTTTTCATAGATGCTTCCAAGCTCTTTTAGGTAGGTTATATTTTTTAGTTTTTCTGGGCTAAATTCGGCCTTAAGGTCGCTTTGCCAAAAAAACATCGCATCACTTAGTCTTGCTCTTAGCACCTTTTCGTTGCCTTTGATGATGAGCGAATAGTCCTTTGTGATGGCGTTACTAACGACTACAAAGCCATTTGCAAGCTTGCCATCTTTAAAGACTGGGAAGTAGCGCTGATTTTCTTTCATCGAAGTGATGATGACCTCGCTTGGCACCTCCAAAAACTCCTCTTCAAACGAGCCAAGAAGCGCTGTTGGATACTCAGTGATCGCCACTACTTCAGCTAGCAGCTCTTTATCGATCTCGATCTTTAGCCCACTTTTTTGGCTGATCTTTTCAAACTCATCAAGGATTATCTTCTCTCTCTCATCCGCTTCAAGCACGACGCCACGGCTCTTTGAGCCTTCAAAATACTCTTTTATATTTGAAATTTTTATCTTGTCGTAGCTAACGCTTCTGTGAGGATATGTAGAGTTGCTGCTCTCTACGCCAAATTTGTTAAATTTAATGACCTCATCTCCAAGCAAGCATAAAAACGATCTTATCGGGCGGATAAACTCAAACTCACCATTGCCCCAGCGCATAGACTTGCCAAAATTTAGGCTCTTTAAAAACTCCTCGACCATGTCGCCCATTATCTTAGCAACCGGCTCGCCCTTTACCTCTTTTTCGTGATAAAGCACCTCTTTGCCGTCTATCTCTTTAAATTTAAGCTCACTCTCGCTTATGCCGCATTTATTTGCAAAGCTAAGCGCAGCCTTTGTAAAAACTCCGTCTTTTAGCGCTACTTGCTTTGGTGCGCCAACAAAGCTAGCCACACTATCTGGCTGAGCCTGCGGGAATTTCTCATGGAAAAAGACCAAACGGCGCGGCGTGTAGTAAAATTTAAACTCGCTTTTGATGTTGTATTTTTCAAGCACAGCCTGCCATTTAGCATTGATGTTTGGCAGCTCCCTTAAAAATGGTATCGCTGGAAGCTCCTCGACTCCGATCTCTAGTAACAACTCTTTCATATCTCACTCTTTTTATTAAAATTTTCTCTTTTTTCTCTTATCATCTCTCTTGCTCTCTCCTTCTCTTGCGCCTGCAAAATGACGCCTCTTATCATAAATATCACAAACAAAACAAATGCTGCGATCATAAAAATATCTAAAATTTGCACCATCTACTCCACAACGATCTCTTTTTCGTTTTTATAAATTTTCACCCTCGCCCGCTCAAAGCTATACTCGCCATCTTTTAGCCTTCTTTTGCTATAAACTCTGATCTTGCCATGTGGCGTATGCAAGTAGCCACTCTCCAGCTTGCCTGAAATTTTAGCGATCACGTCGCCACTTCTAGCCTCACTTAGTTTTGAGCTATCAAGTAAATTTTCACTCACATCTTTTGTGCCATGCTCATTTATGATCTCATAAGAGCTCACTTCAAGCGCCTCTTTGTAAAATTTCACTCGCCTAATCAAAATGTCAAGTTCATCGCCGACGCCGACGCTATTTTTAGGATCAAAAACGTAAATTCCACGGCGATTTTTCGAGATGATAAAGCCATGTTTATCTTTTAAGATGACAACAGCTCTTTCAACTTGCGCTGGCACATCCTCAGGATGCTCAAAAAGCGTCTCTATGTCAGCTCTTTTATAGTTTTGATCCTCTACTTTTTTAGCTTCTTTTTTTAAATTTTCATTCGCAAGCATACCACTTTTAGCAGGGCTAGGTTTGGTTGAGATTTTAAATTTAAGCGCAAAGTGATCTGAGTAAAGATCGCTCTTTGCAAAGCCATGCTCATTGACCACAAAGCTTGGTTTAAAGACCTCAAAACTGCCATCAACATAGCTTAGATCGCCATTTGCCATAAAGCTAGGCGAGAGCAAAACGTGATCAATGGCCCGCTTTTTGCCATGGACTGCATGAGAGTATCTATCTTTTGGGGCGAGAAAGCTATAAAGATCGTAAAATCCACGAGTTGCAATGATATCGTTTAAGATAGATTTTTGCCCATAAGGTGAGTTAAAATCACCTAAAACTATGGCATTTTGCTCGTTACCTAGAGCTGCCCTTAGTGTTCTTTCGGCCTTTTTTTGCATATTTATGCCGTTTTTGTAAGCCGGGAAGTGATTGACAAAAACGCTAAATTTCTTACCCTCCACCTCAAAAACGACCTTTAAAATGTTTCTAGTTTTTACATTTGGTACTTCAAAAATTTCACTGCCACTTGGCTTTATTTTTGACACAAGAGCTAGTCCGACTGGAGAGTTTTTTGCCTTGCTAAAGGCTATAAATTTATACTCACTGCCATCAACCAAAGCCCTTAAAACCTGCTCGTTTTCAACCTCTTCAAGTGCGATGATGTCGGTATTTATAGCGTCTATGACCTGTTTTGTTCTTTTTAGTTTTGAGCTGGCCGCCTCGCAATCCCACTTTGAAGTGCTAGATTTAAAGTCGGGATATTCGCTGCCATCATCCTTGCAGTCAAATAAATTTTGCACGTTATAAGTTGCGATGCTTACCTCGCTAGCAAACGCCATCAAAACGGCAAAGACTAATGCAAAGAGCGCTCTCAAACCTCGCTCCTAAAGTCAAATTTAGAGATGTTTTGTCTGATCGCCTCATACGCGATGATGCCAGCACTCATGGCTAAATTTAAGCTCCTGCCCTCTTTTCCCATCGGGATCGTTATGGCGTTTTTAAAATTTATATCCATAAATTCTCTCGGCAGCCCTGTACTCTCTCCGCCAAAAAATATAAAATCTCCTGGCTCAAATTTAGCGTCGTAGTAAAGTCTGTTTGTCTTTGTCGTAGCAAAGAAAAATCGCTCTTTGTGGCTTAAATTTGCCTCCAAAAATTCATCCAAACTCTGCCAAATTTGTGGCTTTAAGATTTTCCAATAATCAAGCCCAGCACGTCTAACAGCCTTTTCGCTCAGATCAAAGACAGTTGGCTTAACGATGTGCAGCTTTAAATTTGCATTTACGCACATTCTGCCGATAGCTCCGGTGTTTTGCGGTATCTGAGGATGAACTAGGACTATGTTAAACATAAGTTTTTCTTGCCTTAAAAAGTGTTATAAACTGGCTCATTTTAGCCAAAATGGGCTTTTAAGAGTTTTAAAGATTAAGATTTTCTAAATTTGCGCTCACTAAGATATCTTGAAATTTCAAGCTCCTGAGCGCGTTTTATCTCAGCTGCTATCATCTCGTTTTTAAAGCCAGCCGCCAAGATCTCTCTCACATCTATCTTTGGCTCAAATTTACTCTCATAAATTCCAAGCTCTTTTGCACGCTCTATGCGCTCTTTATTGTAAGCTCCAAGCCATGATTTTATGGGCATATTTAGAGCGATTTGTAGTAGCTCTCTATCGCTTGGCATAGCTTTAAAAAATGGCTCTTTTAAGATAGAAAAGTAGCTCTTTGGCAGACGCATTTTTTCTAAAATTTCCTTTGCGTCAAGCTCAAATTTGCCAAAAAGCATATACAAAAATAGCCTCTCATCATCTACGAAATTTCTAGCGCTCTTTAGTTCGCTCAAGAACTCATCATTCTTGCAAATTTGCACGCCAAAAATTTCTTTAAAAAGTGAAAGCTTAAAAAGATAAAATGCCCCTTTTTCAAGATGCTCTGAGCGAAAAAATTTAATAAGCTCGGTATTTATCCTATCCTTACTTAGATGCGCTAGATCAAGCGTTTTCATAAGCTCTAGCGTATCATCATCTATGCTAAAATCAAGCCTAGCACTAAACTGCACGCCACGTAGCACCCTTAGCGGATCTTCTTTAAATTTCTCACTATCGATGTGCCTTAGCGTCTTGCTTTCAAGGTCCTTTTTTCCGCCATGAAAGTCTAAAATTTCGCCGTTAAAGATGTTCATCATCATGGCATTTACCGTAAAATCACGCCTAAGACTTGCAAGGCTTGGATCATTTATGTAGCTTACGGCAAAGTCTTTGTGCGAATTTCCAGTCTTGCTCTCGCTTCGTGGCAAGCCAAGATCGTAGTTTTTATATTTGTAGATAAAGTAGCTTTTGCCAACACCGCTAGCTCTTATGTCAGCCATTAGCTCGTCAAATTTGAGAGGCTCTATGTCATAAACTTCGATGTCATAATCATAAATTTCTCGTCCCAAAAGTGCATCTCTTACGCAGCCACCTACTAGATAGACACGCTTGCTAAATGGGGCAAATAGCGACCTAAAAAAGTCTAGCTCGCTATTTTTGTAAATGCTTGTACTAGTTTTTGCCTCAAATTTATTATTTTGAGAGATTTTGTAGTCTATTTTCGATGTTTGCAAGGGTAAATTCTAAAAATTTAGTCGTTAGCTCGAGCCTTTGGCTAAGGTCTTGCTCGCTAGTTTGTTTAAGCCCCTCAAAAAGCACCTCGATGCGCTCAGCAAGGTTTGCTAAGAAAATTTCTTCATCACTTATCTCCCTGCTCTTTGGTGAAATTTGCGCTACCTTTGGCTCTAGCTCGATTTGCTCATTTGGCACACTTGCCTCTACTTTTGGCTCTTCAAGCACTTGCTCATTGGCAGATTCTATTGCTAAAAGCTCTTTTTTTAAATTCTCCCTTTCAAGCTCTTCTTGCTTTTTGTTTTGCAGTGCCTCTATCTTTTCAAGCTCGGCGCTAACCTCACTAATGGCCATCCTAGCGATATCATCAAGCTTCATAATCTTATCAACCACCTTTTAAATTCATTTATCTCTTCGTCACTTTTCATCCTGATAAAAAACTCTTTCATCTGCTCATTTTTTATCACGCGCTCCTTGCGAAGTCCGCTCAGGCGGTTTATCGCGCTAAGGGCGTCCTTGTTTGACGGGTCTTGTTTTAAGATGTTCTTGTAAATTTCAAGCGCATCGTCTTTTAGCCCTTGCGCCTCGTAGATCAGTGCTTCAGTGATCGTGTTTTTCATTTTTTGATAAATCCTGCTATCACGTCGCCTATCTCGCTTGTTGAGCAAATTTCAACTGCGTTAAATGCGGCGATATCTTTTGTTCTATATCCCTTTGCAAGCGCTGTTTTTACGGCATTTTCTATCGCATTTGCTGCCTCGCTCTCGCCAAATGCGTATCTTAGCATCATCGCTGCACTTAAAATGGTCGCGACCGGATTTGCTATACCCTGCCCTGCGATGTCTGGCGCTGAGCCGTGGATAGGCTCATAAATTCCCACTTTACCGCCCATGCTAGCGCTTGGCAAAAGTCCTATCGAGCCACAAACCATGCTCGCTTCGTCGCTTAAGATGTCGCCAAATAAATTTTCAGTCAGTATGACGTCAAAATTTGCTGGCGCTCTTACTAGCTGCATCGCTGCGTTATCTACATACATAAAGCTAAGCTCTACTTCAGGATAGCCCTTTGCCACTTCGCTGGTCACCTCGCGCCAAAGCTGGCTTGTCTCAAGCACATTTGCCTTATCGACCATGCAGACCTTTTTCTTGCGAAGCATAGCCGTCTCAAAGGCGATCTTTGCGATGCGTTCGATCTCAAATTTAGAATAAACCATCGTATTAAACGCTCTATCTTCGCCTTTTTCTCTAGGCTGTCCAAAATAAAGCCCGCCAGTTAGCTCGCGAACCACGACAAAATCAACACCCTTTAAAACCTCTGGCTTTAGCGTGCTAGCATCCACTAGCTCGTCAAAGATGATAGCTGGGCGTAAATTTGCATAAGCTTCTAGCTCTTTTCTGATCTTTAAAAGCCCACTCTCTGGCCTTAGGTGTCTTGGCAGGCTGTCCCATTTCTCGCCGCCGATCGCTCCAAAAAGCACAGCATCGCTACTAAGTGCCGAACTTAGCGTCTCATCTGGCAGTGGCTCGCCAAAAACGTCGTAGGCTGCTCCGCCCATTAGCTTGTAGTCATACTCAAATTTGATACCAAACTCAGCGCTCACTACGTCTAAAACCTTTATCGCCTCGTCGATGATCTCAGGGCCGATGCCATCGCCTTTTATAACGCAAATTTTATAGTTTTTCATCGCCGCTCCTTAGTTCATCTTCGCTTTTGCGTACTCGATAAGGCCGCCAGCGTTTAAAAGCTCTTGCATAAATGGCGGGATAGCGTTAAATTTATACTCTTTTTTTGTGATTTCATCTACGATGACGCCGTTATCTACGTCGATCTTTAGCGTGTCGCCCTCGTTTATCTCATCAGTCTCTTTTATCTCAAGTATCAAAAGCCCTGTATTAAAGCTGTTTCTATAAAAAATCCTCGCAAAGCTCTTAGCCACAACAGCTGCTATGCCAGCCTCTTTTAGCGCTAATGGGGCGTGCTCTCTTGAGCTGCCGCAGCCAAAATTTTCGCCAGCTACGATGATGTCGCCTTTTGCTATTTTTGAGCTAAATTTAGGATCGGCGTCTTCCATGATGTGTTTTGCTAGCTCTTTTTCGTCTGAAGTGTTTAAATATCTTGCGGCGATGATGATGTCAGTGTCGATATTATCACCAAATTTCCAAACTTTGCCTTCTTTCATTTTTAACCTTTAGTTTTATAAATTTGGGCTGATTTTAACCAAAAGAAGCTAAATAAATAATCAAAAGCGCTATTGCAAGCTAAATTTAGCGGCATTTAAACCGCTAAATTTAAGTAAAAATAAATTAGATATTCTCTCCAGCAACCATACCAAATACCATACAATCAGCCATGCTCATCGTACCAAGACGGCTTGCTCCATGCACGCCACCAGTGATCTCGCCAGCTGCGTAAAGACCTGCGATAGGCTCGTGAGTAGTTGCGCTTATGACTTGCGCTTTTGTATTTATCTCGACGCCACCCATGCAGTAAAGGATCTTTGGCGTAGTCTCACTCGCGTAAAATGGCGCTTTTGTAATGCCAATGCCATTTACATCAGCTTTTGTCAAAGGTTTGCCAAACTCAGGGTCTTTTTCATTTTTGACATATTCGTTGAAATTTTTAATAGTCTCCAAAAATGGCTCAAGTGGGATATTATAAGCTTTTGCAAGCTCTTCAAGTGTGTTAAATTTCTTTATAGAGCCCTCTTCAACGCCCTTTTTTGTATAAGCGATATTGTTTGCATCAACGGCTGCTTGATCGCAGATATTTACTGGATAGTTGTCATTTTTATCGCTTTGCGCCATGCAAGCAAAGATCGCATCGCTCTTTACCTTGCGGCCTGCATGCTCGTTCATAAAGCGTTTGCCTGTTTTTGGATTGACGCTTAAGCCGTAGTCATTTGCACAGTGATTTGTAAAAAGTGCAGATGTGCCAAAGCCTCTTTCAGTTGGATTTGTATATGGATTTAGCTGGATCCAGCTAAGTTGGATAGGGTTTGCTCCAAGCTTCATCGCAGCTACTAGCGCTCCAGAGGTTGCACCTGGCTGGCTAACTGTCTCGATATTGTCTTTTAGATACGGCACTTGCTGCATCCTAAACCACTTATCAGAGCTAAAACCTCCTGCTGCTAGGATGACGCCATCTTTTGCTTTAAAGCATTTTGGCGTGCCGGTTTTATTCTCTTTATCGTCGTTTGCGAGCTGATGATCAAACCTATAATCCTCCCTGCATTTTATGCCAACAACCCTGCCATTTTCATCGATGATAAAATCATCAAATTTAGTCCTTCTTTTTGTCACGGCATTTGGATTTTTATCGATCGCATCGTGCATAGGCAAAACATATCCCGCGCCACTTGTGTTTTTAGACTGAACAGCACGTTTTATAGAGTGACCGCTCGCTGAGATCACCTTGCCAGTAAATTCAACGCCAAGTGTTTTTAGGTATTCAAAAGCGTCATTTGCACGGTCATAGATAACCTCAAGCAGATCGACATGGTTTAAATTTTGACCATCTTTTAGGCAGTCAGCGATAAAAGCCTCTTTGCTATCTTTTATGCCTGCTGCTTTTTGAAATTCATTATTTGGGACAGCCATATTGCCAGCATTTATGACTGAGTTGCCGCCGCTTCGTCCCATTTTCTCGATCATTAGCACTTTTTTGCCGCGTTTTAGCGCTTGCAAAGTAGCCATCGAGCCTGCAAAGCCTGTGCCTATGACGATGACGTCATACTCTTCGTCAAATTTAATATCTTTTGCCTCTAAAACTCCAGCATTTGCACTGCTAGCAGCAAGTGCCAATGCGCCAGTAGCACCCATTTTCATAAAATTTCGCCTAGAAATTTCTCTCATTGTTTGCTCCTTTTTTAAATTTCTTGGCGTAAATTATACGTCAATTACGCATAAAATAAAACTTAATTATCCGCGCGCATTTAAAATGAGAGTATTTTACATTTAAAATGAGAGTGGAATAAGGATAAAATTTGGTTTACTATCATTTTAA
>NZ_ANNG01000031.1 GCF_000466685.1 Campylobacter concisus UNSWCS
AGCTTTTAAATTTCCTTTTTCTATCTCTTTAGCTGTTGATACTGATTGATTAACAGCAGTAGCATCTTGATTAGCAGTGTCTTGGATCTTTTTGATGTTTTCGTTGATGAGCTGTGCCATAACACCGAATTCATCTTTAGAATTTATATATATAGGATCTGCTTTATTTGTTTTATAGTTAAGCAGATCAAAGAAAGATAGCAGGCCTGTTTTTAGTTTGAGGATGATTTTTAGGAGGTAAGAAGATAGGTAAAGTGAGAGTAATAATCCTAAAATAAGCACTACCACAAGCACTCCGACAGATGCATATGCAAGTGAGTTTAGATCCTCTAAAAGCTCGTCTTTATCAAGCTCACCGATAAGATACCAGCCCATATTTTTGATATATTTTGAGCCAATCAATAAATTTCTGCCATCTTTTTCTAGTGAGACATAGCCACCATTTTCACTTAGAAGTTTTTTGAGATTTGCATCGCCGACTAAATCTTTTAGGTTGCCGCTTACATCTTTACCGATCTTGATGTCGCCTTTTTCATCGACAAGTAGAAATTTACCGCCACGACCTATCTTTTGTGACTGGACAAAATTTACTATCTCGCTTAAATTTACGCCAGTCGCTGCGATACCATAAAATTTATCATCTTTTTGAACTTTGTAGTTTATATACATCATTATCTTGCCGCTGCCGTCTTCAGCCTTGTTTATGTCGATTAGGCTTAGGCTGCTGCCATCTTTTAAGGCGTAGTACCATTTGTCATTTTCTGGATTAATGACCTTTAAAATTTTATCTTCGACGTAGTAGTTTAGGGTTCTATCTGATCCAAACATTATTGTATCTAGCTTTAAATTTTTAGTAAGAGTTTGAAAATAGTCAAACAAGACCTTTCTGCCGTGCTCGTCCTCGCCATTTTTAACCCAGTCTATTAAAAAGCTATTTTGAGTTATTTGATAAGAAGCGTCGATTATCTTATCGATGTAAGATTCTATTTTATAGCCAACTTCATTGACAGCAAGTGGAAATTCTTTACTTTCGACCCTGTCGGTATATAAATTTTTAGCCATGTTATAGGTCACAAGACCAACCACACTAACACAAACTAAGATCATGACACTTAGCACAAGTGCCGTTCTCATCCTGAGTGATTTCATCGCGTTCTCCTTAAATTAAATTGACAATTTTATTACAATATATTTAAATAATATTTAATTTTATAAATTAGAAATTTGTGAGATTTTTTGCAAGAAGCATCTTGCCTCTTGCAAATTTATATTAGGATTTATTTTTTAAGGTCGTATTTAGCGAGCATTTTGTCAAATTCGCCAGATTTTTGTAGCTCTTCGATCGCAGCATCTATCTTTTTGATAAGATCAGTATGTTTGCCCTTATCAAATGCCATCGCAAAGCCCTCTGTGCCGTCAGGAAGTCTCAAAAACTCCTCTAAGTCTGGATTTTGTTTTAAAAACTCAACACCTATTGGGCTATCAGTAAGCACAACATCGATCTTGCCAGCACTTAGTGACATTATAGCTGCTGCTACGTTTTCAGCTGGGATTGACTGAGTTGTGATCTTTTTAGCTGCCTCCTCTTGAAGTGTGCCAACTTGAGCTGAAATTTTCTTATCTTTAAGGTTATCTTTATTTACATCTGAGCCTTTTTTGCGGATAAATAAATTCTCTGAAAAATAATATGGCTTAGTAAAATCAACAGACTTTCTTCTCTCATCAGTCGCACTCATGCCGCTTATCGCGATATCGATCTTACCTGTTTTTAAAGCAGGTATTAGCCCATCAAAACTCATATTTGCAACGTCAAATTTGATCCCAGTTTTTTTAGTGATCTCATTTAGAAGATCGATCTCAAAACCAACGATTTGATTTTTATCATCAAGATACTCAAATGGAGGATAATCAGCACTTGAACCTACCTTATAAACTACCTCTTTGCTAGCTTCTGGCGCATTTGCAGCGGTTTTTTTGCCACTATCATCACCACAACCTATAAAAAACAGGGCTAACCCTAACGCTAGAACTTTTAATAAATTTTTCATTTTACTCCTTATTAGTGATTTAAAATTTTACCTAAAAACTCTCGCAGACGCTCGTGCTGCGGATTTGTAAAGACATTTTTTGGCGTATCATCAACTGCTATCTTGCCTTTGTCCATAAAGAAAATTCTATTTGCCACGTTTCTTGCAAAGCCCATCTCGTGAGTCACCACAAGCATCGTTATGCCCTTTGCTGCGACATCTTTCATGATATCAAGCACCTCGCCGATCATCTCAGGATCTAGCGCGCTTGTTGGCTCGTCAAATAGTATCACCTCTGGCTCCATAGCTAGGCTTCTAGCGATGGCGATACGCTGCTTTTGACCGCCTGAGAGCTTATGCGGATAGGCAAATTTCTTATCGCTTAGCCCAACGCTCTTTAGCAGTTCATCTGCCCTCCTCTCAGCACTCTCTTTGTCTAAGATCCCAGCTTTTATCGGAGCTAGGGTTAAATTTTGCAAGACGTTTTTGTTTGCAAAAAGGTTAAAGTGCTGAAACACCATGCTCACTTTTTGGCGAATTTTATTTATATCTGATTTTTTATCCAAGATATCTTCGCCGTTTATCTTGATATGCCCGCTATCTGGCTCTTCAAGGCGGTTTATGCAACGCAAAAATGTACTTTTTCCGCCACCACTTGGACCAATTATCGCTATGACTTCGCCTTTTTTGATATCAACGCTAATGTCGTTTAAAACAAGTAGATCGCCATAGCTTTTATTTAAATTTTTAATCTCAATCATGGCGATTTAGTCTCCTCTCAAGTAGTTTCACCAAGAAGGTGAAAAATTTAACGCTCACGTAGTAAACGATGCCTGTAAAAATGACTGGCTCTGGGCTGTAAAACACTGCCTGAAGGCTCTTACTTTGCATCGTGATATCAACAACACTTATGTAGCCAACGACTGAAGTTTCTTTAAAAAGCGAGATAAATTCGTTTGCAAGCGCTGGCAAGATGTTTTTTGTAGCCTGTGGAAAAACCACCTCACGCATAGAAACGTAGTAGTTTAGGCCCATCGCACGAGCTGCCTCCATCTGGCCTTTATCAACGCTATTTATGCCGCTTCTTACGATCTCAGCTACGTATGCTGAGCTATTTAGTCCAAGTGCGATCACAGCGACGTAGAAGTTGTCACTCCAAGTGGCGAAAATGACCACTGAAAATATAAGAAGTTGAAGTATTACAGGCGTTCCACGCAAGATGTCGATGTATTCGTCTATTATAAAATTTATAACTTTGATGTTTAAAAATTTAATAAACGCCAAGATAAATCCAAGCGTAATACCTATGGCGACACCACCGATAGTAAGCCCCAGCGTCACTCCGTAGCTCTTGATATAGGCTAGCTGCTGAGCATCGCTAAGTTCCCTTGGGTAGAAAAAATATGCGCCCAATGAGACGATTGTTATAAAAAACAGAAATTTAGCTAAATTTTGAGCCTTCAACTTCGTCCTTTTCTTTAAAATGTAACCTTAAATGATACGAAAAAAAATATATCATTTTGCTTAAAAATTTTTAAGGAACAAGCCCGCTCATTGAAATTTAAATATTTTTGTAATAACATAACCGTTTTATTTTATTTGAAAGGAATTTTATGAGCTTTGGGTCTTATTTAGCCATCGCCATCTATTTTGGCTTTTTGCTCTTTATCGGACGATATTTCTACGATAAAAACGCAAGTATGAACCAATATCTGCTGGATAACCGTCAAATGGGTCCAGTCGTCACCGCACTTAGTGCTGGCGCCTCTGATATGAGTGGTTGGATGTTACTTGGCGTGCCCGGGGCCTTATACGCAACTGGCGTTGCAAATGTCTGGATGATAGCTGGTCTTATCGTGGGAGCGTACTGCAACTACTTATTTCTAGCAAAAAGGCTTAGGGTCTATACTGAGGTTGCGAGCGACAGCATCACGATACCTGATTTTTTAGAAAACCGCTTTAAAGATAGGACTAAAATTTTAAGGATCGTATCTGGCCTTATCATTTTGATATTTTTTACCCTTTACGTAAGTAGCGGTATCATCGCTGGTGGCAAGACTTTTGAGAGCTTTTTTGGCATAGGCTTTAAATATGGCGCGATATTTACGCTTTGTATCGTGGTCTTTTATACGTTTTTTGGTGGATTTAAGGCTGTTAGCATAACTGACGCATTTCAGGGGCTTTTGATGTTTTGTGTCCTAGTCTCGATCCCAGTCGTGGCATATCTAAATTTAGACTTGCCAAGCGATACAAATTTGATAAAAGAGATAAGCAGGCTTGATGCAAATCACCTAAATCCATTTAGAGACCAGACTTTCTGGGGCATTTTGGGCCTTCTAGCTTGGGGGTTTGGCTACTTTGGGCAACCACATATCATCGTTAGATTTATGGCGATACGTGACTCAAAAGAGCTTGCAAAGGCAAGAAGGATCGGCATTGGCTGGATGACGATCGGCCTACTTGGTGCTATTATGAGCGGACTTATCGGCTTTGTCTATTTTAGCCAAAGAGGCGGACTAAGCGATCCTGAGACCGTGTTTTTAAAGCTTGGTGAGCTACTTTTCCCGCCATTTTTTATAGGTATCATCATCTCAGCCGTGCTTTCAGCGATCATGAGTACCATCTCTAGCCAGCTTTTAGTCACTTCAAGCTCGGTCACAAAGGACTTCATCTTTGCCTTTTATAAAAAAGAGGTGAGTCAAAGCACGCAAACAGCGATCAGCCGCTATGCGGTCGTGGTCGTAGCGATAATTGCCACAGTGCTTGCCTTTATCTCTACAGATAACGTTCTAAACGTAGTTGGCAACGCTTGGGCTGGATTTGGCGCGAGCTTTGGACCAGTGCTACTTTTTAGCCTTTACTGGAAGCGTATGAGCGCACTTGGAGCGCTTGCTGGCATGATAGCTGGCGGTGCGACCGTAATATTTTGGATAACATCAGGACTAAATGCCTATGTTTATGAAATTTTACCAGGCATTTTAACCTCAAGCCTAGCCATCATCATGGTCAGTATCTGGGGCGACGCGATAAATAAAATGACTAGCGAGCCACACGAGCAAGTGATAAAAGATGAATTTGAAAAGATGAAGACAAGGCTTTAAATTTAAGCAAGGTGGCTAGCTTTAGCCACCATCAAATTTACTCTAATTTTAAATTTCAATTTTCTTAAAGCTAACCCTTGGATTTATAGTTAGCTTATCATGCGAGATAAACTCTTTTTTTAAGTATTTCTCACGTCCAGCTCTTGCTATCATCAGCGCGTTATCAGAGCAAAACGCAAGCGATGCTAGTAAAAGCTCGCACCCATTTTTTTGGCAAAGCGCTTCAAGCCTTTTGCGTAAATTTAAATTTGCACTTGCTCCGCCAACTATGCCAAAACGCTTGAAATTTCTATGAGATCAAGCTTGTTAAATTTATACCTTTAGTCCTTTTTTCAGTTTTCTTATCAAAAATCTAGCAGGATGAAGCTCAAAAAATAGCGATCTTTCTATGCAAAGTGGGCGAGCAAGCACAAGATCGGTTATCAAATTTGCTCCAAGTATCGCCGTGCCAAGGCCACGCGAGCCATGAGCGAAATTTACAAAGATATTTTTTTCGTAGCTTGCTTTTGGGTTATTATCTTTATTTTTACTCCAAAATAGCCCTTTGTAGTTTTGCTTGTAAAACTCCTCGTCATGCAGGGCGCCGATTATCGGAAATCTATCTCCGCTATAACTTCTATATCCCACACGTGAGCCGATAATGGTGGCTTTTGTGGCGTCAAAAAACTCACTCACATCGCTTAAATTTTTAGCGTTATCCTCATCTTTAGGCGTGTCGCAAATTTCATTTCTAGCGTAGGTTGCGCCGATGACTTGCACCCCTTTTACTGCTGGGCAGATGTAGCCTTTTGCACTTAGTGGTAGAGTGTTTTTTAGCACTGGCTTTAGGTGCGTAACTTGACCTCTGACACTACTTATTTGCATGTCGTAAGCTTTAAATATCTCGCTACTTTTGCTACCTGTGCAAAAGACCAAGATATCAGCCTCCAAGCTTTTTTTATTTTTAAATTTAACGCTTATCTTGCCATTTTGCAGGTGCGTCCTGCTCTCGTACTCGTGGTTAAATAAAATTTCAAAGTTACTTGATAGAAATTTACAAATTTCTCTTGGTCTAGCATAAGCCGCCTCTTTTATAAATATCCCAGGATATGGCTTTAAACTCTCATCAAATTTAAAAACATCCTCCGCGCTTTGATCCTGCCACGAGGCGTATCGCTTGACAAGCTCATCATCAAACGCATAGTCGATGCAGCCATTAAATTTGATGAGACTTTTTGGCAAATTTGCCTTGTAAAATCTCACTGCTTGCAAAAACACATTTATGTGCATGCGGCCTAAATTTACCCAAGGCTTCGTAACTAGTGGCATCAAGGCGCCGCAGTGATTACCTGAGCCATTTGTCGCGACCTCGCTCTTTGCCTCGGCGATCACCACTTTAAAGCCATTTTTGGCTAGCTCGCTAGCTGTGGCAAGCCCAGCCACTCCTGCTCCTATAATAAGCGCTGTTTTGCCTTTTACGCTGGCGACTGGCTCACACCTCACAAACCAAGCGTCCTTTAAATTTTCATCCTTTTTCTCTAGCACGGCGCTGCTCATCTGGCGTTTTCTAGCGTAGCCCTCTTTTAGGCTCAGCAAAAAGCCAGCATTTTTTAGCCCATCTTTTACCATTTTTGCGCACGAGTAAGTTCTAACTATGGTGCCAACCCTGCTTAGCTTTGCGATCTCTTTGAAGACGTCCTCGCTCCAGATCGAGCCATTTTTGCTTGGGGCAAAGCCGTCTAAAAACCAGATATCAGCGCTAAAATCAAGCTCAGGCAAAATTTGATCTGCCTCGCCGTAGCAAAGATCAATGGTGATATTTGGGGCGAAATTTATGCGGTGTATGCCAGAAATTAGCGGCGGATAGAGCGAAACTAGCTTTTTAGCATAGGCTTTAAAAATGCCTAAATTTTCATAAATTTTTAAAAGATGTTCTTTTTTGATAGGGCTTTTTTCGATGCTAACGAAGTGAAGTTTTTTAAAGCTATTTTTAAATTTCTTACAAAGTGTGAAGAAATTTAGCCCAGCACCAAAGCCAGTCTCAGCGACTATAAAGCTATCTTTGCTCTGCCAAATTTCATCAAGTGCGCTCGCAAAGACAAATTCACTCTCAAGCCAGGGCTTGTCGGTGTTAAAGTAGATATCGCCAAACTCTTCGTTAAATGGAATTTGCCCTTTAAAGCTCAAATTTGCATTTTTCATCTATTTTTTGCGAAATATCCATCTATGCCGTTTGCGATGCCGTTTGCAAGGGCTTTTTGATAGGCCTCGTCAAAGAGTTTTTCGCCTTCTACTGGATGCGTGATGTAGCCGATCTCGACAAGAACTGCCGGCATAAGAGCGCCCACGAGTACCCAAAATGGCGCCTCTCTCACGCTACCGTCGCTGGCTGCATAGACCTTTCTAGCGCTTGCTAAAATGTCCTTTTGGATGTCGATACCAAGCTTGTTTGAAGCGATGATCTTCTCGCGGTTTAGCACGTTTAGAAACGTTTGCTGAGAAAAATAGTTCATCTCTTCAATGTCTGATTTGTTTTCAAGTGCGGCTGCGTTTTTGCTGCGTTCGCTTCTTGCAGGCGATAAGAAAAATGTCTCGATACCGTGCATACTCTTTGCTTTAGCGGCGTTTGGAGCGGCGTTTGCGTGGATTGAGACAAAGAGGTCAGCCATCTTGTCGTTTGCAAATTTTGTTCTTGATCTTAAATTTATAAAAACATCAGTTGATCTAGTGAAATAGACCTTGTAGCCACGAGATTTTAGTATCTCGCCAAGCTTTTTGGCTACACCTAAAACGGCTGTTTTTTCTTTTAAACTGCCATTTACCGCACCAGGATCCGTGCCGCCATGCCCTGGGTCGATGACGATCGTTTTGTTGCGTGAAAATTTACCCGCAGCAACTGGAGGCAAAGGCTCTTCTACTGGCTCACTTTGTGCTGGCTCACTCTGCGCTGGCTCAGACTTTAAATTTGGCTCTACTGCGCTTTGTGCTGGCTTTTCATTTTTATTTTTAAGCTTATGAAGCGGTGCTCTTACATTTTCATTTGAGATGAAATTTTGAGCGCTGATTATTAGCAAATCCCCAGTCGCATTTGCCTTTATCGTCTTTTGCACCTTGTCAGAAAAGATGATCCTGACGGTGTTTTTGTCATACTGAGAGATGTGGATGTAGTCTGAGATGAAATTTTTATAAGTTAGTGGGTTGCCATTTAGCCTGCCATCAATGTCCATGATATTTTTGTAGACATTTTGCTGTTTGGCAAACGATGTTTTTAGCCTTGCGGTATCTAGCTTTGTATTAAATTTAAGCACCAAGGTGTCATTTACCTTTGTGGCACTTAGTAGCGTTAAAGCTGGCGAAACCGCTGGCGCGCTGGCACCTTTTACGCCGTTTATCGCATTTAGGTCTCTTATATATGCGCTTGAGTCAAAGCCAAGCGCCTTTGAGCTTGTTATTAGCCTAGTAAGTGCCTGCTTTTTCGTGTTTTTGTCGTTTTTGATGATCGCATCGACATAGATATTTTTTATATCGTTGTGAAGCTTTATCTTAGCGCTTCTATTTAGAGCCATAAGATTTCTATCAAATTTGGCAAAAGTCTCCGAATTTGTCGCCGCAAAAAGAAAACTAAATGCTAGAAAAAGAGATATTAAAACCCGTTTCATTCACCATGTACCAGCTTATGCATTAGCTCTTTTACGCTTATTAGCTCTTTTAGTTTATAGCCATTTGCTCCCGTGAAAAATAGCCCGCTCTCTTTTTTGCCGCTATATGCGTCAAATAGCCTATCCGCGATGCAGTATCCCACCTGCTTTGCCTCTTTGCCTCTTTGGCAAGGGCTCACGCAGTTGCTTATACACTGGATCTTTGGACCCATTCTTTTATCGACTAAATTTATCAAATTTGTTCTTATCCCACGAGCTGGATAGCCAACTGGGCTCTTTATAAGCTCGATGTCTTTCTCTTCAGCTGCTAGCAAGACCTCTTTAAAGCCGATATCTGCGTCACACTCGTGAGTGCCGATGAAGCGTGTGCCCATCTGAACGCCATTTGCTCCAAGCGATGTCGCCTTTTCGATGTCGTTTTTATCCCAAATTCCACCAGCTGCGATAAGCGGGAAGTCGCCCCACTCTTTGATCTCGGCTTTTACCTGCGGGATGAGATTATATAGCGAAAACTCAGGATCAAGGCACTGCTCGTATGTAAAGCCCTGATGTCCGCCACTTAGAGGTCCTTCAAGCACGACAGCATCTGGCAAGCGCTCATATCTTTGAAGCCAGCGCTTACAGATGATCTTTAGTGCTTTTGCACTTGAGACGATCGGCACAAGTGCTATCTCTTTAAAATTTTGTGTAAATTCAGGTAAATTTGTAGGCAAGCCTGCACCTGAGACTATGATATTTATGCCAGCCTCGCAAGCGTCTTTTACAACCCTTGCGTAGTCGTTTGCAGCATACATGATATTTACGCCAAGTGGCAAGTCGCCACAAATTTTACGTGCATTTTCTATGACTGCTCGAAGACCTCTTGTGGAGTAGAAATTTTCGCTTCCAAAAGGCTTTGCATTTAGCTCTTTATCTATAAATTTGCGGTTTTCATAGTAGCCTGTGCCAACTGAGCTAATTATGCCAAGACCGCCTTCTAAGCTCACATTGCCAGCTAGTTTGTCCCAGCTGATGCCAAGCCCCATACCGCCTTGAAATATCGGGTATTTTATCTCGTATTTACCTATTTTTAATGGCTTTAACTCCATTTATTCAACCTTTATCTTCGCAAATTTACGCTTACCAACCTGCAAGATATACTCGCCTGCTCCTAATTTTAACTGCTCATCACTAATTTTTTCTTGATTGACGCTAACTGCATTTGCTTTTATATCTCGCCTTGCTTGAGAGTTTGACTCACTTAGCCCACACTGTGACAAGGCTTCAACTATCCAAATCGGCGCTTTTAAGCTAAATTCTTTCATATCAGTTGGGAGCTGATTTTGAGAGTGAACGCTGTTAAATTCAGCCATAGCAGCCTTAGCAGCCTCCTCGCCGTGATACCTCGCTGTTATCTCATAAGCAAGATCCTCTTTCGCCTTTTTTGGATGATATTTGCCATTATTTACGTCATTCATCAGCTCTTCTATCTCGCCAAGTGTTTTTGTGCTTAGTAGCTCGTACCAGCGCCACATAAGCTCGTCACTTATGCTAAGCGTTTTTGCAAACATATCATTTGCATTTTCAGTTACGCCTATGTAGTTGCCAAGGCTCTTACTCATCTTATTTACACCATCAAGCCCCTCAAGAAGTGGCATCATGATGACAGCTTGCTCTTTGCCGATATTATATGTTCGCTGTAAGGTTCTGCCCATTAGAAGGTTAAATTTTTGATCTGTGCCGCCCATCTCGATGTCGCACTTCATAGCAACACTATCATAGCCTTGAAGAAGCGGATACATAAACTCAGAGATTGATATAGGATTGCCCGCTTTTATCCTCTTTTCAAAGTCATCTCGCTCTAGCATCCTAGCTACTGAAAATG
Source organism: Campylobacter concisus UNSWCS (assembly GCF_000466685.1). Lineage (GTDB taxonomy): Bacteria > Campylobacterota > Campylobacteria > Campylobacterales > Campylobacteraceae > Campylobacter_A > Campylobacter_A concisus_A. Next base: position 10,631 of record NZ_ANNG01000031.1, read on the forward strand.
TGCTAGTTAGCTCGATCATCCCAGCAGCGCCAAGCTCATTTGACCATTTTGAGTTAAACATTATCACCGTTTTTTTTGGATCTAAAATTTTAAAAACTTGCTCTTCGTAAGTTTTGGCATTTTTTAAAACGGTCTCTTGATCTAGCTTTTTTCTAGTGGCTGACTTGCCTGTTGGATCGCCTATTTGAGCGGTAAAATCGCCTATCAAAAACTGGACTATCGCGCCATGTTTTTGAAGCAAAGCCATCTTGTTTAAAACGACTGTGTGACCTAGGTGAAGGTCTGGAGCTGTTGGATCAAAGCCTGCTTTTACGTAGAAATTTTCGCCTTTTTCATAATAATTTTTAACCAAATTTTCAACTCTCTCAGCATCGATCATCTCGGCAACGCCGCGGTTTATCTCTTGTAAAATATCGTCTATATCTTGAACCATTTTTCTCTCCTAATTATGATATGGGTCGCTTTGCGAAACAAAATCAATAATCTTATATCTATCTTTGATCTTCTCTTTGATCTCGTTTGCATCGATATTTTCTGCTATTTCGACGCTTATTTCAAACGTATCTCCGCTAAGATCATTTGCTTCGTTTAGCGAGATTGTAGCTAAATTTATATCAAGTCTAGCAAGATATGTTAAAAATTCAGCCAACGCACCTTTTCTGTTTTCTAAATTTAATAAAATTTTATACCTATGCGGGGCATTTCTCGTCCATTTGACAAAGATGATCTCATCGCCTTTATCCATTAGCTTGCCAGCACGCTCGCAAAGCTTGTGATGCACCGTCACGGTGTGACCATTTTTAAAGCCCACTATGCTATCGCCCCTTTTTGGATTACAACAATAATCAAACTCGACATTTGAAATTTTGTGATTTGAGTAGATCACTATGTTTTCAAATTTTTGCTTTTTGATCTGGTATTTGTCGCCCAAAGAGATCATAAAAGGACGCTCTTTTCTAATGTATTTTTTAAGCATATTTGCCACTTCTTGCAGATACTCACTATCAGTTGCTGCACGAAAGACCTTTTTGCCTAAATTTTCGCTCTCTACCCACTCTAAAATTCTATCTTTTGAGACGTTAAATACTGATTTTAAGATATCTATCGCCATTTTGTAGTTTATATCTCTTATCTTTTGCTTACAAAATGACCTTATCGTCGCCTTTGCCTTGCCCGTTCGCACGCTATTTATCCACGAACAGCGAAATTTAGCCTCTTCGCCAGTTACTATCCTAACGATGTCGCCATTTTTTAGCTCTGTTAGAAGTGGCATCCTAACACGGTTTATATAAGCTTCTTTTGCGTAAAGTCCGATCTCTGAGTGAATCTCATAAGCATAATCAAGCGCCGTAGCACCACGTGGCAATGTAAAGACCTCGCCCTTTGGAGAATAAACTGCTATATCTTCGATATAAAGGCTATCTTTTGCATATTCATATAGCTCTTCGACATTGCTCTCGTTCTCGCTATTTTGCATGCTGATGTCATTTAGCCAGTCAAGCTTTGGATTTAAGAGGCTGCCCTCGCCGTTTTTATATTTCCAGTGAGCGGCAACGCCGTATTCAGCGGTTTTATGCATATCATAAGTGCGAACTTGCGCCTCAAATATGCTTTTGTTGTCAAAAATGGTTGTGTGTATCGTTTGATAGCCATTTTGCTTTGGAAGCGCGATATAGTCTTTAAATCTTGAGATGAGAGGGTTAAAATTTATATGCAAATTTCCAAGTGCAAGGTAGCAATCAAGCGGCTTTTGCACGATGATCCTAATGGCAAGCAAGTCAAGCACTTCTTCGATAGAAATGCCCTTTCTTTGCATCTTTAGATAGATCGAGTAGTAGTGTTTTATGCGTTTTTGTATCTCAAAAGTGCCCTCGATAAAGCCATTTTCAAGCAAAATTTGACTTACCTTTTCGTGAAAAGCATTTAGCTTTAGGCTAAGCTGCTGCTTGTTTTTGTTTAGGTAGCTATCGATCTTTGCGTATTCTTCTGGCATCGCATACTTAAAGCTTAGATCTTCGAGCATGTTTTTGATCGATGAAATTCCCAGTCTATGAGCGATCGGAGCATAGACCATAAGCGTCTCTTCGGCTATGCGTTTTTGCTTTTCAGGCCTTAGCGCTTCAAGAGTTAGCATGTTGTGAAGTCTGTCGCAAAGCTTTACGACAAGGACTCTGACGTCTTCTATAGAGATTAAGAGCATCTTTCTAAAAGTTAGTGCCGAGCTTGCTAGTTTTTCGTTGCTATCTGAGCTTGCGAGCTTGTTTTCTCTAATGGCAACTATCTTTGTAAGCCCTTCAACCAGCTTTGCCACCTCATCGCCAAATCCAGCCTGAAGCTCACCTAACGTTACGTCGGTATCTTCGACTACGTCATGAAGAAGTGCAGCTATAACCATGCTCTCATCGCCGCCCATATTTGCTACGATAGAGGCTACTAAGATTGGGTGGATGGCGTATGGTTCGCCACTTTTGCGGTATTGTCCAGCGTGAGATGTGACGCAGCTATCTACGGCTTTGTCTAAAATTTCACTTCTCTCACAAAGAGAAAAGAGCAGTTTTATCGCTTCTGAAACGTTTTTGCAAGCTAAAATTTGCTCGATTAACTGCTCTAAAAAAAGACTATTTTCCTTCAACTATTGCCTCTAAGCCTATTTTGCCCTCAGCCACTTCAAGTAGTGCGATGTCGGCAAATTTCATCTTTGAAGTATCAGCATCAACTAAAGCTATGGCGCCATTTGCTAGCGCTTCTGCACGCTTTGCAACGATAAGTGAAAGCTTATATCTGTCATCTCCTACTTGTTTTAGCGCTCTTGCTGTGATTTGTTCTGTTCTCATTTTTATCCTTTTTGAAATTTATTTTACAACTGAGTATAGGGCTGCTTCTTCTTCATTTATTATTTTTAATAAATTTCCAGCCTTAAACATATTACAAACTAAGATCGGCAGTGCGTTATCTTTTGCTAAAGCTATGGCAGTATCGTCCATAACCTTGATATCATCGCTCATCGCCTTTTCGTAGTTTAGTGATTTTAGAAGTTTTGCATCTTTGAATTTTTTAGGATCTTTGTCATAAACGCCATCAACTTTTGTTGCTTTTATGATCATATCTGAGCCGATCTCGATAGCTCTTAGCGTAGCTGCTGTATCTGTTGTGAAGAATGGATTGCCAGTGCCTGCAGCAAAGATGACAACTCTGCCCTTTTCTAAATGGCGCTGCGCACGTCCCACGATGAAAGTCTCGCAGATCGCTTCCATCTTGATCGCGCTTTGCACTCTTACTTCAAGCCCGCTTCGCTCTAAAGCTTCACGCATCGCGATCGAGTTGATGACAGTTGCTAGCATGCCCATGTGATCGCCACTTGTTCGTTTGATGATACCATCTTTTGCAGCGCTCACACCGCGCACTATGTTACCGCCGCCTATTACGATGCCAACTTCGATATCATTTTCGATGAGCTCTTTTATCTCGCTTGCTATAAATTTAAGCACAGCTGTGTCTATACCAAAACCATTTTCTCCAGCCAAGGCCTCGCCTGAAAATTTGACCAATACGCGTTTTCTCTTACTCATTGTCATGCTCCTTGAAATTCACGCATTTTAGCCAAAAAGGCTTTAAATTTAGCTAATAACGCTTACAAAGTGACTATTTTGAGATCATTTCAAGCGGGTCGATATGGTAGTTTCTTTGCGTTACTTCAAAGGTTAGATCGTTTCTAACTCGGCCTATGACGTAGCCTTTTTGCACGACTGAGCCTACTTTTACAGTTGGCGCGATCTGACTTAAGTGAGCGTAGATCGTGTGGATGCCGTTTTCATTTTCGATGATGACGACATTTTCAAGCATAGGAGTTGCTTTTGCAAAGACGACCTTGCCATTTAGCACGCTTTTAACCTTAGCATCTGGCGTGCTTGAGCGAAGTATGACTGACTCGTTGAAAATTTTGATGTTATATATCGGATCTACGTAATTGCCAAATTTTTGCTTTACAGAGTAGCTATCAAGCGGAGCGATCGTTCTTGCGCCTGAGTATCTCTTAACTGAGCTTGTTTGATAGCCCCCACCCATTGGCTGGCTCTTTGACCCTTTTTTGCCACCTTTACTAGCTGCTCTTTCTTGCTTTTCTCTGGCAGCTCTGGCAGCTTCATCCTCTTGCTTTTGCATGATAGCAAGCTGCTCAAGCGTCTTTCTTAGCTCGTCTTGTTGGGCTTGAAGCTTGGCTAGCTTTTTGCTGTAAATTTCTTTATCACGTTTTAGCCCGTTTATTGTATTTTTCTGCGTGCTCTCTAGGCTTTGTAGATCATTTTGCTTGCGCCTATAGTTTTTTATGCTTGAGTTTATCTCGTTTATCTTACTTGATTTATTTTTTATCTTCTCAATCGTATCTTCGTAGTTTTGGCTAAGCCTTTTAAAGTCCTCTTTTGCTATGGCGTTTAGCTTGGTTAAAATTTGCGATGAGATGATGCTCTCTTCGCTTTGTTTGCCCTCGCTTGCTGACATCATGAGATCAAATGAGAGGTCTTCTGCGATGATCCTTATCATATTTTGCTCTAGCTCTTTTTGGGTGCGCTCTAGCTCTTTGTTTTGCTTTGTTAGATCATCAAGCTCAAGAAGCGCTTTTGAAGCATTTGTCTCAAGAACTGAAATTTGACCTTTTAAATTTGTGATATCGCCGCTTATGCCGCGCAGTTTTTTCTCGCCATTTACGATATCGCCAGCCAAGTCGTCAAGCTTTTTACTAAGCTGCTCGCTCATAGCCTGCGTCGATCTTAGCGAGTTTTTGGAGTCTTTTATCTTCTCTTTAGTATTTGATGCAAAAGCTAGACTAAATGCTAGCAAAAGTGTAAAAATTCCTTTTTTCATATCGTGCTTTTTCTAGCCTTACTCATCACTAAACTAACAGCAAAAATGCTTAAAACCATAGCCACGCCAAATAAGATAAAAATATCTCTTGAAAGATCAAGGCTAGGCAAGACTACATCGATACTTGCGGCATTTTCTCTAAAAATTTCAATGCTAGGCAAGAAAAAGAAAAATGCACCAACAACAATGGTCGCAACTATGCTATCAACCATGGCTGATTTATAGAGCATGGCTGATTTTAACCAAAATGGCGCGCCAAAAAGCGTCATGATCTCGATGCGCTCTCTATGCTCAAATAGCCAAATTTTAGTCTGCTTAAGCATAAGCATAAGCCCAACGACGCAAAGTATCGCCATAAATGCATACGATATACTTTTGGCTAAATTTAGCATCTTAAAGACCTTGTCATGGGTCTTTGAAAATGTCTCGACCTTGCTTATGCCATCAAATTTCAAAAGCTTTTGCTTTATCTCCTCCATATATTCTGGCGATGGAAATTCACTTAGTCTTAGCGAGTAAAATTTAGGCAAGGCGTTTTGAAGGATGGATAAATTTTTAGCCGAGATGTCGTTTGATAGGCGGTCGATGATCTTTTGTGGGCTTAGTGGCTCAATGCTAGCTAGCGTGCTAACCACTGGCTTTAACACAGGCTCGCTTAGCTCTTTGTTTGAGACCACCACGATGTTGTAGTCATTTCCCATAAGCCTCTCATACTCTCTTACGATCTTGTCCGCTGTGAGGCTAAACTGCACTGAAAATAAAAGCGCGATTAACGGCAGGATAAATCCAAGGTGGTTTTTAAGCGATCTCATGCACGCCTCCATTTTCTATGACGAAGTGGCGGTATGGGATGCGAAGCGTTGATGGGATGTGATGCGTCACCACGACCACGCTTGTGCCTAGAAATTCTCTGGCTGATTTTAGAAGCGACCAGATGACGTCGCTTGAGTATTCGTCTAAATTTCCCGTTGGCTCGTCGCATAAGAGCAAATTTGGATTGTGCGCGAGTGCTCTTGCCATGGCAACTCTTTGCTGCTCGCCGCCACTTAGCTCGCGAGGATATTTATCGGCTTTGTGAAGCATATTTACATGTTTTAAAAGTTTAGCGACCTGCTTTTTACTCACATTTTGATTGACGCCTTTGATGATGAGTGGCAGCATGACGTTTTTTTCGACATTCCACTCATTTATCAAGCGGTAGTTTTGAAATATAATGCCAACTCGCTGCCTAAGCTCGCAAAGTCTTTTGTCATCGATATCGTCCATTTGCGTCATGCAGACATTTAGCTCGCCAGCTAGAGGCGAAATTTCTCCGTAAAATGACTTTAAAAGCGTGCTTTTTCCGCTTCCACTCTTGCCTGTGATAAAGACAAAGTCATTTGCGTAGATGTCTAAATTTACGCTATTGATCACAACCTCGTTGCGCTCATAAGCAAGGCTTAAATTTCTTGCGCTAATTATCTCTTGCATCAGCCAAATACTCCTTCAAAAGCTCGTGTGCTGCTAAATTTTCACGTATTAAGATCGGTTTTTTTATAAAATATTCGCTTTTTTCATCGCTTATTTTGATGAAACACTGCTCTGGTTTGTTAAACGCTCCAAAGGCGACTTTTAGCAAAATTTCACCCTCGTTTATGGTGTAAATTTCTTCAAAATGTAAAAAATGATCCTCTTTTTTTATGATGAAATTTTTGAAATTTTTAATGATATTTTTTACATTTGTCTTTTCTTTAAAGCTAAAATCCCCAGCCAAAACGCTCTCATCGCTTTTTGCCTCACAAGTATAAATGACATCGTAAATGTCCTTATCTTGGCGTCTCCAGCGGTCTTCATACTTGCTAGTTACCTCTAAATTTCTATTTTTAAAAGCCTCTATCTTTGAGTTTGTGGGTTCTAAAAATTTACTCAAACTAAAGTCGCAATACTCCTTGCTATCAGTCCTTAGCTCAAATTTACCGCCAACTTTTAGTATCCTCTCGCACTCAAGCGCAAACGCCGATGAGACTACGCGTCTATGCTCAGCCTTGTCCCAAGGCACTGGGAAATGTAAAAACACTCTATCAACTAAATTTGATCCAACTAGCGAGAGCAAGAGCCTTGCGTCGGTATTTATAAGCCGCACATTTTCTAGGGCACTTGCCCTAGCTAGCTTTGCTACTTGCTCGATGCTTGGTTTATAGACCTCTATGCCGATAACTAGGGCATTTGGGTTGTTTTTAGCCTGATAGAGCAAGTGCCTGCCAGAGCCAAAGCCAATCTCGATAAAAATCTCTTTAAATTTATCTTTTAGCTCGTAAAAAGCTGGCACAAACTCTTCAAGGCTTAAAATTTCACTAACTTTTTTGGTCAAATTTGTCTTTTTTACAGCAAATGCTTGGCTGATGATGCCATTGCAACTTTGCTCTTTAAAAAGCTCAAGTGCCTCTTGTAAAAGTCCAACTTTAGCAGGCTTTGTGAGCTTTTCACCCTTTACGACGACGCCATTTTTGCCTGGCTTTACGACTAGAAAAAAGCTCTCTTCTTCATTTTTTGTGTAGATGAGCCTCTCGTTTCGGCCATTTGCCTGCCAAAGAAATTTGATCTTGTCGTTACCAAATGGGAACGAGAGCTCTTTTAAGGACGAAGCGATGAAATTTGGCATTATTTTATGCTAACTTCTGCTTTTGATGACTTATCAGAGGCGATGCCGTATTCATCGACTGCTACGACGCTGTAAGAGTAGCTAGCACCAGCTTGAACGCTGTCATCTCTAAGCCCAGTATCACTTATACCGCTAAAGACTTTCTCGCTAGCACCGCTTCTATAAACTGTATATGAGCTAGCTCTATCAACTGCACTCCAGCTTACATTTACACCGCTGCCATCATAGCTAGCGCTTATGCTTGGAGTTTTTGGTGCGCCAAGTGTGCTACCAACGATCGGTTCTTCTTGCTTTAAGCTCTCAAGGCCGTCTTTATCGACAGCTGTCACCCTATAATACCTTGTCGCTGCGTTTGTGTTTATGAGGTCCTCATAGGTGTTGCTAGTCGTTTTTGCTAGGTATGTGTAAGGCAAAATTTTACTTGTCGTTCTATAAACCTTAAAATAAGCAAAATCCTCAGCTGGCGCGTAATCCCACGTTAAGATGATCTTTTTTGGCGCATTTTTGGTCGCTTGGACGTTTGTTACTGATTTAGGGTAACTCCTTTGTTGTGGCGCTTATGTTTTGGCTTGGTTTTGAGATGACGCCAGAAGAAGTTTTAACTAAGATCCTATACTCATAAGACCTACCAGGTTTTACTTCAGTGTCGATATACTCGGCATTTAGTCTGCCATTTACCTCTGCTACTTGGCTAAATTTATTAGCTCCTGCATCGCTTCTTTGGATGATATAGCTTGCTACTGTGCTGTCAGGATGTGGTCTCCAGATCACTTTTACGCGGCCTGGAAGCCCTGTGATAGCTTGTGCAAATGGCACAGAATCAAGCAGTGGCTTAGTTGTCGCAGTTGCGATCGCACCTGGTTGAGAGATGGCGTTACTTGAGTAGGTTCTCATCTGATATGAGTAAGTCGTCTCTGGAGCTAGGTCGCGATCCACATAGTGCGTAGCAAAGCGGTCTTTTATGTTTGCAACTAGTTGCATTTTTGAGTTTGCATCGTTTGGATTTGAGCGGTAAAGGTAGTAGCCAACGACGCTCTCATCGGTCACTGGGTTCCACTCAAAGCCAACTTCTGTCATGTCTGAAATAGTTTTTAAGCTTGTAATCGTTGGTAGTGACGTGCTTTGCTGAGTCGGTACGCTAGAGCCGCATCCCGCTAAGAAAGCTACTAAAAATGGTGTCAATATGCGTAGGGCAAATTTTTTCATCAAAAATCTCCTTGGGAATTTTTTTGTAAATTATTTGGTTAAAGTCATCATACGTTTTTGCGGTAAATTCTACCCTTTTGCCAGTTCGCGGATGGATAAAATAGAGCATATAAGCGTGAAGCATAACTCTGCTTATTTTATCGCCTTGGCTCTTAAATCCGTATAAATCATCGCCTAAAATGTGGCGATTTATGCTAGCAAGATGCACTCTTATCTGGTGCGTCCTGCCTGTAAAAAGCTTTGCCGCTATCAAATTTACTCCACCTTCGCTTAGCAAATTTACAAAGGCACTTTTTGCAAATTTAGCGTCCTCAACGATCGCTTTTTTTAGGCGGTTGTTTGGATTTCTGCCGATTGGCTTGTCGATGATGACGTCCTCTTTTAGAGGTAGGTCGGTGAGTGCTAGATAAATTCGCCCCATGCTCTTATCGCTTAGCTGCTCGCTTAGTTTTGCATGGGTGAAGTTGTTTTTAGCAACGACGATAGCGCCGCTCGTGCCCTTATCTAGGCGGTGGACGATGCCAGCTCTTACGTCGCCGTTTAAATTTGAGAGCATAAAGCTCTTTTTATTTAGCCACTCAACAAGTGTCGCCTCTTTGACGCTTGGAGCTTGGTGAACGACGATTTGCGGGGGCTTGTTTAGCACTATGAGATCGTCGTCCTCGTAGATGATCGGGATGTCAAAATTTACTTCGTATTCATTTTGTACCTCTTTTTTTGGGGCAAAATTTACGCAAATTTTATCGTTTTCACTCAGTAAAAAGCTTGGTTTTGAGACTGGTTTTAAATTTACGCTTACAAGGGAGTCTTTTATCAAATTTAAAGCTTGATTACGTGAAATTTGAAGCTCTTTGGCCACTGCAACGTCGAGTCTTGAGCTATTTAAAACATTAAATTTAACCAAAATCAAAGCCTTGTTTGTGATATAATCTAGCCCAAAAAACAAGGTTTGCTTCTTGATAAAACTAGATCGGCGTATTTTAACACATTTTGATTTTATTCAGCCGTTTTTAATCATCCCAATCATAGCCATCTCATACATCCTAGTTTCCGAAGCAAACGACATTTTGGCAAACAAACAACTTGTATATTTTGGCATCGGATTTGTCTCATTTTGCATCGCATTTTTGCTGCCTATTAGACGCATAGACTGGATCATCCCGATGTTTTACTGGGTCTGCATCGTGCTGCTTTTAAGCGTCGATATCTTTGGCGTTAGTAAGCTTGGAGCTAGGCGCTGGCTGGAAATTCCATTCGTTCACTTCACGCTTCAGCCATCAGAGCTCATGAAGCCAGCCTTTTTGTTGATGCTAGCTTATCTAGTTAAGCAGCGCCCGCCAGAGGCCGATGGATACGGGCTAAAAGACTTTTTAAGACTTAGTTTTTACATACTTTTGCCTTTTGCGCTCATCATGAAAGAGCCTGATCTTGGCACCGCGCTCATACTTTTGATAGTTGGCTACACCATCCTTTTTGTCATCGGCGTAAATAAAAAAATTTGGATCTGCATCATCCTTGCCATAGGATTTTCGGCGCCGGTTTTATATGAAAATTTGCATGATTATCAAAAAAAGAGGATCCACGACTTCATCGCCGAAGAGCCAAGCTATCACGTCAAGCAAAGCATTATCGCCATAGGTAGTGGCGGGCTAAAAGGCAAGCCAAAGGACGAGGCGACGCAAACGCACTTTAAATTTTTGCCAATCGCCACAAGTGACTTCATCTTTGCTTATAATATCGAGCGTTTTGGCTTTTACGGCGCGCTACTTTTGCTGGGGCTTTATGGAGCTCTTATAACGCACTTACTTAGCCTAAACTACGGGCTTAAGAATGATTATTTCACGCAGGTGACCGCCACTGGCATAGCCGCGCTCATCTTTGTCTATGTGGGGGTAAATGTCTCGATGACGATTGGTTTTGCACCGGTTGTTGGCGTGCCGCTGCCGTTTTTTAGCTACGGCGGAAGCAGCTTCGTCACCTTCATGGTACTTTTTGGGATACTGCAAAATCTGCTAACGTTTAGGTTTGATCAGACCTACCGCTCAGTGAAATTTAAATTTTAAAATTTGCAAATTTGTTTTGTCAAATCAGATAAGCGTCAGGCAAATTTTAAAATTTCATGAACGAGCAATTTCGGCTCTAAAATTTGATCTAAGCAGCAAGCGAAGCCAAATTTTAGTAGTCAATTCTTAGGGGTGAATGAAAGTTTTAAAATTTGCAAAGACAGCTTGATTAAATTTGTAAATTCCTTTTTATTCAAAATGGAGACAAGGGGGGGCTTAAATTTTGCTTCGCAAGCTCGCAACTGCAGGACAGACACGAAGCCGCCCCCTTATCCCCCTTTTTTAATCCCTCGTCTGCTTGCAGTTATGAGGCAAAGCCCGAGTAAAACCCCCTCACACGTTAGAGGTGCATGCAACGGTGCATCGCACTGCATGTATTATTAAAATTCCAGTAAATTTTAAAATTTCATGAACGAGCAATTTCGGCTCTAAAATTTGAGCTAAGCGATAAGCGAAGCCAAATTTTAGTAGTCAATTCTTGCGAGTGAGTGGAATTTTAAAATTTGCAGAAATAGTAAAATTCTATTTTTGAAATCAAGATTTTAAATTCATAAACTCTTTATCCAAAAGGAAAACAAGGGGACTCAAGTTACGAGGCCGTCCCCTTATCCCCCTTTTTAAATCCCCTAAACCCCTCGCACGTTCAAGGGGCATGCAAATGTGCTAGCGCACTGCATGCGGTTTAATGTTTATCATAGTTCAAAACAAATTTTTACTAAAAATAGCTTAGGCTTAGAAATTTAGCTCAATTATTCTTTGCAAATTTTTGATATTTTCTTTAATGTTGCCATCTTTGTAGATCGCTGAGATGATGGCGATGAGATCGGGTTTGGTATGAGAGAGCGAGCCGATATTTGTCTCATTTATGCCACCTATCACGCAAACAGGTAGGTTTAAAATTTGCTTTGCCTCTTTAACTATTTCAAGCCCACATTTTGGGGCATTTGGCTTTGTGGGGCTTGTAAAAACAGAGCCAAAAGCAACGTAGCTGGCCCCGTTTTTAGCGGCATTTATGGCTAAATTTATATCGTTATAGCAGCTAACGCCCACATATGCGTCTTTGCCTAAAATCTCAAACGCCTCTTTTATACCCTCATCGTCTTTGCCAAGATGAACGGCGTTGGCACCTATTTTTTTAGCAAATTTGACATCGTCATTTACGATAAATTTTGCTCCAAATTTCTCACATAAATTTAAAATTTCACTTGCGAGCTTCTCATTTTTGACCGCTTTTTTTGACCTAAACTGAAAAAATTTAACCCCACACTCCAAAATTTCTCTTGCATACTCCAAAGCCAAATTTTCAGGCATTAAAATATCATCGCTAATAGCGTAAATTTCAGCCATCAAGCCCCGCTTTATGATCTATAAGCCTTGCGCCAAATTTACTTTTATGTGCATTTTTTATCCCATTTGCCACAAATTTTTTAGCCATTTTTATGGCGCTTACTAGATCACTTTGGTGCGCTAAAATGGCCGCTAGCGAGCTTGAGAAGCTACAACCAGCCCCGTGCATCACCTTTGGCTCAAAAAGCTCCTCGCTAAATTTCATCGCGTCACCATTTTTTAGATAGAGCGTATCCTCGCAAATTTCATCAACCTTCGTTCGCTTTAGCACCATATCGCAAGGCAAATTTGTAAAATTAATACCCAAAATCCTAGCCTCATCTACATTTGGCGTGGCAACACTTGCAAGGTTTAAAAGCTCTTTTAGCGCCTCGATCGCACCATCTTCTAGCAGTTTTGCCCCTGACTTTGCCACACAAACTGGGTCTATCACAACTGGCACATTTTTAGCTCTAAATTCTTTTAAAAACGCGCTTACAACGGCTATTATCTCCTCGTTAAAGAGCATGCCAACCTTCACAGCGTCTATGCCAAGCTCGGCTAGCACCATCTCAAACTGAGCTTTCACCATCTTTGCTGGCATCGCAAGCACACTGCTAACGCCATTTGTATTTTGCGCGGTCACGGCTGTGATGACGCTTGCGCTAAAGCAGCCAAATGCCTCGCAACTTTTTATATCCGCCTGAACGCCTGCACCGCCGACGCTGTCGCTTCCAGCAACTATCAAAACATTTTTTTTACTCACTCACACACCCACTTATCTCTTTTACGTCAAAAGGGTCTTTGACCTGCCACGAAAGTGCGTATTTCTCGATACTTTTCTTGATCGCACTCACCAGATAATCAATATCCTCAAAGGTATGCGTATAGTGCAGGCTAACCCTCACCCAGCCTGGCTTGTGGGTGAAATTTGGATCCTCTTTTAGCCCCAAAAGGTCGTGTCCGTACGAGCCTGCGCACGAGCAGCCAGCACGTGTTTGTATGCCATACTCTTTGCTTAAAATTTTTGAAAGCTCGTATGGAGCTACGTTTTTTACATTAAATGAAAATATCGCAAGGCGCTTTAAATTTGCCGGGCAGTAGCTAACTAGCTCTGGGATCTCTCTTAGTCTTTGACAAAAGTATTCGCTAAGCTCGCTCTCGTTTTCGTAAATGGTAGCAAGCCCTATCTCTTCTCTTAGCTTGTAAGCTAAATTTGCCCTTATAAGCCCTAAAATAGGCGGTGTGCCAGCCTCTTCAAGTGCTTCTTGATCCTTTAAAAATATATGGTAGTTTTTGCTTACATAGCTTACCGTGCCGCCACCTGCAAAGCTTGGCACATCGTCATTTGCTAGCACTTTTTTGATTGCCAGTAGCCCACAGCTACCAACTCCGCCAAGAAGCTTATGTGGCGAGATAAAGAGCGCATCAAAGTAGTCGCAGTCTAAATTTGCATAGGCACTAAGGCTCGCCACGTCAAATGCCACGATGCCACCAAATTTCTTAACAAGCGTGTAAATTTGCTTGTAGTCGCTTATGACGCCTGTGACGTTTGAGGCCGCGCTAAAGCTAGCGATGATCTCGCGCCCTGCATTTATCTTTAAAATTTGCTCCAAGTGAGACAGGTCGATGCTGCCGTCTTTTGCAAGTCTGATGCGCTCAACCTCGCAAAGTGCCTCTTTAAAGCTGATCTCGTTTGAGTGGTGCTCATAAGGGCCAAGAATGACTAGCGGCGAGTCGTTGTTTGTCTTTAGATCAAACCTTCTTTTAGCAGCTGGAGGCACGTAAAGTCCCAAAAGCTCTTGAAATTTCTTGATCGCACCAGTGGCGCCGTATCCTGTGGCTATGAGATAAAAGCTATCATCAAGCCCTAAAAATCGCTTTAGCTCGCTTCTAGCGCTATCATACAAAAGCTGCGTTTTATAGGCATTTGAGGATGTTAGCGAGTGGGTGTTGGCGTAGGTTTTTAAGATATCAGCGACCTCGTCCTCGATAGGCTTATACGCAAGCCCAGAGGCGGTGTAGTCGAAATAATGTATCCCTTTTTTTAAAATAATATCTCTTCTAATGTGCTCTAAATTTACCAACTTTAGCCTTTTAGTTTTTGCGTGATTATAATTAAAATTTTCTAAAAATATGCTACAATCCGCCACACAAAGGATACGAAATTTTAGCCATAAAATCGACATTTGAGCGGATGAAGCACCTTGGTATTGCTGAAGTTATAAAATTTCATCTTGTTTTTGATGACTTTTTATTAAAGGGCTCATACTACGATGTTTTTGAGGCGATCAGGGCTGAAATTTTAGATGATTATAAAAATTTGATGGCTAGGTTTTATTTTGACGAGGATAGCGACGAGGCCATCAAAATGGCTCTCATTAAGCTTGCTAGAAGCGACAGAAAGAAATTTAGCGTAAATAAAATTTTGCCCCAAAGCATGACAAATAGGGTCTATGCAAAGCTTTTTAGCAAGGATTTTTTAGTGCTTGAAAAGAGCCAAGAAAAGCCACGAGTAAAAAATAAGCGCCAAATTTTAAAAAAGAGCGAGCGAGCTTATAAGATAGAGGATAAAATTCATTTCAACAGCCATTTTTCAAGGTTTTGGTTTAGATTTATCGAGCCAAATTTAAGCCTTTTAAAAGAGGGCAGGAGTGAGGAAATTTTAGAGCTTATAAGAAGAGAATTTGACGAGTACGCGAGCCTTGGCTTTGAGCTTTTAAGCGGCGAGCTAATGGCTAAAAAGCTTGGGCTTGATGGCATTTTGCTAAGCTCATTTTGGAGTAAAAATATAGAGCTAGACATGCTTTTTAGCATAAATGGCAAGATAATAGTCGGCGAAGCAAAGTATAAAGAGCGAAAAATTTGCAAAAATGTCTTAAATTTAGTCCTTCACAAGTGCGAAAGACTAGGCATAAAGCCTGATATCGTGGCGCTTTTTTCAAAAAGTGGCTTTAGTAACGAGCTTTTGGGCTTAAAAGATGAGCGGCTTAGGCTTTATGAGATAAAAGATTATGAGGAGTTGCTGTGAGTGATATCGATATACAAAATGGCCTAAAAAGCCTGATAGAGCAGACCTATCTGATAGAGCGTGAGTATAAAAATTTGACCGCTTCTTATATGAGCTTGCAAGGTTTTATAAAAGATATCGTGGAAATTTTGCCAAATGCCATTTGGGTGCTTGATGAAAATGATGAAATTTTCTTGCAAAACTCAGAGGCACAAAAGCTTGGCAAAGCGCTAAATTTCATCCCAAAAGATGAGGGCGAGCTAAGCTTTGGCTCACAAATTTATCTAGTAAAAAAGGTGGTCAAAGATGATAAAAAGATCATCTCAGCTACCGATATAACGCAGGAAAAACGCACCGAGCGCCTAGCCTCGATGGGTCAAGTAGCAGCGCACCTAGCTCACGAGATAAGAAACCCCATAGGCTCTATCTCGCTTCTAAACTCCACACTTTTAAAAAGGGCTGAGCCAAAAATTTTGCCTATCGTCGAGCAGATACAAAAGGGAATTTGGCGGGTTGAGCGCATCATCAAAGCGACGCTTCTTTTTACAAAAGGGCTTAGTATCACGCCAAAGGAATTTAACTTTTTAGACATCAAAAGCGAGTGCGAAGAGGCGCTTAAATTTTATGAGTATTCAAAAGATATAAGTTTTGAGCTAAATTTCCCTGACGCCCTTTATAGCGGCGACTTTGACCTCATCGCGATGGTCTTTCAAAACATTTTATTTAACGCGATCGACGCCATCGAAGAGGACGAAAACGACGAAGGTGTAGTAAGACTAAGCTACGAAAAGACGCCAAATGAACATAAATTTATAGTCTATGACAGCGGCGTCTCTATAAAAAATGAAAATATCGTCTTTGAGCCATTTAAGACGAGCAAGCTAAAGGGCAATGGCCTGGGACTACACCTTTGCTTGCAGATCATCGAGGCGCACAAGGGCAGCATAGAGATAACCCTTGAGCCAAAGACATTTTGTATAAATTTACCTATAAAGGAGAAGTGATGAGTGAAATTTTAGATGAGTTAAATGCGTGGCAAAATGGCCTAAAAGCACTTAAATTTAGTGAGATTTTTAAAAATGGCAGCGAAAAAGTGGCCTTTATAAGCGTTGATATGATAAATGGCTTTTGTTGTGAGGGCGCACTAGCTAGCAAGCGTGTAGGCGAGCTGGCAAGTCATATAGCAGATACTTTTAGGCTGGCAAGAGAGAAATTTGACCTTAAAAACTACATCCTCATCCAAGATGCTCATGAGCCAAATTCAGCTGAGTTTGCGAGCTTCCCAGCGCACGCTTTAAAGGGACAAGATGAGGCAGAGGCAGTTGATGAGCTACGAAATTTAGACTTTTTTAGCGAGATGAAAATTTTTTACAAAAACTCACTTAGTATCGCTTATTCGCAGGAGTTTAATAAATTTATAAGTAAATTTGATAGCTTTGTCATCATGGGCGACTGCACCGATATGTGCATTTACCAGCTTGTCTCTCACCTAAGGCTTAGCGCAAATGAGCAAAATTTAAAAAGAGAGATCATCGTGCCTGCAAATTTGGTGCAAACCTACGACGCACCAGGGCATAGTGGTGATTTTTACCAAAATGTATTTTTACACCACATGCAAATGGCACTAAATGCACGTGTGGTAAAAGAGCTAAAAATTTAGCCATATATTTATACTAAAAACAATTATCAAATTATAAAATTTAGCGCTTATCTATCGTATTTATATAATTAATAACGCAGATTTGCGCTAATCTTCAGATCTATTCTCTTTAAATTTCTCTTCTTATAAAATATTTTTAGGTTACATTTTTACAATATATTTGACATTAACTATCAATATAGTTATAATCACGCTCAAATTTTAAAAATAAGAGGCGTTATGGAACTTTTAAAACACAACATTGACTATATAATCATCGGTATTTTGGGCGTTATGAGCTTTTTTGTGCTTTGGTATACGATAGAGCGTATCATTTTTTACTCACGCGTCGATATAAATAGCTACAAAAACATTGAAGAGCTCGATGGGGCGCTGACAAAAAATTTAACCACACTTTATATCATCTACTCAAATGCCCCATATATCGGACTTCTTGGCACGGTTGCTGGCATAATGATCACATTTTATGACATGGGTATGGCTGGCGGCATTGATACAAAAAGTATCATGATTGGCCTATCTTTAGCGCTAAAAGCGACCGCGTTTGGCCTGCTTGTGGCGATCCCAACACTTATGATCTACAACGGCTTTGTTAGAAAAGTCGATGTCATGATAAACAGATACAAGGCCAAAAATGCGTCTAAATAAAAAAGATGGGCTAAATATCGTCCCATTTATCGATATCATGCTCGTTTTGCTAGCCATCGTGCTAAGCATCTCGACCTTCATCGCTCAAGGCAAGATCGCGGTCGATCTACCAAGCGCTAACAGCACAGAGCAGATAAAAGAGGATGAGAAAAAAGTGAGTGTCGTTATCGATAAAGATAATAAATTTTTTATAGATGACGCGGAAATTTCAGAAGATGAGCTGAAAGATAAGCTAAATGCCATTGATACTAAGACTTTAGTGCAGCTAAAAAGCGACAAAAACGCTAAATTTGAGAGCTTTGTGAAGGTCATAGATATATTAAAAGAAAAGGGACACGAAAACTTTGCAATCCAAACAGTCTCTGAGTAAAATTTCAAACTATAGTGGCTTAGCAGTATCGGCGATAGTGCATGTAGCAGCGGCTTATTTTTTGCTTTCACATAACTTTAGTGAGATAAAGATAGACGAGCAAAAACCTATAAAAATAGCTCTAAATTCATTCACTCCAGTGCCGCAAACTTCGGCTCCGCAGATAAGCGAACAAGTGATGATACCAGAGCCAACACCTCCAGCTCCACCACCACCGCCAGAGCCACCAAAACCAGAACCTAAGCCTGAACCAAAGGTCGAGCCAAAGCCACTACCAAAACCAGAGCCAAAAAAGATAGAAAAGCCTAAACCTGAGCCAAAAAAAGTGGAGAAAAAGCCACTGCCAAAGCCTGAGCCTCGCCCTGAGCCAAAGGTGGAGCCAAAACCTGCTATCACTGCGCCAGCTCCTACCGCGACCCCAGCACCTGCTGTAAATTCAAATTTACCAGCAAATAATAAGTCTATCGCCTCAGCTCCAGCTCAAAAAGTAGCGCAAGAGCTAAATTTATCAAACGCGCAAAGCGATGAGGACTTTAGCAAGGTCATAGCAGCTGTGAAAAAGCATAAAAACTACCCAAATAACGCTAGAAGGATGAAGCATCAAGGCGTTGTTGAAGTTAGATTTTTGCTTAAAACAGACGGCAGCATAGATGAGCTAAAGGTTACTAAAAGTTCAGGCTTTGAGTCGCTTGACAATGGTGCTTTAGAAAATGTCAAAAAAGCAAGCTCTGAGTTTCCAAAGCCAAAAGAAGCTCGATATCTTCGCTTTCCTATAGCATTTACATTAAGATAAATTTTAAGCTCATTTGAGCTTAAAATTTCTTAGATCAAGTATTTAGATCAGGATAGTCCCAAGTGTTAAATTCAGCGCTCAAGTCGTCATTTTCCTGCCCTTTGCAGCATAGCCACTCAAGCCCTGCGCGTCTTTCCATAACGACCTCTTCGTCAAGTCCAGCTGCCTTTGTGCCATTTACTCTTGCATTTACACACGCCCAGTGGTAGCGATAAACTAGATCGAGCTTACTTAAAATTTCATCCATGCTGCGAAGCTTTGAGCGGCTTTTTAGCCCGCCCTCTTTAAAGACATTCATCACAAACTCGCAGTCGCAAATTTTATCCATCTGACCGATATCTTCGGCTATGCCAAGCGCCCAAAGCAAGATCCAAAGCGACTCATATTTCCAGCCCATATTCACAGCCGTGTCCATATCGGCTCTGTCTTCAACGACCTCTTTTTCTTTTATGCTTAGTCCGTCGTAAGCCTCACCCAAAAAGCTCTTTGCCCAAGCCATATTTTCTTCGCCCAAAGAGCCCTCATCACGGATCGTGCAAGCACACATGATTGCTGTAAATGAGCAAACTGCGCGCTTTATTATCTCATCGATATCTCTTGGTGTAACCTCGCTATTTTCATAGCGAAGTGGCAAGCTCTCAAGCACCGCCACGCCCTCTTTTTTTAAAATTTTTATGCTCTCATCTTTTCTTTGTTGCGCTGTTTTCAAGACAAGCCTCCTTCTGTTTTATCGTTTTGTCTATTTTTTCTTTCAAAATAGGCAAATAATCCCTAATCGCTATCTCTATTAATTCCAAATTTAGCCTTTCATATTCATGTGACGCGATATTTCTTGTTGTGCTAATCGCTCTTATCTCTTCTTTGCTAAAAATAGCCAAAGCCTCCAGATCATTGCTCTCTTGTATGCCTTTTAATAGCGCATCGATATTAACAAACTGCATCATTATGGCAGGTTGCAGCACATCTTCATCGTGAAGTGCCTCATATATGCCACCGCTACATTTATTTAAGATAGAGCCTATTTTTTGAGATATTTTTTTAAGACGCTCTACACTTGCTTTTTCAAACATAAATGGCTCCTTTTACTAGCTCTTCTTTAGTTTGCGCCGACATAGACGTGGTGTCACATATATCAACCAAAACGCCAAATTTATCAGACACATTTTTTCTAAAATCATCTAAAAATGTAACTACCAAAAAAGGACTACCAAGGTTTTTTACCATCTTTTTAGCATCTGTTTCTATCACTATATCTATATCAGAAAATACATCTGCCCTATCTTTTGCGTAGCTTCCAAAAAGGCCTAGCTTGGTAACTCCAAGCAAAAACAACCTCTCTTTTTGCGATGATAAAAAATTTAAAATTTCACTTTTTGTTGTCATTTCCTACCCAAAAAACTCGGCGTTAAATTTCTCTTCGTCAAAATTTTTACCCAAGAATTTGCAAATTTCCTCCATATCAGCCCTCGCCGTTTCAAAACAGCTAGTAGCCCCCGGGCTTGGCGTCATGTTAAAGCTTATACCCTCGCCTGTGCTGATCTTGCCCTCGCCAAGCTCTAGCCTTTTTTTATTGCGGTCGATCACCTGCGGCCTTACACCACCAAAATTTACAGCGTAACTTAGGTCATTTTCGCTTAGGCTTGGCACGATCTTTCTAGCGTCTTTAACAAATTCTTTTTTGTTGATAAATGGCACTTCAAACAAGAAATTTCGTAAAATATATGACCTTATGTCCCCATCTTTTAGTAAATTTGTAAAGACTTCAAGGACGTTTTTGTCAAATTTTAGACACTTTAAGAAGTCAAAAAAGCTAGAACAGCCGTGAAATCTCTCAAGCTTTGGTATGACAAGGGCAGTTGGCCCAAAGCGAGTATTGCCATTAGCTAGGATGTCTGGGTCGCCGTGAAGTGCGGCAAATGGTAGCTTGTCGTTTTGCACCATATAGACTTTGCCGTTTAGCAGGCGCTTGTTAGCAAAGTAAAAGCTTCCAGCAACTGGCAGCGTACTAAGATGTAGCCCATAACCCATCTTGTGAGCTAAAAATAGCGAGTGCGCTCCAGCATCGACTACGACGTAGTTTGCGGTGATCACTTCGCCGTCATTTATCTTGATGTGAAAGGTATCGCCCACCTTTTTCATATCAGTCACTTCTGAGCTTAGGCTGAACTCATAGCCATCTCCGCCTAAATTTAGCGCATTTTGCACGAGCGAATTTGCCACGCCACCAAAGTCCATCGTCGTATACTGACCATTTTGCGTGCCTATTGCGATGATATTTTCTGGGCGCTCATTGCCATTTGCGTCAAAAACGACGTTTGGCTCGATCTGCTTTAACTTCTCTTTGTCATAAATTTCAAGATAAGGAAATAGCTCTTTAAAGCTATCATATCGCTCCTTGATGCGCTCTACTTCGGCATCTCCGATGGCTAGCGTCATCTTTTGATGAGCAAACATATATTTGCCCTCTAAGTTGTATTTTAGGGCATATTTTACTGGCATATTTGCCACTTGTGAGACTTTTTTTGCCTTTTCTAGCGTGTAGTTTGTCTCGATATCGCCGCAGTGGATGGTCTGCGAGTTGCCCTTGCCGCTTGAATTTAGCGTCGCTACGCCATCATATTTTTCTAAAAGCGCGACCTTTTTTATATCGCTAAATGCAGCCAACTCGTAAAAGAGTGCCGTCCCGCTAATGCCCGCTCCAACAATTGCCACTTCAAAGTGCTTTTGCCTCATTTTTTCCCCTGAAAGTTTAGTTGCACAAATGATACTATATTAAATTTAAATCAAACAGCAAAAAGCAGAGCGTAAAAAATAGGCTGTGTAAAAGTGAAATTTGGCAAGGCTCTCACCTTGCCACGAAGCTAAAATTTATAAGATACGTTCACTTTGAAATTTCTACCTGGCTCCCAATCTACGTAGTTTGAATCGCCTGTGTAATCTGCCATCCTTTGTGATTGCGAAGCGTATGCTTTGTTAAAGAGGTTGTAAATTCCAGCGTTTATCTCTAGCCCTTTAAATTTACCGCTGCTTGGCGCATAGGTAGCGTAGATGTCGCTAACTGCGTAGCTTGGTATCTTTGCGCTATTGTCGTTGTTAGCTGAGACGGTATTTTTTGAGGCAAAGTAGATTAGGTTGTAGCCTATTAGCGTATCGATCCTTGAAAATGCGTACTCTGCGTTAAATGTGTATTTATCGCCCTGATCGCGGTAGCCGATGACGTTTGAAGCGTAGTAGCCGCCTGTTGAAGTATTTACAACTCTATCTTTATATTTTACATTTTGATGAGTATAGCTAGCAGCTAGGCTTAGTGCGTCTAAATTTAGCCTTGCAAGTAACTCGACGCCACTTATATCAGCGCCACCAGCGTTTATCCTGACTAAAGTTCGGTTTCCACCAGCTACTGCTGCTACTGCGTTGTTATCAACTATTAAATTTTTATATTTTGTCATGAAGTATTTTGCAGAGAGGCTATATGAGCTAGCTTCATTTATATCACCATGGTATTTAAGGCCAGTTTCATAGCTATTGCCAGTTGTCGCTTTTAGATCTTTATTTGCCTTCCAGTTTAGTGCCCTGCCCCTGCTACTTCCGCTTGCCATCATCGACTCCATGACATCAGGCCCTCTAAAGACTCTTGCGTAGCTTGCAAATGCGTGTAATCCTTTAATGATCTCATAATCAAGCGCAAGTGCTGGCGTAAATTCGTTAAATTTATAGGTGTAGCTCTTTACATTTCCAGCTCTGCCGTCGTAGCTTTTTAGCTCATGGTGCGTATATCTGATGCCAGGAGTAACGGTTAGCGAGCTAAAATTTAGCGCATCTTCTGCGTAGATAGAGTAGTTATTTACCTTTTCTGGGTAGTGATTATCTGGTTTGTTGAAATTTTTACTTTGGTAAAACTCAGCGCCGTATCTAAGCGTCTGTGTCAAAGCACCACTCTCGACTACGCTTTTAGCCTTTGCATTTATGCCATTTGTCTCTACGCCCAAAATTTTTAACACTGGGTCATCTTTTTTATGCTCGGTATTGTATGCCGTTACATCTAAATTTAGAAGATCACTTGGTTTATACTCGTATTTTAGCGTTGTAGTATCACGTTCATATTTTCGGTTATCAACAGGATATTGACCAGTATACCAGCTGCCAAACTCGGCTCTCATTGGATACATGCCTTTAAATTCATTATGTTCTCTTGAGATAGAAATTCTATGCGCATCAAGGAAGCTATAACCAAGCTTTAAAAGATAGCTAAGGTCGTTGCCGTCGCCGCCTATCTTTCTTTTGTTGCCGCTTTTGCCGTAGTCATAGCCTTTGTGATTAATAGCTGCTATAAAGTCAAGCCCTTCAACTGGGGTGGTAAAGAGCATAAGGCCTTGAGAAAATTCGCTGTTATTTGAGGCGTATCCAGTCTTTATCTTTGCACCAATGATCTCGCCGCTTTCTAGCAAGTCTTTTGCATCGACTGTTTTAAAGGCGACTGAGCCACCAAGCGCGCCAGAGCCATTTACGACTGACCTTGAGCCAACCTCGACGTCTATTGCCTTTATGAGATCAGGGTCTATCAGCAAGTCGGCGTTGTGGTGAAACGTGTTTCCATTTTGTTTTGCGCCATCTATCGTGATATTTAGACCGCGGTCACTTACGCCTCTCATATAAATTTTTTGGTTCATGCCGTTTGTGCCACCCACATAGACGCCAGGGATGTCCCTCATCACGTCTTTTGCTAGGCCAGCGTTTCTAGTTGAAATTTTGATATCATCAACGCCGTATCCGCCACTGCTACTTGTCACCTCAACACCGCTTAGCACGCTCTAGCCTGCTGCGTTTGCACAAACTGCCACGCTTGCTGCAAGAGAGAGCTTAAATAAGCCCTTAAATCTCATCTCTCCTCCTAGTTTGATTATTAAAATTACTATTTTAGTTTATAGTCTAATTTTGAAATTGAATATTATAATTTTAAATATAAATTTCAGGTAAAAATTTAAAATAAATGCGATTTTATAGCTATAAATATAGAAATTTTGATTTATTATTGTAAAAAAATAGCAAGTAAATTTTAGTGATTTTATTTAAGAAAAATGAAATTTGGCAAGGCTCTCACCTTGCCAAGAAAATTTAGTAAGCCCTTTTGTAGGCGTTTTCTATCTTTTCGCTTTCGCCAAATTCTTTCATGGCGCCAAAAGCAAAATATGGGTTGCGTAGTAGCTCCATGCCAAGCGCTACGCCGTCGCAAACATCGCCAAGTAGCAATGCCTCGCACTCGCTTGCCTTTGTGATGAGACCGACTGCAAAGACTGGGATTTTAACTGCATTCTTCACCGCTTTTGCGTAGCCAGCCTGATAAAGAGGCGTAAATTTAGGCGCGCTATCAACTTTTGCATAGACTCCACCAGCTGAGACGTGGATGAAGTCAGCTCCATTTTTCTCTAGCTCACGCGCTAGTTTTACGCTATCTTCTACGCCCCAGTCGCCCTTAAGCCAGCTACTTGCACTAATTCTTGCACCAACTGCGATATTAGCGCCAGCTTTGATCTCTCTTAAAATTTCAAGCAGCAGCCTTATGCGGTTTTCAAAAGTGCCGCCGTATTCGTCACTTCGCTTATTTGTGCCAGCACATAAAAATTGATTTATCAAATATCCATGCGTCGCGTGTATCTCCACAGCCTCGTATCCTGCGCTCTTTGCTCTAATGGCCGCCTCCACAAAGCTTTGCTTAACGCTTGCGATATCCTCTGCGCTCATCTCTTTTGGCGTGGCGTATTCATCACTAAATTTAACCATGCTTGGCGCGATAATGCCCTCACAAGTGCCCTTTCTGCCTGCGTGAGCAAGCTGGACGGCCATTTTGGCGCCGTATTTGTTGCAGCCTTTTACCAGCTCCGCGTGAGCCTCGATCTGCTCGTCACTCCAAAGCCCAAGGTCTTTTTTAGTGATCCTGCCACGCGCCTCCACAGCCGTCGCCTCAACGATGATCATGCCAACACCGCCGATCGCCCTTGTAGCGTAGTGAAGCTTATGAAAACACCTTGGACGGCCATCCTCTTTTTTAACCTCATACATACACATCGGAGCCATGATAATGCGGTTTTTGATCTCGATGCCACCTATCTTAAGCGGCGTAAAAAGCTTACTTTGCATAAAATTCCTTTAAATTTTTTGATTATTTTAGGATATCTGTTTAAATTTTTGGATTTGTAGGAATTTACTTCTTGCAACTTAGAAAGTTCAGGTAAATTTTAAAATTTCATGAACGAGTAATTTCGGCTCTAAAATTTGAGCTAAGCTGTAAGCGAAGCCAAATTTTAGTAGCCAATTCTTGCGAGTGAATGGAATTTTGAAATTTACAAAATAGATTTTTAAAATTTAAAGTTTTGTTTCTTTGTTAAGGGGGAAGAGGCTTGAATTACGGTCTGCTTGCAGTTGCGAGCTCACGATGCAAAGAAGCTCCCTTCCCCCTTAACAATCCCCTAACCCCGACAAACGTTAGATGTAGCATGCGAAAGCGCTTTGCGCCGCATGCGTTTTATCATCATGCGAGTGTCAGGCAAATTTTAAAAATTAATGAGCGAGCATATCACGCTTCAAAATTTAGTAAGTTGCTAAGGTGAGTGAGTAAGATTTTAAAATTTGCAAAAGCCGAAATTTACAAAATCAATCCTATTTCTCCCCCTTAAACAAAGAAACAAAATATTCATCTACATTAACGCCATCTTTTTTCATATCTTTTAGCCTTGCCCTTATGTCGGCGTCTTGCCAAAGAAGTGGTGGTAGCGCAAACATAACCTTATCAAGGCTAAAATTTCTCACATCTTCGCGCCAACCATCCCAGCGGTAAAGCTCGTAAAATTTAGATATATCCCCACTTAGCGCCCAGTATAAAAACTGCGAGTAGCCAAGCTGCGTATCTTCCCATTTGCCGCTATCTGGCGCATAGTAAAAGACGTTGCCAGCTTTGCCGTCAAAAGCGCCGCCATTTACCGCGAAAAATCCGCCCAAAACATCGTCCGCCACGAGCAAATAGCCAGGCATCTGCCCTGCTTCGCTAAAGCTTTTGCCAAGGTTGAAGCTGTAAATTCCGCGCTTCATTTGCTCACATCCAGAGCCAAGAAGACGCAGCCAACCGCCATCTATCACTATGCCGCCGCACCCATAAACAAGCGCTCCCATCGGCGAGCGAGTAGTTACCTGAAGTCCCAAAAGCTCACTTTGCGCCCTACTCTCATCGCAAGGCAAAATTTCATAGCCATTTTTAGCCTCTTTTAGCCACTCTTCGATAAGCGCCCAGCCTGGCTCATTTGTGTCTATAAACTCATCTAAAGCTCTCATTTTTCTGTCCTTGCGATAAATTTGGTGAAATTTAAAAGAAGAATTTGGCGAGCCGCCCCGCCAAATTTATATAGATAGGTTATTTTGCGTCCCAAGCTAAGATCGTGTTGCCCTCGGCGTCGGTAGCCACATCGCCCATGCCCATGATGTTGTAGCCGCAGTCTACGTAGTGGACTTCACCTGTTACGCCGCTAGCTAAGTCGCTAAGTAGGTACATAGCGCTGTTGCCGACGTCTTCTGTGGTGACGTTGCGTTTTAGTGGGCTATTTACTTCGTTGTAGCGCAAGATCATCCTAAAGTCGCCTATTCCGCTTGCAGCAAGCGTTTTGATAGGGCCTGCACTGATCGCATTTACGCGGATATTTTTAGCGCCAAGGTCGTGTGCTAGGTAGCGGACTGAGCTCTCAAGTGCCGCTTTTGCAACGCCCATGACGTTGTAGTGTGGCACAAATTTTGGTCCGCCAAGATATGTAAGAGTTAGCACCGAGCCGCCCTCTTTTAGAACCGGTAGGACCGCGCGAGTAAGGCTTAACAGCGAATAAACACTAGTGCCCATCGCTATATCAAATGCCTCTTTTGTGGTATTTACAAACTCGCCCTCAAGCGCCTCTTTTGGTGCGTAAGCCACTGCATGCACGACAAAATCGATCTCGCCAAGGTCTTTTTTGATTTGGCTAGCAAGCCCATCTAAATGTGCTTGGTTATTTACGTCAAGCTCATAGACAAATTTACTACCGAACTCCTCAGCGATCGGCTCAACGCGCTTTTTAAGAGCGTCATTTAGGTATGTAAATGCCATCTGCGCACCTTGATCGTGACAAGCTTTTGCGATGCCGTAAGCTATTGATTTAGCATTAGCAACACCGACGATCAGACCTTTTTTACCTTTTAAAATCATTATTTCTCCTTTAAAATTTTGCAATTCAAATTTTAAACCAAATTTAATAGCGGCAGTATCACGCAACTCCAGATGTTTAAATTTGCGTTTCGAAAATTTAAACAAGCCAACAAGCGGGTATATCGCTAGGCAAATTTAAATGTTTCGCAGCAAATTTCATCCCAAGACTAGGCAAATAGCCTGTCACAGGGTGAAATTTGCAAGATCGTTTAAATTTATCAGCGAGATGCCGCGTGAATAAGCCCTAGAAAATTATTCGCATCCCAGCTGGCTGTGCCTACTAAAACCCCATCGCAGCTTTTGATACCTGCGATATCAGCGATGTTTGCCGCATTGACGCTTCCACCGTAAAGTAGTGGCACATTTGCCTTTGTCTTTAAAAAACTTAGCACCTCATCTATCTGCTCTATGCTAGCGCTCCTGCCGGTTCCTATCGCCCAGATCGGCTCGTAGGCGATGACTAAATTTTTATAATCTAGGTCTATATTTTCAAGCTGACGGCTTAGAAATTCTTTGGTAGCTCCGCTTTCGTTTGTGCTTAAATTTTCGCCGATGCAGTAGATGACATTCCAGCCATTTTTTGCGGCAAAGTCAAATTTCGCTCGCAAAAACTCCTCGCTCTCGCTTAAAATTTCACGCCTCTCAGAGTGGCCGATCAGCACGTCTTTGATATCAAATTCATCAAGCATTGCCTTGCCGATCTCGCCTGTAAATGCCCCACTTTCGCACGGGTAGAAATTCTGCGCCCCAAGCCTAAAAATATGCCTTTTTTCATAAAAGGCGCTAGCTGGAGCAAATACGCTCACGTCGTCGTTTGCGCTTAAATTTTCGTCTAAAATTTTCGCGTACTCTCTAAAGCTCTCTCTTGTGTGGTTGCACTTTAAATTCGCTAGAAATTTCAAGACCTACTCCTCTTTTCTAAGCGGCTTTATGCCAGGTAGCTCTTTGCCTTCAATGAGCTCCAAGCTAGCACCACCGCCGGTTGAGATAAATGTCATCTCATCAGCGTCTCCAGCGCGCTCGACCACATCAGCCGTATCGCCACCGCCAACGACGGTTGTCGCGTGAGTGTCGATGATAGCGTGGCTCATTTTGATGCTACCTTTGCTAAATTTATCCATCTCAAAAACGCCCATAGGTCCGTTCCACCAGATGGTTTGCGCATCGGCGATGACCTCTTTAAATAGCCTAATGGACGCTGGCCCGATATCAAGCCCCATCCAGCCATTTGGGATCTCTTGAGCTGGGACGTATTTTACGGCACTTTCAGCTGAAAATGTCTGAGCAGCGACGACGTCTACTGGCAGATAAATTTTGACACCTAGCTCCCTGCCCTTACGCAAAATTTCGCGCGCATCTTCGATGAGCTCCTCTTCAAGGAGCGAATTTCCGATATTTTCACCCATTGATTTTAAAAATGTAAATGCCATGCCACCGCCGATTATGAGCTTATCAACACGTGGCAGAAGGTTATGCAACGCTTGAAGCTTGCCGCTCACCTTTGAGCCGCCCACAACTGCGACAAATGGACGTGATGGATGTTTTATAAGATTTTGAGCGAAATTTATCTCTTTTTGTAGTAAAAATCCCGCTGCCTTGTGCTTCTCGTCGTAAAATTTAGTGATCGCCTCAACCGATGCGTGAGCTCTGTGGCAAACGCCAAATGCGTCATTGATGTAAAATTCGCCAAATTCTGAAAGCTCTTTTGCCAAAACCTCATCGTTTTTGGTTTCGCCCTTTTCAAAACGTAAATTTTCTATCATCAAAATTTCGCCAGCTTTTAGAGCCTCAGCCTTTGTCTTAGCGTCATTTCCGATCACATCTTCAGCAAATATCACCTCTCTATCAAGCAGTCTTGATAGCCTTTTTGCTACGCCTTGAAGTGAAAATTTCTCTTCGTAACCATTTTTTGGACGACCCAAGTGACTAGCCAAAACTACGCTGCAGCCGTTATCTAGACAGTAGCGGATAGTTGGTATCGCTGAGCGGATCCTGCGGTCATCAGTGATGTTTAAAAACTCGTCCATAGGCACGTTAAAATCGCACCTTATAAAGACTTTTGCACCATTAAGCTCAAGGTCGTTGATCGATAAAATATCACTCATTTTTCACCCTTTAAATTTACTTTGTAGCCACGATCTTAGCAAGATCTACAAGCCTTGTTGAATAGCCCCACTCGTTGTCGTACCACGCAAAGACCTTCACCATATCATCAACGATGACCTGCGTAGTGTCGCTCGCTACGATGCTGCTAAAGGTGCTCGTGCAAAAGTCGCTGCTAACTCTGTAGTCGTCATCGACAAATAAAATTCCCTTTAAATTTGACTCCGCAGCCGCTCTAAATGCTTCGTTTATCTCCTCTTTGCTAGCTGGTCTTTTTAAAACCGCCGTTAGATCGACCATTGAGACGTTTGCCACTGGCACGCGCACTGCTTGGCCGTGTAGTTTGCCGCTTAGCTCTGGAAGCACTTTAGCGATAGCTTTTGCAGCACCTGTGGTCGTAGGTCCGATATTTAGCGCTGCAGCACGTGAGCGGCGGAAGTCTTTTGCCTTTACATCTACTAAGCTCTGACCATTTGTATATGCGTGGATCGTGGTCATCAGCCCTTTTACGATACCAAATTTATCATTTAGCACCTTTGCAACTGGAGCTAGGCCGTTTGTAGTGCAGCTTGCATTTGAGACGATCGCTTCGCCCGCGTATTTATCGTCGTTTACGCCCACTACAAAGGTCGCCGTGTCGTCTTTTGCGGGAGCGCTCATGACGACTTTTTTGACGCCACGAGCTAGATATGGCTCACATTTTTCAGTGGTTAAAAACTTGCCCGTACACTCTAAAACCACGTCTACACCGTAGTCTGCGTAGCTAAGCTCGTTTAGATCTCTTGTAGAAAAAACTCTTATCTTTTTGCCATTTACTTCTATAAATTCGTCGCTTATCACCTTAACGTCTTGCTTAAATTCGCCGTGCACGCTGTCATATTTAAGCAAATACCTCGTCATATCCCTTGTTGCGGTGTCGTTAATAGCGACAAGCTCAACATCGTCTCGCTCTAAAATAATACGAGCAGCACACCTACCGATACGCCCAAAGCCGTTTATTGCTACTTTAACTGACATCTTAGCTCCTTTTGATATAATTACGCCTAATTCTACAAAAAAGAATTTTAAAACAAATATAAACAAGGCACTTTAATAGATGAAGTTAGCACTTTTTGGCGGGAGCTTTGATCCGGTTCATTTAGGACACGATAGCATTGTGAAAATGGCACTAAGCGGCCTTGATATCGACAAGCTCATCATCATGCCAACTTTTATAAGTCCCTTTAAGAGCGAATTTTCAGCTCCGCCAGAGCTTCGCCTAAAGTGGATAAGAGAAATTTGGGGCGGCCTAGAGAAGGTCGAGATCTCAGACTATGAGATAAATTTAGCTCGCCCAGTGCCTACCATAGAGACGGTTAAGTATTTGTATGAGAAATTCAAGATAGAGAAATTTTATCTCATAATAGGCGCGGACCACCTAGCTACGCTTGATAAGTGGCATGGCTACGAGGAGCTAAAAAATTTGGTGCAGTTTGTGATCGCTAAGCGCAATCACATAGAAATTCCACAAAATTTACAAAAAATGGACGTGCATGTGGATGTTAGCTCATCGCAGATCAGGCACCAAAAGGGGCTTGATGAGCTGCCTAGCGAGATAAAAGATGAGATTATAAATTTTTACCAAGGATTAAAGATGCAGGAAAGATCGATGCAAGAGCGCACCGAAAGTATAGTTAAGGTTTTAGACGCAAAAAAGGCTGAAGAGATACAAGTGTTTGATATGAGCGGGGATGATTATTTCGTAAAGGCCGTAGTTATCGCTACTACGCTTGGTGAGAGGCACGCTTACTCACTAGGAGAAGACCTAAAAGAGGAGCTTAAGCCTCTTGGAGAGAAATTTATAGGCACTGAGAGCTCGCCTGATTGGATCGTGATGGACCTTGGCGACATTTTGATACACCTTTTAAGCCCAGCCTACAGAGCAAAATACAACATCGAAGAGTTTTTGCAAAAACTAAAAACTAGCAAAGAGTCTTAACAAAGATAAGCGATGAGCAAATAAGCCATAAAAATATAAAAAATGCTAACAAAAATGGCTTTTTGCCAGTCGCTTTAAATATACTTCTATCTATCCCAAAACCCAAAGCACACATCGCGATGCAAAGGCAGATGCTAGCTGAGAGCTTTAAAATTTGCACCAAATTTTCAGGGAAAAATGGCAAAGACCTAACGCAGATCGCCACTAGGAAAAATAGCGCAAACCAAGGTATGCTCTTTAGCTTTGAGCCGCCACTATTTTGGCTTAAATTTAAGAAACTTAGCAAAAACAAAAATGGCACTAGCATGATGACGCGAAGCATTTTTATGATGATGGCAGAGCCACTTGTTGTGCCGTCAAATGCCGCTGAGGCTGCCACTACATGAGCTACCTCGTGAAGCGAGCCGCCGATAAAAAAGCCAGTTTGCTGAGGCGTGAGAGCTAGAAATTTAGCGATAAATGGATAGATAAACATGCCAATCGTCCCAAATAGCACCACCGTGCAAATGGCGATAGCAAGCTTGTTTGCGTCTGCTTTTATCTCATTTTGAGTAGCCATGACAGCAGCTGCGCCACATATGCTTGCCCCTGAGCCAATGAGCACGGCACTATCCTTGCTAAGCCCCAAAGCCTTAGCGGTAAAAAGCGCAAAGCAAAAGGTCGCAAAGACCATAAAAGCTGCGTATATCACGCCAAGAACTCCGACACTTGCGATCTCACTAAGGCTTATATTGAAGCCAAAAAGTATGATGCCTAGCCTTAAAATTTGCTTCCCAGCGATCGCTACTACGCCACTACTTTTTAAAATTTGAGTCTGTTTGGTGAAAAGATTTGCAAAAATGGCGCCAAGAATGATCGAGATGATGAGCGGGCTAGTGTGAAATTTAGCCAAAACCGTGTTTGAGAGCGCAAAAGAAATGGCACAGATCAGCGCCAAAACAAGCACAGCAAGAAATTTTTGAGACATATTTTAACCTTAACTATTTTTTTAAAAATGCAATTAGCACGTTTGGGTATAATTAGGCGAATTATATAATGCAAATTTAAAATAAAGATAAAGGGATAGGCCTATGATCATCCTTGGCGAAAAATATACTTTCACCAAACTCGAGCTAGAGAAGCTTAGGAAGAAATTTGGCCAAGTGAATTTTTTGTCCCATGAAAATAGCGACGCTAAAGCTCTTCGAAGCGCACTAGAAAATCTCATAAAATCAGGCGATCAAAGGCTAATAGTGCTAAATACCCAAAAGCCCGTTGATAGCAAACTGGTGAGATTTCTCACGCTTTTGCAGTTTAAAACAAAGTATAAAAAGATCAAATTTCTAAATGTGGAGAGTTTTTTAGAAAATTACTTACAAAAGTGCTACATCCCAGAAAATGGCGAAAATTTAAACTTTTTAAACGATATCAAGCCTTATAATGCCTTTGAATACGCCTTAAAACGCGTGATAGACTATATAAGCTGCTCGCTGCTTTTTGTGATACTTTTTGTACTTAAATTTTACGTAAAGAAAAAGATAGACGAGCAGTCTCCTGGCAGCCTTTATTTTTTGCAAAACAGGGTTGGGCTAGATACTAAAATATTTAAGTGCTACAAATTTAGAACGATGTATGAAAACTCTGAACACAATCCATAAAAATATAAAAGCTTATTTAGTGAGTCGTTTATATTACAAATAAATCTAAGAGTACCATCTCAAAATTCGTAAAATTTTTGAGATAATTTTATTTAAAACAGTTAAAGAAAAAGCATCTTTAAAAGACATATCTCTTAAAATTCTTAGAATTTCTCTTGTATTAAGATCCTTCAAAGAAAATAAAATTTCTTTTATATCCATTATGGCCTTTGCTTCATCTAGCCTCTTTAATATATCCTTCTCGCTATACATATTCTTTAATTTTTTTAATACAACTTTCACCTCTTTGATGTTATCAAGGCGTTTTGTATTGGAGATACTATTTGCATTAGAAGCCCTATAATACGCAAGTGGCTCATCTATATAGCATGCCTTTTCGTTTTTTAAAAGCCTAATAAAAAGATCATAATCTCCTGGAAAATTTAAGCTTGAGTCAAACTTATCTTCAATATTATCATATGCTTTCTTGGAAATCATAACTGTTAAAATTCCGATAGAATAATTAGCTATTTGGTGTTTAAAAATATATCCCGATGGCTGAGTTTTAACAAATAATTTCTTATTTTTATTTTGACCCATAATATAAAAGTTAGTGTAGCAAAGCCCAAAATCACCATTGTGCATTAATGAAATTTGTTTTTCTAACTTATCATTTTTCCACAAGTCATCACAGTCTAAAAATGCAATGAAATCACCTTTGGCTTCTTTAACGGCATAATTTCTAGCGCCATAAAGTGGAGCAAACTTTGGAGCATAGAAATATTTTATTCTACTATCATTATACGATTTTGCAATGTTTGCGCTATTGTCAGTTGATTGATTATCCCAAAAAATTAATTCCCAATTTTTATATGTTTGATTTATTACGCTCTCGATACTTTCTCTTAAGAATTCATCACTATTAAAACAATTCATAATCACCGATACTAGTGGTTTATCTTGCATAAAATGTCCTTATCTTATTTACAATAAATTTTACATCATCCATTTTCAAGTCAAAATGACACGGAAGCGTTAAAATTTCATCATATATTTTTTCACTTTTTGGCAACGAATATCCGGCATTAAATTTTGTTAGAAGATGATTTGGCTTATAGTGAATACCTGTTTCTATGCCATTCTCTAGTAAAAAATTTCGCAATCCATCTCTATTTTTTACCTTTATGACAAAGATATATGGAGCAACATCATCAAAATCAAATTTTAAATAATCAACTTCATCTACATCTTTAAGCAAATCCACA
Source organism: Campylobacter concisus UNSWCS (assembly GCF_000466685.1). Taxonomy (GTDB): domain Bacteria; phylum Campylobacterota; class Campylobacteria; order Campylobacterales; family Campylobacteraceae; genus Campylobacter_A; species Campylobacter_A concisus_A. The sequence goes on from NZ_ANNG01000031.1 coordinate 44,394, forward strand.
TATAGTCTGGCTAGCTCTTTTCTTTTAGCTATGAAGCCATCTATCCTAGAAAGCTGAGCTATTCCGATTACCGCCATAATATTGCTCATGTGATATCTGAAACCTTGAAGCTTAACATCAAAATCCCAGCTTCTTTGACCTGAGTACCTTTTTTCACTATCTTTTTCAACTCCAAGAAGCCTCATATCTCTAACTTTTTGTATAAATTTTAAATCACTAGATAAAATGGCTCCACCTTCACCACAAGTAATATTTTTTACCCCATCAAAACTAAAACAAATTATATCTCCACTGCTGCCAACTTTCTTACCATTCCTAAGACAGCCAAATCCTTGAGCAGCATCTTCGACAACCCTTAGTCCAAACTCATTTGCAATTTCATAAATACTTTCCATACTCTTAGATGAGCTGGCATAATGCACTGGCATAATGGCTCTAGTTTTTTTAGTAATTCTTCTTTTAATATCATCTTTATCGATAAAAATCGTGTCAGGATCTATATCACAAGGAATAGGTCTTAACCCCAAAGCAGAAATAGCCTGAAAAGACGCAACATAAGTAATAGTTGGAACTAAAATTTCATCGTTTTCGTTAAAATCAAGCGCTGCAAGAGCCAAATGAAGAGCAGAGGTTCCAGTGTTTACACATACTACTTCCATATCGGTAGCTAAATACTCTTTAATAGCAATTTCAAATTGCATAACATTTTTACCCATACCAAGATACTCTTCATCAAGCACCTTTAAAACGGCTTGTTTTTCTATATCACCAATTGAAGATTTTGAAAGTCTAATCTTTCTCATTTTTAATCCTAATCCAATATGATCCATGTTTATGAGTGCCATAAGTTATATTTTCAAAACCAACCTTTTTAAGAAGTATGATATGCTCATCAATATTTCTTAAGTATCCCCAAAACTGACCCTTATTATATAATCCAAGTAGTGATAAAACAGTTTTTACAATCTCTTTTATACTTGCAACAAATCCTTCTGCTGGCATAATAACCTCAGCTAAATAAAATTCTTTAAATCCATATTCATAAACACTTTTTAAAAAATTAGTATACTCTTCATTATTAAAAACATAGTCTATGGTGCTACAATAACCAAATTCATATTTTTTCTCATCTTTGACACATTCCGGGAAAAAGCCTATCACGGTTTTACACCCCCCCCATTTGTCAACCACTTAAAATTATTAGAAGGCTCTATTGCTAATATATTTTTATCGCTATTTTTAATTATAAAATTTTCAATAAAACCGTTACCGCAACCTATAGACAGAATATCCTTATAATTTTTCGAAAAGATTATAATATCTCTTGCAATATTTGTTTTACGCTCAATATAGTCTTTTGAAAGGTCTTTATATGAATTAAATTTTTTATAAAATAGCTCATAAAATTTTTTATAAAACTCATCATCTGCAATTTTCTTAGAATTAAGCTTAGTAAATTCACTAAATTTTATACCAAACCACTCCTTTTGATATATTTTTTTCACTTAAAGCCTTTAAAAATTATATTTAATGTTATTAATGTCCATGCTAATAGACTCGTTAGGATCATGCTCTATGCTTGCAATATTTAAAAGCATATTATTCTTTCCGAGACCACAAAAAGCCATCCATAACCCGTTTTTTATAGTCAGTCTTTGATAATTTTTATGAGATAATTTTACACTTAAGAATTCTTTTTTTATATCATCATAAATTACAAATTTAATCTCTCCCAAACAGACTACAATATTAAGCACCATTTGATTGTGTTTCTTCCAGCCTTTTATCTCTTTTTCGTTTATAGTTGAAAAATACGCCTCTCCAAAGCCACAAAAACCATAATCACTTTGTTTCATCGCATGAAAAATGTCACCCTTTGGATTATAAATTTGTTTTAATGGTGTTAAAATCACTCCGTCCATGATAACGCTCTATTTTTTGCAAGATTTTCATATTCTATTATTTGTTCTGTTGTCTTTTTAAACATATCTGAGTTTTTTTTGTAAAAGTCATAATACCACTGTGAGGTAAACTCAATTGTTTCTTTATACTCTAAGCTTGCATGCCATTTAAGATAGTGCAACGCCTTGTCGCAATTTAGCTTTAGTAATTTAGCTTCGTCAAAAATTATTTCATCTACAACATTATATATATTTTTTAAACTCCAAATTTTACTAAGATCCATCAATAATTCTGCCACACTGTGATTTTGTTCAGCTCTTGGACCAAAGTTAAAACATTCGTGATTTAAACTATCGTCTAAAGATAGTGCCATAGCCAAATTTAAATAACCACTAAGTGGCTCAAGAACATGTTGCCATGGTCTTGTAGATTTTGGAGATCTAATATTTACAGCCTTGTTTTTACTCCATGCCATCATACTATCCACTACAATTCTATCTTTAGCCCAATCCCCACCGCCAATTACATTTCCTGCTCTTGCTACACCTATCCTTATATTTTTAATCTCTTTAAAAAATGAGTTACAATAGGATTTAATAATAAGCTCTGCTGCGCCCTTAGACCCACTATAAATGTCTTTTCCACCAAGTGCATCATTTTCTCTATATCCCCAAACTTGTTCGATATTATCATAAGCTTTATCACTTGTTATAATTATAGCCGTGCATTCATGCTCTGCTTTTCTCAATATCTCTAAAATATTTGTAGTGCCCATAACATTTGAAGTTATGGTTTCTATTGGATCTTTATATGAAACAGAGACTATTGGTTGAGCTGCCAGATGAAAGACAAAATCTGGTTTTTCATTAAGAAAAATTTCTTCTATAATATCCAAGTTACGAATATCAGCTCTGTAATCTTTTTTGATCTTATCTTTTAAATTTAGTAAAACAAACATGGATGGATTTGTTGGGATATCCTTTGAAATTCCAATAACTTCTGCCCCTAAATTTAAGAGCCATGCACTAAGCCAACTACCTTTAAAGCCAGTATGCCCTGTAATTAAAACTTTTTTATTTTTAAAAACATTTTTGAACATTTTTATTCCCAAATTTTCCATTCCGCTTTATTTTCTCGCCACATTTCATTTAGTTTATTTTTATCTCTTAGTGTATCCATTGGCATCCAAAAACCATGATGTTTGTAAGTAAATATCTCCCCATCTTGAACAAGTCTCATAAGTGGCTCTTGCTCAAAAACAGTACTTTCATCGTCATCTATATAATCAAACACTTCCGGCTCACAAACAAAAAAACCTGCATTTATCCAACTGCCATCACCTTTTGGCTTTTCTTTAAATTGTAGCACTTGATCTTGATCTGAAATTTCTAAAGCGCCAAATCTTCCATCTGGCTGCGCTGAAGTCATTGTTACTATTTTTTTATGGGATGAGTGAAATTTTAAAAGGTCGTCTATTTTTATATTAGCTACACCATCTCCATATGTCAGCATAAAAGTATTATTTCCTACGATTTTTCTAGCTTTTTTGATTCTAGCCCCAGTCATACTATTTAAACCTGTGTCTAGTAGAGTAACTCTCCATGGTTCGCTAGTGTTATTTAATATCTCCATTTTACCACTAGCTATGTCAATAGTTATATCACTTCTATGTAAAAAATAATTTGCAAAAAACTCTTTTATATAGTAGCCCTTATAGCCCAATAAAATTACAAAATCATTAAACCCGTAGTGGCTATAAATTTTCATAATATGCCAAAGGATGGGCTTACCACCAATTTCAACCATAGGTTTTGGTCTAATATCCGTCTCTTCACTTAGTCTAGTCCCGAACCCACCAGCAAGTAACAAAACTTTCATAAATAAATTCCTTTTCTAATTACATGTTTATTAAATTATTTGCCTCATTGTACCAAACATAATTTTTTTTTGGAACTCTCCAATCTTTACCATATGTTATTTCCAAACATTTTTCAGAATCTATTGGAACAGGAACAACTTCATCTAAAAAAATAATGTTTTTAAATTTCATTAAATTTATATCATAGCTATATCCAGTATAATAAAAACTTTTTATAGCATCCTCATAGATTTTTTTTCTAGTATTTTTTTTGATAAATGGCTTTATTAACTTTGTTACTTTTATTAATAAAAATTTTAGTAAATCTTTTATGTTTTTAATCTCAAGGTCAATAACAATATTATTATCAAGTGAATGTATAATCATTGCGATAAAATTTAAAAATTTATTTTTTAGATTTGTTTTTTTTGGAACGACCCATCTAACTGAGGCAACATTATCTTTTACATCATAAAAACTAATATCTATTTTTTTAGAACCGTTTGTAAAATGCAAACAATCCATCTCACCTAGAATAATTTCTTGTTTAAAACCACTATCTTTAAAAAGTTTTTCTATGTCTTCCGTTTTTACTTTTTTTTTCCAAACAGCGAAATCTATATCATGATCCCATGGTAAAATCATATTATCTCTTATTATGCCCAATAAAGTACCATGACAAACCCAATACTCACACTTTATACTACGTAGAAGCTGATTTACTTTTTTAAATAAAATTTCATCTTCACTATATGAATAATCATTTTTCAAGTATTATCCTCATCAAAACAGGATTATCATTCTTGTAAATGGATAAGTTGTTTTTTTCTGTAAAATATCTTAACTTAAAGCCAAGTTTCAAGACATGTTTCAAAAAAACATCCGAATTAATAAATCGTCTATTATGATCAGTAAAGAATGTATCGTCTCCCATGTTGCGTCCAACACCACATAATGGATCCTTTGTTGTTCTTACCTCTATACAAAATAACCCATTTTGCCTAAGATTATCATATACTTTTTTTACTATTTTTTCTTCTTCTGTCTTTGTGATGGCATGCATCGTAAATCTAGAATAAAATACATCTATATCACCATATTTAGAATAATCATCGGTTACAAAATTAGCTACTTTAATAGTTAAATTATCTTTTAAAGAATCGTCCTCCTTGCTTTCTATTACAATATCGCTTTGATCAATTGCTATAACATTATGCTTTTTAGCAGCGAAAAAAATAGAATCTCTACAATTTCCAGAACCTAATTCAATAATATTTAACTTTTTATCTTTGAAAAATTCTTCTTGACAAAAACTAGCAAAAGTACTTTGTTGTTTTATAACACTATCTCCAGTATGTTGCTTATAAAATTCATCCCAATAACTCTTATCCATACTTTTTATCCTTTTAATTTTATATAAACAAATCCCACTATCTTCTTTAAAAGCATTTTCACATCTTCTGGCTTCATAGCAAAAACCTGTGGAAAAATGATTGTTCCTATTATACATAAACAAATATAAAAAATGCCACAAGCAATGAAATTTATAACGATATTATCGAAAATAGCTATATATCCTGATAAAATACCAAACAAAACAAAAAACAAAAGTGAATAAATTTGATGTTTAATAAAAAATAATATTTTTATGTTTAAGTCTTTGGTGGCAAAAAAAAACATTACATTTGCACTTATCGCTTGTAGTAATACCATCTTAACTACTAAACCTGTTGCACCTAAATTTAAAAAATATATCACTATTACGCTAATTACAGATCCAATAGGCATAAAAAACAAAGCTATATTTCTATTTAATTTTGTTTGCAAAGTGGCATGACAATAACCTCCTATTATCTGACTATAAGTTTGGTGAAGCGGGTAAAAAGCCATCAAAGATAATGCCAGCCAAGCACCTTTAAAGTCATCATTTATGAAAATAGCAAGTATTGCATCGGAATGAAAAGATACAAAAACGCTAAAGAAAGTAGCTATAGAGTAAAGCATAGGCACATACCTTACAATTAAAAATCTCAATCTCTCATAATTTTTTACTGCATATTCTTTAGAAAACTCTCTTATAATAATCTGAGTCATTGAACTAGTGAATATAAGTGCAACAGAAACAAGACCATATACAAGACCATAAAACCCACTTTGAATACTCCCTGATACTTTTTGCAAAAGCCAAATATCAAAGACTGTTGCACAAGTAGTAACAATAGTATAAAAAAACAGTGGGTGACAAAAAGAATAAAATTCTTTAAAAAGATTTTTTAACTCTTTTAAATTTAAGCCATATATATCTTTAAAAATTCTCATTTTATAAAAAAATAAAATAAGGATAAAAATAAATGAAATATAAAAAATAAAATTATATAAATAATATAATTTTAAATTGAACGCAAGTTCATATACAAAAAAAATAAGCAATAAAAGCATTAAAATTTTATGAACTATCTTAACAAATTCAACACTAACAGTAATAGCATATGCATCTGAAATTTTGATAAAAACTTGACTTAACCACAAAAGAAAAGAGTATAAAAAACCTATCAATATAAAGTTTTGAGGCACATTTGGCATAAAATGCTCATTCAGTTCTAATGAATTTAGCGCATAAATAAAAAGGATAGAAAAAATAAATATACATAATATGTAAATAGAATAAAATACAAACAATGATTTTCTAGAATTATTTGCACTAAGCTTTACAAAAAAGGCACTTGACGTGCCAATATCCAAAAATCCCATCATTTGATTAAAGAAATTTTGTAAATACATGAAAAGCCCATACGACATTGGCCCCAAAGCTTTTGGAACAATAAAAACTATTGCCATATTAACAAATGCACTAATTATATTTGAAAAAAGCTTAGCTAGATATCTTTTTTTTAAGCTTTGTTCGCGCATCCTCTCTCCAAAAGCATATCAAATTCTTTAATCCACTCTTCTACCCAGTTTGATGATGTTCTAAAATATTTATGCAAAAACAAATTTTTAGCATTTTGAACTTCTTTGGTATTCCACCATACCTCTATTTTTTCATAATTCTTATTTATAAAGTCAGCGCATTCTTCGGCACCTATGAATAAAATTTTGGCATCTATAAGATCACTGATATATGGTTTTACTTCTTCCCTAAATGAGTACACTCCTTTGGCAATAAAAATAAGTGTTGGTTTATTTAAAGATAATGATTCAAGATAGCCTGTGTGCATATGGTCAAACACATTGAGTCTTGATGAAGATATTTGTTTATAATAATTTGTTTTTGTATCAAAAAATAACTTTTTTCCACACTCTAAAAGTCTATTTTTAACATTCCACCCATAATCTCCATGATAGGTTCTAATATTCAATAAACTGCCATATTTTAATTTATTCAAAAAAACTTTTGTATTTTCAATATATTGCAACATTTTAGCACCATCTTCTATATATGCAATGCAATGTAAATATCTCGGCATGCAAGTCATTACTAAAACTATCTTATTATTGTGAACCCGTCTTGGCAGCGGCTGCTGCGGTAAAATACCGCAAGATGCTCCCTGTTTTTTCCAACCATATGTATAGTAAATATCACAAAATTTACTTTCTATTTCTTCTTGAATATCTATTTTATCTATACCAAAATCACCTCCATGCTGTCCATATGCCACTACAATATCTTTTCTATATTTAGCACAAAAAAATCTAAAAAATTCGTTATGATACAATGCATTCGCGCTATATACTACTTTAGGGGGTTGTAGCTTTAACCCATCTATCTTTTTGTCAAAATCTTTATAAGCCTCTAAATATATAATGGGAAAATTTTGTTTAAAAGAATAAAATAAAAAATTCTTAAACTCGTCTGTAAAATTAACATTGCGAAAAAGCTCTTTTCTAATGCTTAAATTTGGTTGCACATCCATAGAAATAGGATAGTTCATATTGTCAAAAACTATCCTAAATTTAGAATAAATAAACAATTTTAGACAATGCCTAATAGCATGAAATTTAAAATATGGACTTACTATTACTACTTTTTTGTTAAAATTTAGTCTATTCAAAACACTAGAAACTACTCCTAATGCCTTTTTAATTAGTGGTTTTTTATTACCAATTTCTATTTTTGTTTGTATTCTTGGATGATTTATACTTATTACATTACTCTTTAAATTTAAAAATTTAACAACTTGCGAATAAAGCTGAAGATTAAAATAATCATCACTATGTGCATGCTCAAAAAAATCATTTGTAGTCGCAGTAAAATTAAAATCATCTTCGCTCAAAATATTTGTATATAAATCTTTATGTTCCATATATACCATTTTAATATGCATATATCTATCATAAATCGTTAATATATAATATTGTAGCCATGGCAATAATAGACCTTGCCAATATTTTATTGAATAATTTACACCATGATAATCATTGAGCAACTCAGCAAGTTTTTCAACAATCTCTTCAAAAATATCAATGCAATATTTTAAAGCACGATCAATCTCTCCCTTATCGCTCCAAATATATTTAAAAATCTGATAATTTAATTTCTCGTAGTATTTTTTTTTATCAAAAAGTCTGCAATGTTCTCCTAAAAACAATAGATTATCTGCACTAGCATCCCATGTATCCTCTAAAGCAGTTGTACACAAAAAAACACTCTTATCACTCATCATCAAATCTCATCTTGATAAAATGAGCGGGAACCCCCCCCCATATACTATACTCAATATCTATACTTTTCGTAACTACAGAATTTGATGCTATTATAACTCCTTTTGCTATCTCCACCTTTCTAGCACCAGAGTTTATGACGCTTCCAAATCCTATCCACACATCATCATTAATAATAAGTTCATTTGTTTCATTTTTTTGTAGATTCATGGGTATATATCTATCTTTAAAGCCATGATTTGATGTCATTATATTGCAATTTGAAGCTATCATCACATCATTTCCTATCTCCAAATTCGATAGAGATTGAATTATACAATTTCCGTTTATACTAACATTATCGCCTATACTCAAATTTTTAGGATAATAAAAAAATGTTCCAGTATGCGCTCTAAAATTTTTACCTAACTTTCTAGCAAAAATTTCAACATATATCCATCTTAATTTATCTCCAATAATTGTTGGAGATAATGCAATTATCTCCAATATAAAGTTACAATATAAAAATATAAGTATTTTTTTAAAAATTTTTATCACTCACCAATCCTTTGGCAAATAGAACAATTTCTTAGACTATCATCCAATATACCTTGTCTAATATTATTCATTTTTTTACTATTGAATGCATCTTTTATAGAAATAATCTTTATGTTGCCTATTGGTATGTTTCTACCAAAAAAATTACAGCAAGGCAATATATCACCATTCGACAAAATAGCCACTCTAGCAAATGGTGAAAAACAGTTCCATTTCTTGTGCATAGAAAAATCAAATTCGCCATTGATATCTATATTGTAATTATCAAAAACCTGTATATCTATAAAGTCTACTTTATCTCTCCAAAATTCTATAAATTTCTTCTTTTCATCTCTATTCTTTTTCATATCTACAAAAGAAACTCTAGTTATTGGGAGTATACTTTTTCTAAGAGATCTTTCCGCTAAAAATTTTTCTAATGAACTTTTAACTAAAGACATGCCTTTGCCTCTAATGTCATTGTATGTATTTTCATAAAATGCATCTAGCGATACAAAAAGATTAACTAGCCCACTATCAAAAATATCATCTATATATTTTCCTAGCATTAACCCATTTGTAATAATCCTTGTATCTACAATACCATTATCAGTTGCATATTTAATCATTTTAAAAACGTCTTTATTTAATAGTGGCTCAGCAAAAGCACCAAGATTTATAGACCTTAAACCATTGTTTTTTCCTTCATCAATAGCTTTCTTAAATAAATCAAAACTTAATTTGGAATTTGTATTTACTTTATAATTTATATTTGGATGTTTTTTGGTATTTCTTGGACACATTATACAAGACTGGTTACAACTATCTTGCATTTCAAAATCTATATGTAATGGAAAATCTGGAAAGTTATTATAACTAATACTATTCCATTCCTTCCTGTAACTAATATATTTTTCACCTAGTTCATTACTTAAAATATTATTTAAGTCTTTTTCTGTGTATCTTGAAATATTATCTTGCATTCTACTCCACCATATTCCATTTTAAAACATCATCTTCACTTATATTACAAAACGCTCTTCTACCTACAATATCATCTATAAATTTAGGACTTATCCCCATTGCTGGTCTTTTAAAGGTGAGATCATCTCTTTTTATAATATCACCTTTTTTAATATCTTTTGATGCTACCAAGCTTCTTCTAGCATTATCTCTAGCTAGTTTTTCATCATCAAGCGCACTAACTTCAAATTTTCCTAAAATTTTAAAAGTTTCTTCTATATCTTTTTTAAATTTAGTTAAATCATTTTTATCCATTGCGTGATAATGATCATTTCCAGTCAAGGTCTTATCATGAGTAAAATGCTTTTCAATAATAGTAGCCCCAAGCAAAATTGCGTTTTTACAAACTTGCATATCTTTTGGCAATGTATGATCACTATAGCCTATAATTTTATCAGGAAATGCTCTTTTTAGCCCAAGTATCATGCCCAAATTTGCATTTTCATCAGGAGTTGGATAATTTAGCACACAATGAAGTAGAGCCAAAGTATTGCCTGCTCTTTCTATCCAGCTAACCGACTCTTGTATTTCGTATAAAAAACTAGCGCCAGTGGATAGTATTATTGGTTTCTTAAAGTTGCATATAAATTCTATAAAAGGCTTATTTGTTATGTCGCTAGATGAAATTTTAAAAACATCCATCAGATCATTTAAAAATTTAGCGCTCTCAATATCAAATGGGGTGCTAAGAAATTCTATACCAACTTTATCACAATGGCTTTTAAGCTCTTCCATCTCTTTTTTCCAGAATTTATCATGTTTGCAAAAAAGTTCATATTGGCTTGCAATAGGCTCCTTTCTAGTATCCCAATAAGCAGGAGAATTTTTGGAAGCTATCGTATTTGCTTTATATGTTTGAAATTTAATCGCATCAGCACCACCTTCACATGCTTCTTCAATCAACCTTTTTGCAATTTGCATACTTCCTTCATGATTAACACCAGCTTCAGCTATTATAAAAGGCTTATATAGCTTTGGCTCATAGGGATTTATGCTATTCATAAAATCTATAAGTTTCACTTTATTCTCCAAAAATTTTAACTAGCTCTAAAGAATTAACATTAATATCAAAATCTTTCATTACTAACTTATAATAGTCATCAAGCGTATCTATATCAAATTTTAGATCAGGTCTTTTCAAATTTTCATCATTAGGATCAAATGTTTTTATTATATACTTTTCTTGATTGTCCCAGATATACGACAACGCATGTTCTTTATGCTCAGTCAATGTAACTTTATGAAAAATATCAAAAAAAAGCTCCGAAGATATTATTTCTGCACCAAGACCATCTGGGTATAAATTACCTCTTGGTATATGATTGTAAGCGTAGTCACAATTATTATTTTTATAAAATTTGATTAGATTATCTATCTCTGCTGGATCTATCAGTGGATTATCTGCACAGATTCTAACAAAATGTGTAGATAGGGTACCCTTGAGAGCATCATAAAATCTTTTTAAAACATTATTTTCATCACCCCTAAAAATTTTTACATCTAAGCCTTTTAGATATTTTTCTAAAATATCATTTTCCTTAGTATCAGGTATAGCAACGATAATCTCATCTAAAGACGATCTTTGAACTCTCTTTACAACCCATTCTATTACTGGGTGCCCATTTAAATTTAACATCATCTTACATGGTAATCTTTTAGATCCTATTCTAGCTTGAATAACACCAGTTGTTTTCATAGCAGCTCCAAGATTTTAGAAATAACTTTATTCTTGTTGGATCTAAAATCATATTTTTTGATATTATTAAACAAAAGCTCCCTATAATCTATATCTTCAACCAATTTTTTAAATTTTTCTTCTAGTTTTATGGCTGTTTTTTTATCAAAAACACCAAGATTGATAAAACCGTTTTGAAGGGATGTGAATGTATGAGTAGCCTCTCTCTCATGATGAGATATAACAATAGTTGGAATATGCATATCTGCTAGTTCATACGTAGTTCTACCATTTGATGAAATAGCGATCTGACACTCTTCCATTATTTTTGATATAGCAACACTATTAATAAATAAAAAAATATTTTTATATTTACAATTTGCAATAAAATCTTTCAACTCTTCTTCGTAAGCATATGCACTTCCACAAACTATATTTATTTTTATTTCAAATTCTATACATGTTTTCAATATAGACTTTAATGCCACTAGTGTTAAATTATTTGGATCACTACCACCAAAAGACAATAAAATACTATTTACATTTTTAAAATTATCATTTCGCTTTGCATCATCAAATTCATCTCTTAATAGTGTATATTTATGCCCCCAAAAATAGTTTTTTCCATCTTTTTGTGGAATTTCAAATAATTCATTAAACACCAAATCAACATATCGTGAACTTTCGCTTATATCTTCAAAACTTACAATTTTTACATTGGCATTCTTAAGACTATGAATATACATTTCATCATTATTAAGGCAATCATTTATAACAAGATCTGGTTTTAAATCAAGAATTGTTTTTAGCATATTACTTGACGAAAAAACTTTATGGTATTTAGAAGCAATATTATTGACAGCAAAGTTATATTTTTCATCACAAACAAAAATTATCTCATGGTCGTTTATTTCTTTTGCTATAGTTAACGACCTATAAATATGCCCCATTCCAATACAAGAATCCCCTATAACATTAAACACTATACGTTTTCTTCTTAAAATTTTCTCACATACCCACCAATCTTGATAGCTTTCGATCTCTATACATTTTTCACTATCTAGAATATACGGCTTAAAATCTTTTAGCGCGAGGTTTTTTTTTGAAAATATATAAAACGCCTTTAACTCCCCATAAGAAACATCTCTTTCGATAGGTTTTAGTGTATCATTCTCCATAAAAAAGATATTTTTATTGTTAGATTTAACTGACATTAAAATTTTTAAACTATCTCTTTTAAAAGTAGCATAAGCATCTTTTAAAATTTCACTATCGACAAGTGGAGTGTTCGCTCTATAAAGAAAAATATTATCTTCTTTATATGACTTTACAATGGAATATATTATTTCTAAAATATTCTCAGAATTTAAGCGCAGGTCTTTGTCTTTATAAAAATTAATACCATTTCTATCACATATTAAAGAAATTTCTTCAGAGTCGGTAACTACTAAAATCTTATTTGTGATATCCAGTGCTGTATTTATAGCTCTTTGAAAAAGAGTCACTCCATTTAGCTTTCTAACTAATTGATCTGGAATAACAGCATTTTTTTTAATTGCAGGAATTACTAAAAGTAAATTATCCATTAAAGTCCTAATTCTACTGCTACTTCTTTTGTTGATTTTATCATATAAGAAAAATCATCATCACTCATCCAATGATGAAACGGAAAAGAGATCATGTTATCAAAAAAAGTATCAGAATTTGGACAATTTGCATTGCCAAATCCTAGCTTTCTATATAAAGGATAACGGTTTAGTGGACAGTATTGAACAACACATTTTATGCCCTTTTCATATACCAATCGCTCCATCATTTGATCTCTCTTATTGTCTTTAATATATGCAACCAGCAGATGATAATTATGGCTCTCATTGTCTACTCTATGAAAAACAATACTTCTAAATTCCTTTAAACTATCTATAAAATCTACAGCTCTTTTTCTCTTAAACTCATTCATCTGATCAAGCCTATCAAGCAGTTTTGTTCCCAATGCACATTCTACTTCACCTAAACAATAGTTATTTGGCATCAAATCTATACCATTTAAATTTGGGATATCAACATTACCCATTGCTGGTTTCCAGTATTCTTTTCTTTCACCTTCAAAAGCACAATGTCCGTTATGCCTCAACATTGGAATTATATCGGCATATTTTTTATCCTTAACTGCTATAATCCCGCCTTCTCCAAGTGTTGTAATATTTTTATGTGAATGAAATGAAAAAATACTAAAGTCACCAAAAGTTCCGGCTTTTTTACCATGTGTTTCGGTCCCCATTGCTTGGGCAACATCTTCAATTAATAAAATATTATTTTCTTTTGCAAACTTGGCAATTTCTTCAATATCTGGGATCATAAAACCATAGAGATGAACGACAACGATTACTTTAGTATTTTTAGTAACACATTTTTTTATATTTTTTAAATTTACAACTCTAGTATCTAGGTCTATATCACACCAAACAACTTTTGCTCCCTTTTTGACAAAAGGATAAACACTGGAAGTAAAGGTATGAGACGGAGCAATAATTTCATCATTTTCTTTAAACAAACAAAGCTGAGCAGCCAATTCAAGAGCCGCAGTAGCATTACAAACACTAAATGCAAAATCATTTCCATTATACTCACAAAATGCTTTCTCGAATTTATCCCTATATATTCCTTGAGTTAGTGGATCTGCATCTTGCATAGTTTCCAAAACAACATTCAACTCTTCTTTGGTATACTTGTGACCAGTTCCACTAAAATTTATTTTAAATTCCATAATATTGTCTCAACTTTCTATATCGCATACTCTATATAAAAATATTTATAGAAGTAAATATCATTAAAGCAAAATCAAAAATATTGTTTTGATTTAGCAAAAACAATTACAGACTTTTGCACACTAAGGCTAACATGTTCTACAATTTCAAAATAATATCTTATACTATCCAACAATTCGGATTCACTTTTGACAAATCCTATTGGATCATTTGGCAAATATAGGCTTATCATAAAATAATCACTGACTTCAGATATCTCTTTTAGCAATTTTTTATAATTTGAAAAATAAGAAAAAGCCTCGCTTGAAAACACCAAGTCTAATTTACCACCCCCCTTGCAAATGCCTCTTGTTAATATCAAATCAGAAAAAGCTCCTATATTATTTATGTCACACACAACAAAATCAATATCGTTAAACCTTTCTTTTGCAACATCTATGGCAGTTTGAGATATATCTATGCCCAAGCAAGTATTGTTTTTTTTCTTTAAAATATGTGTTAGAGCCCCTTTACCACAGCCAATATCTACTATAGTATTAAAATTATACTGATTTAAAATTTCTAAACATATCTTACGCTGTAATTGCCTACTATCATCTTGATGCCATGAATCAAATTTTTCAATAGACTCATGTGCATACATATTTTCAAAATCACCTATAAAAGTGCGCTTTTCTACATCAAAAACATACTTATGATACTTTGCCATTACATTTTCCTAAATATTTCTTTTACTTTTTCAAAAGTCAAAATATTTTTAAATCGATCCCCTAAGGCATTATTTAATGGCTTTTCATGAATTATAGTTGATGCATAAAGCTTTTTGTATATATCTTCAGAAACACTACTGGCAATTCCTCTAGGGATACTAACATTTTGTTTTTTTGCCATCATCCAAAATTCTTCCAATTCATTTGGATAAAATTCATCCATTGCAGTCATTGCGATACAGTTTCCAATACAATGATGCGTATCAAAAACAACGCTAAGACCAGCAGAAAATGGATGAACTAATCCGACATAACTGTTTGCTATCGCACATCCACCAAGGTATGAAGCAACCATTAATTTTTCCCTATTTTCATCACTCATCATATCTTTACTTAAAAATATTTCTCTACATAAATTTATGGCTTGATGAGAAAAGGCATCGCCTATTGCATTACGATAACTACCATTTAGTGATTCAATACAGTGTAAATAAGTATCCATTCCGGTATAAAAATACTGATCTCTTGGTACACTTTTTGTTAAATCAGGATCTAAAATAAGTTGATCATATATGGTAAAATCACTATTCATTCCAAGCTTTAAACCATTTTCAGGATTTGTCATAACACAAGTTCTACTAGCTTCAGCCCCAGTGCCAGAAATTGTTGGTATACCTATCTTATAAACAGCTTGATTTTTTACTAAATCCCATCCCTGGTAGTCTTCGGCATTTCCTGGATTTTTTAATAAATTTGCTATTGCTTTTCCAGTATCAAGAGTGCAACCACCACCCAATGATACAATCGCTTTTGGATTTATTTTATTTTTTACAAGCAAATTATCTCTTAAAAGATTAATACCTTTAGTTTTAGGCTCATCCTTTGTCTGAACAAAGAAAATTTCATCTTTATTTGTTATAGGCAAATTTTCTAAAATTTGATTACCTTTAAAATATTCATCAATAAAATACACAACATAATTATCACCTTCGGTTCTAGTGTCCAAAATTGACTTCAGATTAGAAATAGATCCTTTGCCAAATATATATCTTAAAACATTTTTTGAATTATTCATGCTGGTTACATCCTATCTTTAGCTGTGATTCCCATTATATTAAACGCTGTTTTTATCGAGACAGCAACGACCGCAAAGACTTTCAACAAACTATCTTCGTTTTCGTTTCCAACCACGCGGTTTTCATTATAAAATTTGTGAAAGCTAGCAGCTAGTGACTTTAGATAGTCTGGTATTTTTTGAAGCTGCCTTGAAGCAAAAGCATCCTCTAAAATTTCAGATAAAATAAGCGCCTCAAAAAGTAAATTTTTAGCATTTTCATCTAGGCACTCAAAGTCTGCATTTATCACGTCACTAACGCTTTTTCCAGCTTTTGCAAAGACCTGATTTATCCTAGCGTGAGCGTAATTTATATAAAAAATAGGGTTTGAGCTATCCTCTTTTTTAAGCTCATCCACGTCAAATTCCAAACTACTCGTATTTGCCTTGCTTATAAAGATAAATCTAAGCGCCTCAGCACCGATCTCGCTTGCGATATCACTCATAAGCACGGCATTGCCAGCGCGCTTGCTCATCTTGTATGGCTTACCCTCTTTTAGCAGGCTAACCATCTGCATAAGTATCACTTCAAGCCTATTTTCGTCGTATCCAAGGAAATTTATCGCAGCCTTTAGCCTTGCGATATATCCGTGGTGGTCTGCGCCCCAAATGTTTATATAGTGGTCAAAATTTTTCTCAAATTTAGCGTTATGATAGATGATGTCACCAGCTAAATATGTCGGTCTGCCGTCATTTCTAACCACAACCCTATCGTTATCGTCGCCAAGTGTGGTAGAAGCGATATAGGTAGCGCCCTCTTTTTCATACATTTGATTTGAGCGTTTTAGCTTCTCTATAGTTGGCATAAGATGGCCGTAAAGGGCTTTTTCACTAGCCCAGCTCTCTATAAAAATGCCAACATCAGCCAAGTCTTTTTTGATGATCTCAAGCACGATATCCTTGCCAAACTCAGCAAGCTCAAGGTTTCTGCTCTCGTCATAAAAAATTTCCTTGCCAAATTTCTCATTTGCAAGCTTAGCAATATCTAAAATATAATCCCCGCGGTAGTATTTCTCTGGATAGACGACGCTTTCGTTAAAAAGTAGCTCTTTGGCTGCAAGTGATATCGATGTGCCAAGCAGATCTATTTGATTGCCCGCATCGTTTATGTAGTATTCTGTTGAGATAGCGTAGCCAAGTCTTTTGCCAAGTCTTGCTAAAGTATCGCCATAAACTGCGCCTCTAACGTGTCCGATGTGAAGCGGCCCAGTCGGATTTGCGCTGATGTATTCTATTAAATAGCTGTCTTTTTTCACATCTTCTTTTGCAAAATTTTCACTATCTAGCAAAATTTGCTTTGAAATTTCATCTAAAAATTCGCTCTTAAGCTTGAAATTTAAGTAGCCATTTACCGCGCTAGCTTCCACTATCTTGCTATCACTAAATTTATCAGCAAACTCGCTAGCTATTATAGCCGGCGACTTTCTTAGCTCTTTTGCGAGGCTAAAAAGTGGCGTCGCATAGTGGGCTAAATTTTTATCCTTTGGCTTTTCAAGCACAAATTCTCGCTCTAAAACCTTTGAAATTTCTGCTTTTACTTTATCTTTCAACTCTAAAACCTACGCGTTTTTAGTTGTTTCTTCTATCTTTTGACTAGCTGCACTCTCTTCTTTATGCTCGACTTTTTCGCTCTTTTCAGGTGTTGTGTCCTCCATCTCAGCTTTAAAAGTCTTTATGCCTTTACCTAGTCCTTTCGCAAGCTCTGGGATCTTCTTTGCTCCAAAAAGTAATACAATGATCGCTAAAACGATCAACCAGTGGCCAATACTAAAAGAACCCATCTTTTCTCCTTATCAAATTTTCTCAAAATATTATCATAAATTCCTGAATTTCTAACAATCTATCCACTCGTCGATGACGTTTCTTAAGTTTATCTTAGCACTTTTTAACCTCATCGCTCGGAGGATTGATTTTAGCCCTTTATAGCTCTTTTCTATATCATCATTTACTAAAAAATAATCATACTCTAAAATATGCTCCATCTCACCAACTGCGTTCATTAGGCGATTTTCTATCGTCTCATCGCTATCTGTTCCGCGGTTTTTCAAGCGCCTTTTTAGCTCTTTTTTATTTGCAGTTGTTATAAAAACTGAAGTGATGTAGCTTTTAAATTTCTCAAGTGCGATGTGAAAGCCCTGCACATCGATGTCAAATATCACTATCTTTCCAGCTTCAAGCGCTGCTAAAACTGGCTTTAAGCTCGTGCCATAGTAGTTTTTATGCACCTGCGCCCACTCTAAAAACTCGCCTTTTTCTATGCCACTTTTAAATTCATCTTCTTTTATAAAATAATAATCCACCCCATCAACTTCGCCTTCTCTTTTGGCTCTTGTTGTGCTTGATATAGAAAAATATAGGTCTTTCTCTTCCTTTAAAAGACGACCCAAAAGCGTGCTTTTACCGCTTCCACTAGGTCCTGAAACTACTAAAATTTGTCCTTGCAACTACTTTTCCTCGAAACTTATATTTATCTTGATGTTCATATCTTTTAGCACATCTCTTAGTGAGCTTTCATTTAGTGACTCGTGGACGTGTTTTGTGATCTTTTTAGTTAGCTCTTCTTTGTAGTCTTCTTTTGCATCATTTTTTAAGCTTGTTTGAGGTATATCTTTTAGTCCAAATGCCGCTAACATCGTGTTTTCATCTATATCATCTATCGATACCGCGTCAAAATTTAACTCACTTGATGCTGCGTCTTTGCTCTCTTCTTGTGCGTTTTCTTCTTGAGCATTTTCTTCTTCAAAAGCTTCATCCACAAGGCCTAGATCTTCTTTGACTTCTGGCTCGCTAACATCTTCTAGCTCTTCTACTGGCATCTTGTTAGAAGCGTTTTCGCTCTCGCTAGGCTCTAAATTTTCTAGCTCCTCACTTGAAATTTCATCCAAAGCCTCTTCTTCTATATCTTCTTCTACTTTTTCATCATCTACTTGAATTTGCTCTTCATCAGCCTCAGAGATCTCATCTAAATTCTCCTCATCTTTAGGCTCATCTTCTAAATTTAGCTCATTTTCAAGGCTATCTTCATCATCAAATTTAGCTAGCTCGTCTAAATTTAGCTCTTCTTGCTCTAAATTTTTAACATCAGTCTCTTCGCCATTTAGCTCTTCATCAAGCGAATCGATCTCACTAAGCTCAAATTTACTCTGATCTATCTCGTCAAGCTCGCTACCCGCATTCTCTTCATCAACCAAGCCTGCAACGTCATTTTGGCTAATAATATCATCTAAATTTTTATTCAGCTCTTCATCTGCTTCAGACTCTTCTGGCATATTTTCTATCTCGTCGACAAGCGCGCTAAGCTCTGCTAGATCACCATCTTTGCTCTCTTCACTCTCATTTGCATCGCTTATCGCTTCACTAGTCTCTTCATCCACGCTCTCATCAGCAAGGTCTTCGCTAGCAAGCTCTTGCAGGTCCTCAAACTCTTCTAAAGACTCCACATCGCTAGCTTCATTTTCCTCTTGCAAGTCGCTCTCGTTAATCTCCTCACTTGGGCTATCTATGCCACTTTCTAAAAGCTCTTTGTCAAGGTCTGCAAAATTTTCTAAATTTGTATCGATATCAGGCAGCTTAAACCCTGACATCTCGTCAAAATTTATAGCCTCGTCGCTAAAATCGCCAAAGTCGCTTTCGCCTTGCTCGCTAGCATTTTGTTCGGCAGCTGGCTCATCTTTTGGGATATTTTGCTCAAAAACACTTATAAATTCAGTCGGTAAAAATGGTTTTTCAAGCATCAAAGTAGCAAATTCTGGTTTGCTCTCGCCACGACTTGCTAGATACATCACCTTTTTATCTGTAGCTAGCTCGCTACTATCCACGTCACTGTCGATTATGATAAAGTCAAACTGAGCATCGTCAAATCCATTTAGATCCTCAAATTCGCTATATTCGGTGCCGATTTTATTCAGACTTAAAGTTATCAGACGTGAAACTGCTGGATTTTTATTTATTAGAGCAACTTTCATCATCCCTCCTTGTAATAGTAAAAGCCTATTCTATGATAAATTTCATTGCTATTTTCTTAAAAAAACAGAGCCGGCAGATCATTTATCACTTTTAAAAGTAGGTCACTCATTATCTTCATAATGCCTGCTAAAATGGCTATCAAAACGGAAAATCCGATCGTCACTTTGATAGGATAGCCGATGACTAGTAGGTTAAACTGCGGCATCGTCTTCATGAGCATGCCAAAAATGGAGTCTGAGAGCAAAGAGAGGGCGATGATAGGAAATGACATGATAAAGCCAAACATAAATAAATTTGTAAATAAATTTATCGCATAGCTCATGATGCCAGGGCGTGGATAAAAATCACCAAGTGGCACCGCAGCAAGCGAGCTAGCGTAAAACTGAAGGAGCAAATGATGTCCATCAAATGCCAAAAATGTAAGTAGAGCGATGAAATTTATAACATTTGCTATGACTGGAGAGTTTGTGCCAGTTTGTGGATCAAACACCGACGCCATCGAAAAGCCCATGACCATCGAGATTTGCTCGCCTGCCATTTGAAGCGTGGCAAAGATGATGGTTAGCATAAGACCTGCACTTAGACCCAGCATAACCTCGCCTAAGATCTCGCCGATTAAGAAATTTATAGAGTTTGCATGAGCTTTTGAGATGGGAAATAGCACGACGCAAAGGACAAAGACTAAAAGCGTTTTTACACTAAGAGGAATTTGATTGTGTGAATAAAATGGGAAAAAAACTATGAGACCACTTAGGCGTGCAAACAAAAGCATAAAAACTATTGTCTTATCGGCTCCAAAAAATTCTACTAGTTCCATTTTGCTCTTTTAAATTTTTTACTAATTTTACAAAATTTTACTTTGTTTTTTAAATTTAAGCGGTCGTTTTTAAAAATTTGAAGCTAAATTTTAAGAAATTTGCACAAGCTCTTTGTTCTCAAGCTTGTATGAGTTGTCGCATTTCGCGGCTAGGTCGTTGTCGTGAGTGACTAGAACAAGGGCAGCGTTATTTTCATTTATATAGTCAAATAAAACTTGCATCACTTCATTTGCTGTTTGCTTATCAAGGTTGCCAGTTGGCTCGTCTGCAAAGATGATCTTTGGCTTTTTGGTAAGCACTCTAGCGATACTGACACGCTGCTGCTGGCCGCCGCTTAGCTCACCAACTTTTTGGTTAATAACGCTTGAAATTTTAAGTGCTTCAAGATCATTTTTTTCTATATTTTCGCCAGATAAGATGCTTGCAAGCTCGATATTTTCATAAGCACTAAAACCTTTAAAAAGATAGTGCGACTGAAAAATGATACCAAAATGAAGCCTTCTAATGGCCAAAAGCTCGTTTTGAGAAAGCTCATATATTGATCTGTCTTGGTAGATGACCTCGCCAAAATTTGGTTTTAAAAGTGTTGAAAGTATGTGTAAAAGCGTTGATTTACCACAACCGCTAACGCCTGTTATCGCGATGCTTTGTTTTTGATTAAGAGTTAAATTTATATTGTTAAAGAGCGTATAATCATACGCAAAGCCTAGATTAGACGCTCTTAAAATTTCCATTAGCCTATTTGAGCAGCAACTTCTGCAGCAAAGTCATCTACTTTTTTCTCTAAGCCTTCGCCAAGCTCGAAACGAACGTATTTTACGATCTCAATCTTGCCGCCAAGCTCTTTGCCTTTCTCTTCGATAACTTGTTCGATAGTCTTTTTATCGTCCATTACATAAAACTGACCTAAAAGTGTAAGGCGTTGATCAAGCACTGTGTTATCAGCATAAAATCTCTCGATCTTACCAGGGATGATCTTGTCCCAAATTTTCTCAGGTTTGCCCTCAGCTTTTAGCTCTTCTTCGATCGCTTTTGTAGCTTTTGCAAGCTCAGCCTCACCTATCTGGCAGCGGCTAGCATACTCAGGGATGTGGTGAAGTGGCTTGCCTAGGCGTTTTAGCTCTTCATTTTCTTTTTCAAGCTCAGCGCGAAGTGCGATAAATTCTTTCTCAACAAAATCTTTATCAAGGTCTTTGTAGCTTATAACGCTTGGCTTCATAGCAGCTGCATGCATACATAAATTTCTTATAAATTCAGCTGCTTTGTTTGCAACTTCAGCACTTTCGCAAGCTGCACCGATAAGCACGCCAACACGGCCATTTGAGTGAACATAGCCATTTACCACGCCCTTGTCATCAGCGCTAATGGTCTCAAAGCGGCGAACTACAAGGTTTTCACCGATAGTTGCAATCTGAGTTTTGAAGTATTCTTCAAATTTAACACCGTTTAAAGTGCTTGTATTTAGCTCTTCAACTGTTTTTATGCCACTTGATTGGATGTGAGCTGTTGTGTCTTTTGCAAGCGCTTGAAACTGTGGATTTCTAGCAACGAAGTCAGTCTCAGAGTTGATCTCGCTGATAGTTGCTTTTTTGCATTTTGAGCAAACTTCAACGCTTACTAAGCCCTCGCTTGCAAGACGGTCAGCCTTTTTAGCCGCTTGACCTAGGCCCTTTTCGCGAAGGATATCAACAGCTTTTTCCATGTCGCCATTTGCTTCGCTAAGTGCCTTTTTGCAGTCCATCATGCCAGCTCCGGTTGATTCGCGGAGCTCTTTTACCATTTGTGCAGTTATTTCCATTACTCTTCGTCCTCGCCAAAGTCTTCTTCGCTCATAGCCTCAGCTACAACTGCGTCTTTCTCATCTTGGCTTACTTCTTCGCCAGCAGCTTGCTCGCCACCATCTTGCTCAAGAAGTGATTTGCCTTCATTGATCGCCTCAGCCATCTCTTGGCAGAAAAGCTGAACAGAGCGTATCGCATCGTCGTTTCCTGGGATAGGATAATCAACAACGTCAGGATCGCAGTTTGTATCGATCGGGGCTACAACTGGTATTTTTAGGCGATTTGCCTCTTGAACGGCGATTTTTTCTTTAACTGTATCAACAACAAATATCATATCAGGTAGGCTTTTCATATTGCGGATACCGCCAAGAGTTGCGATAAGTTTCTCTTTTTTGCGGCGAAGCATCAAAGCCTCTTTTTTAGTTAGTAAATTTATCGAACCATCTTCTTCCATAGTCTCGATAACTTCTAGTTTGCGGATAGATTGGCGGATAGTACCGAAGTTTGTCATCATACCACCTAACCAGCGGTGATTTACATAAGGCATTCCACATTTTTCAGCGTACTCTTTGATAGCGTCGATAGCTTGTTTTTTAGTACCGACAAATAGCACTGACTTGCCTTCAGCAGCTGCGTCACGAACGATGTTGTAAGTGTAGCGGAAGTAGCGGATAGTCTTTTGTAGATCTATAATATAGATACCTTTTCTCTCGCCAAAGATAAATTTTTTCATCTTTGGGTTCCAGCGGCGTGTTTGGTGACCAAAATGTACGCCACACTCTAATAAATCTCTCATAGTTACCATGAGTTTCTCCTTGTTTTAGGCATTTTGCCTTGAATTTAGTTTTATCCTCCACGACCATTAATGCTTTCGCACAACCAAATTTAGGATTGTCGTGTGTGAAATAAAGCTTGGATTATATTTAAACTTGGCTTTATTGAAGCTAAATTTAAAGATTTCTTTAGCTAAAAATAAAGCTCAAATTTCTTTAAATTTACTCGAAAAAGCCTTTTTTTACGACTTTTTCGTCTTTAACGCAAAACTCGCCTTTTGCGATCACATCGTATAAATTTAGCTCCTCGTCAAAGACGCAAAGATCAGCGTCATTGCCAACTTTTATCTCGCCTTTTTGGCTTAAATTTAGATATCTCGCCACATTTTTGCTCATCAAAGCCAAAGTATCTTCTATCTTTAAAATTTTATTTCTTACCAAAGCTTGCAATACCTCTAAATTTGACGCACATGACGCGCAGCCATATCCCACTAGCTCGCCATTTTCGTTAAATTTAGGCACGCTACCGTTGCCATCAGAGCTCATCGTTAGGCGCTCTAAATTTAGCCCATTTTCAAGGCCGTAAGCCACCACCTCGTGAAGCGGGGCAAATTTACTTCCGCCGCTTGTGATATCGATGTTTCCGCCCATTTTTTGAAATTTCAAAGCCTCATTAAACAGGTCTTTCGTCCTAGCGCAGTGTGTCGGCGAGAAGTAATGAACTGGAAATTCGTAGTCTTTTATCACCTTAAATACGTTGTCAAATTTCTCGCTTAGTCCGCCCATGTGCATGTGAAGCACACCGCCTTTTTTAGAGACCATACCGCCTATGCGTATCTTGCTTAGTATCTTGATGAGCTCCTCTTTTGAGACGTAGCTGCCGCGGTTATCGGTCAGTGCGATCTTTACGCCGATCACTTTGTCGATTAAAATGAGATCCTTTGCGATGTCGCCAGTAAATGTCACACAGGGGCTTGCGTATGAGCCGGTGTGGATGAAGGTTGAAATGCCCTCAAACTCGAGTGCTTTTGCCTTTGAGTAGAGATTTTCCAAGCTTCTAGTAACCCCGTCAGTCCCCAAAACGCCTACAAGCGTCGTAGTGCCGTATTTTACGATCTGACTAAGCGTGATCTCAGGCGTTCTTGAGTGATATCCAGCCTCGCCGCCACCACCCGTGATATGCACGTGCTGATCAATGAGACCTGGAGCTAAAACCTTGCCCTTTAGGTCATAAATTTCTAGCCCTTCTACGCTAAAGCTTAATCCCTCGCCGATGGCTAAAATTTTACCGCCACCTACCAAAACATCGCACTTGCCAAGAAATTTTGGCGTGTATAGATTAGCATTTTTAAGCAAAAGCATCTTTTCTCCTTTATTTGCTAAGTTGTACTTTCTCTTCTATCTCCATCAGTTTTATAAAAATTTGCTCCACATTTTCCCTATCCACGGCACTTAACTCCAACTTTTTTGAGCTAAGAAGCATCTGCACAAACTCTTCGTTCATAAGCTGCTCAAAGCCCAAATTTCTAGCATTTTGAGCTATTTTTGCCGCTAGTGGATTTTTAAAGCTCTCATATCCCATTTTTATCCTTAAATTTGACCGCAAATCCGCAAAATCTACCACACACGCCGTCTCTTCGGTACGAAAAATATCTCTCGTCGCAGTGCGTGCAGACTTCGCTAAAGTTTAAATTTTTAACCCCAAGTGCCTTAAATTCATCCCTCAAGGCCGCATTCATATCAAAATTTCTACCTATCTTATATGCGTTAAATTCCCCAAGATCAAGCTCGCCCACCTCGTAGCAGCCGCCTTTTATATTTGCCCCGACAAAGACGCTCATTTCATCTGCTTTTGAGCCAAATTTCTCGCCCATGAGCGTAACTGCTTTTGTGCAAATTTTTAGCGTCACACCAGCTCTTCCTGCATGAGCCACGCAGATAGCGCCCTGCCTCTCATCTATCATCACAACAGGCGAGCAGTCCGCCACCAAGACGCAGATGCCGATATCGCTTAAATTTGTGATCACAGCGTCGCACTCTGGTAGCTCGTCGTCCTCGTTTTCAAGGACAAAGACCTTGTCTGAATGAACCTGCTTCATAAATTTAAGCTTTTTCACGCCTAAATTTTGAGCTAAAATTTCTCTATTTTTGATGACATCTGCTGGGTTGTCACCCACGTGATCGCCTAAATTTAACGAGTTAAATTTACCCTCGCTCACGCCGCCAAGCCTGTTTGTAAAGCCAGCAGTGATACCATTTTTATCAAAAACGATCTCTAAATTTTCACACATCTTCGCTCACTTAGTAGAGGCTCGAAATTCTCTCGACCTCGTCCCAGCTAAGGCCGCCATTTTGCTTAGCCTCAAGCATCCTAGCCACGTAGCGAGCCAGCAGGTCGCTCTCGATATTTACGCGTCTGCCGACCTTGAAAGTGCCAAAAAGGCTATCTCTAAACGTGATCGGTATGATGGTTAGCCTTATGCCCTTTGGCAAAATTTCATTTATCGTAAGGCTCACGCCCTCGACGCCCAACGAGCCCTTGTTTGCCATCAGAGCCATCGCCTCACGTGGCAGGTCGATGTAGAAATCAACGCCGTTTTCATGCTTGTTTATGGCCGAGATCACGCCGATAAAGTCGATGTGCCCTTGCATCAAATGCCCATCCACGCGCTCTCCAAGCTTCATCGCGGGCTCGATATGCACCAAGCCACTTAAATTTTCAACCGCGACATTTGCCCTGCTCTCTGCGCTTAGCTCCACGCTAAAGCCATCATCGTATAGTTTGGTTACACTTAAGCAAGCGCCATTTACTGCGATACTGTCGCCTAAATTTGGACGAAATTTAGCCTTTAGCCTTAAAACATTTTGCGAGTAGCTAATGACCTCGGCAAGTTCCCTGATTAAGCCATTAAACATATTTTGCCTTTAAATTTTTTAAGGATTTTACTAAATTTTGCCTAAATTTGGCGCATGGATGGCTCTGCTAGTTTTGTGAAATTTAAACCACACCAAAATAAATTTATGACGCCACGCCAGAGCGTAAAATTTCGCTATGAACTTTAGGTGGCATGCCAAACATCCTTGCGTATTCGCGGCTAAACTGCGACGCGCTCTCGTATCCCACGTCAAATGCAGCCTGCGCAACGCCGATATTTTTATTTACGAGCAGATTTTTGGCCTCTTCAAGGCGGATCTTTTTTTGAAAGGCTACTGGGCTTAGCGAAGTTACGATTTTAAAGTTATGGTATAGCGAAGACTCGCTCATATCGCACTCTCTAGCGACATCTTTCATGCTTAATTTTTGCGAAAACTCGTTTTTTATCTTTGCTACGGCTTTTGAAATTTTATTTGAAACGCTGCCTTGCATCGCAAATTTACTTAAAAAATAGCCGCTTTTGTCGTTTGTTGCGAGCATGTAAAGTATCTCTTTTTTAGCAAGGTCTGAGAGAAATTTGACCTTATCCTTTGGCTTTTCTAGCAACCAAACAAACCTCAAAACAGGCTCTAAAATCTCATCCGTTAGATCGCCAAAGAATATGCCTTTTTCGCTTTTTTGTAGGCTCTGCTCTTTTACATCCACGCCTTTTAGCACTTCATAGACCTCATCTAGGCTAAATTTAATGCAAAGCGAGATGTAGGGCTTCTCTTTTGAGGCGTCTGTTAGGCTTACATTTAAGGGCACATGAGTAGAAGCTAGCGCGTAGGTTCGCTCGTCATATCCATACATCTCATCGCCAAAGCCTATCGCCTTTGCTCCCTGCAGTATTATGCACAAAGACGGCTCATAAACCGTGCTGATAAAATCATGCGTTTTGTCGCTGATATAAAAATCAAGCGAGCCAATGTTGCTTTGCGTAGATCCCACTATGCCGTATCTATCCAATAAAAACTCTTTTGTCTGCTCTTTTAGTAAATTTACATCAGCCATTTTCGCGCTCCCCAAGTCAAATTTTGCAAAATTATACAGCTTTTTAGAAATTTTGCAGGATTAGGCATGAAATTTAGAGGATCGTTCTAACGTAAAATTTATGATACAGATATAATGCACTACAACAAAAGGGTATACGGGACAAGTAAAATCCAAAGCTCGCCAAAATATCAAAAATTTATGTCGGCACTTGTAGCGTCAAGTTTTATTTTAGGAGGCAATTTAATGGCTAGTACAAACGTAGTAAAATCACCGCTAGAAGCGGTATCTATGGTAAGCGAGTGGGACAAAGTTTTCGCTAAAAGCGATAAGGTAGATCACAAGAAAGTTAAATTTAAAAATCGTTATGGTGTTGAGATAGTAGGCGATCTTTATACGCCTAAAAATTTGCATGGCAAAGCAGCTGCGATCGCAGTTAGCGGACCTTTTGGCGCGGTTAAAGAGCAATCAAGCGGCCTTTACGCCCAAACTTTAGCCGAGCGCGGCTTTATCACGCTTGCCTTTGATCCAAGCTACACCGGAGAGAGCGGCGGCGAGTCAAGAAATTTAGCAAGCCCAGAGATAAACACTGATGATTTTAGCGCGACGGTGGATTTTCTAGGCACCAAGAGTAATATAGACCGAGATAAAATCGGCATTTTAGGCGTATGCGGCTGGGGCGGTTTTGCTCTAAACGCAGCTCTAGCAGATCCTCGCATAAAGGCGGTTGCAACCAGCACGATGTATGATATGACGCGAGTGATGGCAAAAGGCTACAACGATAGCGTGGGCGCCGATGAGAGATATAAAACTAAAAAGAAGCTAGCCGAGCAACGCTGGGTCGATCTCCAAAATGGCAAACCAGCATATACTGGTGCAATAAATGTTGATCCAAAAAAGATAGACGCGAGCACGCCGCAGTTTATCGCTCAGTATGCGGACTATTACCGCACGCCACGCGGCTATCACAAACGCTCTGTAAATTCAAACAGCGGTGAGAGCGGTTGGATCATCACAAATCCTATCTCGTTTATAAATATGCCAATCCTTGCCTACGCAAGTGAGATGAGAACTCCAACCCTTATCGTAGCCGGCGAGAAAGCGCACTCAAGATACTTTAGCGAGGACGCTTTTAAATCTCTTGGCAATAAAAATAAAGAGCTAGTTATCGTCCCTGGCGCCGTGCACACAGATCTATACGACAATAAAAACAATAAGATCCCATACGATAAATTTGAGGAATTTTTCAAAGCAAATTTGAAATAACCCGCTGCCCCTGCACCTTGCGGGGGAAATTTAAAAAGGAAAACAATGGAAAATTTTACATTTTATAACCCAGTAAGAATAGAATTTGGCAAAGGCAAAGAGGCTCATATCGGCGAGTATATGAGAGAATTTGGTGCTAAAAAAGCCCTTGTGCTATACGGCAGTGAGCGCGTAAAAAAGAGCGGACTGCTTGGCGTAGCAACAGATAGTCTAAAGGCAAATGACATCGAATTTACTGAGCTTGGCGGCGTAAAGTCAAACCCGGTGCTAAGCAAAGTAAATGAAGCGATCAAAATAGCCCGTGAATTTGGCGCCGATAGCGTGCTAGCTGTTGGTGGCGGCTCAGTGCTAGACTCTGCAAAGGCAGTCGCTGCCGGAGCTAAATACGATGGCGACGTGTGGGACTTTTTCGTAGGTAAAAATCCGGCCGAGTCGCTCATGGTATTTGACATCATCACGCTTGCGGCAACTGGCTCTGAGATGAATCAAAACGGCGTCGTGACTAACGAAGCTGCTAAGTTAAAGCTTCATCTGGGCGCGCCGTGCCTTTTCCCAAAAGTATCTGTCCTAAACCCGCAGCTACAAGCCACCGTTAGCCGCGACTATCTAGTTTATAGCGCAAGCGACGTTATCGCGCACAGCATCGAGGGCTATTTCACAGCTACAAACTATCCGCTAATCGCCAGAATGCAGGTAGAAGCAAACATCAAAACCATCATCCGAACGACTGAAATTTTGCTTGCAAACCCTGATGACTACGACGCTAGAGCTGAGTTTGCCTGGGCTGCGACGATGGCGCTAAATGGCATAACTATGATCGGTACTTCAGGCATCGAGTATCCAAACCACATGATCGAGCATGCGATGAGCGCGATAACAGACTGTGCGCACGGAGCTGGACTAAGTGTGGTTATGCCTGCGTGGATGATGTGGTATAAGGATAGAAATTTAGGTGTATTTGAGCGTTTTGCGAGAGAAATTTTTGGGCTTAAAACCGCAGATGAGGGTATAGAGGCGCTAAAAGTGTGGTTTGACAAAATAGGCACTCCAACAAGACTATCGCAGCTAAAGATAGATAGCGAGGCGCTTATAAATGAGTCGCGGGTGTGGCCTATGAAAACGCAAAGGCGTGGGCGATGCAAGAGCTCTATCCAAAGAAAAATATCGTCCAAATCCTTGAACTGGCAAAATAAATTTAAAGTGAGTCAAAATGAGAAAAATTTTAGCCATCTTTATGCTTTTTGCGGGGTTAAATTTGGCAGCAGGAGAGAAAATGCAAAATTTAAAGATAATCCTAAAGAGCTCTAACGGCGAAGCGACGGCTATCCTAGACGATACGGCAGCAGCAAGAAGCTTTGTCGCACAGCTGCCGCTAACGCTAAATTTAGAGGACTACGGCGGACACGAAAAGGTCGCTAAGCTGCCAAAACCGCTTGATACAAGAGGCGCTCCGAGCGGCAGCGACGGTAAAAAAGGTGAGATCTCGTACTTTGCTCCGTGGAACAACTTTGTCATCTACTACGGCTATCAGCCCTATTATGAGGGCATCGTGCGCTTAGGCGTGATCGAGGGCGACGTGAGCTCGGTCGCAAAAGACGGGCAGATCAAGATCGAGCTAGTAAAATAATATAAATTTTAGGCGGCTTGAAAATCTTGATAAATAAAATTAAAACGCTTAAATTTTAGTTAAAAAAGACAACTGCCGCCCACGACAAAGTGGGCGATAAAATTTTTGCAGACGTCTGCCTAAGATCACGCTACTTTTTGGCGCGGCATACACATCACGCAGGGAAAAATTTACACTGGCGCAGCGGACAGCAAAAAAATAACGTAGATAAAGCATTTAAATGAAGAAAAATACGAAATTGATCAAAAATTTGCCTTTGATTTTGGTATATTTTATTTGCCAATGACGGTAGAAAGAGCTTTTGCAGTAAAATGAAGCACTTTGTGCATATGGCTAACTTTTTAGTGGTTGCACCAAAAAATTGCAAGTATAACTAATAAAAGATTGCAAAAATTCACTGAAAGTGCGAGATGATTAGCAAGCAGAAATTTAAAGAACATAAAGGGCGCTGGAAATTTTAGCGATGAGCCGCTAGTTTGGTAGCAAAAACTTTTTATAAGATAAATTTAATTGGCAGCAAATTATAAAATTTTAAATTTGATCTAAGTAGCATAAATTTAATCTGCCATTTGCCTTTAAATTTACATATTCTAAGCGCGAAATTTATATGGCTCGCCAAAAACAACAATAATAATTTTACTACCAGACGCATGTCAAAATCTTTTGGCTAAATTTCGCCCCTAGCTCGTCTGCAAAACTAGCCACGTCTTGCTAAAGTCGCGCGCCGCCAGGTCGTCCTTCTTTATCCATAGATAAACTCTGCCATCTCCGTCCCAGTCCATGTCGCTATCCCAGTCGCTATCTATCTGCAAAAGCAGCTGCCATTGGGCAGCATTTTTCTCAAACTCCGCGATATTTGGATGGTGATAAGCGCTACCATCGCCGCAGTCAAGGCTATTTGCCACGAGCTCGCACTCTAGCTCCATGCCGTCTTGGATGTTGTCAGAGTGGCCAAGTAGCTTGTTTTCTTTGGCCTGCCAGCTTGGCTCGATGATCTCGTGATAGGCCTCCCACTCCTCCTCGCTAAATTTGCCAAATGGCACGAGCGAGCTTTGCAAACTTGGCAAATTTAGCTCATTTTTAAAGCTAAGAGAGCGTGCTCCAAATTTGAAATTTCCACTATCCATGTTTTGGCGAGCAAGCTGGTCTTGAACTGCCTCACTAAAGATCACGGCAAAGCCCTTTTTATCAGCAGGGTCGTAGCCCCAAATGCGTAAATTTATATCATAAAAAAGATAGAGCATGCCACTTTTTGGCAGGAGCCCGTCGATGTCAAATTTGCTAGCTTCAGCAAAATTTATCTGCGCCACAAAGCTAAGCGCGCCGTTTTCATTTGAGGGCCAAGGCACGCTAGCTGGCAGATCTGGCTGCCCGCCAAATTTAGACGCCCCAACAGCGATATCACCGTCATCTTTAGCCTGCGTATCTATCTTTATAGCATTTTTGGCCATTGGCTTTAAAAACTCGAAAAGCCCATCCAAACCGCGCTCTTTGCAGCCTTTAGAAATTTCATTTAGATCCATATTTTTCCTTTCTAGCAAGCATCAATGTAAATGTGATACTTTTTGCAGTGCAAGCAGTGAAACAAATACCCAGCAAAATCGCCGCCCGCTACGAGCAGCTCGCGAGCCATTTTCGCGTCGTAATCGTCCCTTTTTGCGTAGTCATCAAAGACCTCGTCTGCGATGCCAAGCTCCTCAAGCTCCTTCGTGCCCACATAGCCCAAAAATGCGCAATAATCATCACAGCACGCCACCCAGTGCTCGCCCTGCCAGCTCTCATAGCCAGGTGTTCTTTCAAAGAGCTCCTCATCTTTTTTGGCGTCATCTGTGGCAAGCTTGTCGGCATCTTGCACAAAGGTAGCGTCAAATTTCTTGGCAGCTGCGCCATTTGCGATGCAGGCTGGGCAAAGATAGGTGACGTCTTGCTCGCTATAGACGCCATTGTTGTAATAAATTTCTGTGTTTTTACCGCAACACTCGCAGATGACACTCATATCATCTTTAAATGCGCCAGTTTTTAATGGCTCTGGGTGATAGCGAAATTTTGGCAAGGTGGCAGCCTTTGCCTTTTGGGCTAAAATTTGCTCTTTGCTCTTTGGCCTTGGCACCGCCCATTTGTCGCCCTCATCCACAAACTGCGCAAGGTAGCCAAGCGTTTTTAGCTGCTTTTTGTCGTTTTTATCGTGTATCTTTAAAAGTAGCTCGTAAGCACTCTTTTGCATAGACAAAAGTTGATAAATATCGACTAAAACGCTCTTTGCTTGCATATCCTCGCTTGCCTCAAGCTCTTCTTTGAACTGATACAAAGCTTCCACGCTCGCCGCATTGCCGTTATTTTTGTAGTAATCTTTTGAAAGCTTTATATATTTTTCTTGAAATTTATCCACAAATAGCCTTTATGAAATTTGCTAAGAATTTTAGCTTTAAACACTTAAAAGTTGCATAGATGAGTTAATAAAATTTAAAAGAGTGGGATAAAAATATAAAATTGTTTAATTTTTAAAATTTAAAAAAAGGCACATTAAATTTAGCGTAAAGGAGGCCGCAAGCGAATTTAATTAAACTTTCAACTCACTTGCGACTATAAATTTTACTCTTCGTAAGCCCCAATAGAGAGGATTTTGTCTATTCTTTTTGCGACAAGCTCGTTTATATCAAGCTTCTCAAGCTCGGCTAGCTCTGAGATGAAGTAGTTTGCAAGTGCCTTTGCTGCGCCATCTTTATCTCTATGAGCTCCATTTATCGGCTCGTTTATCACGTCATCTATAAGCGATAAATTTTTTAAGTCATCAGCCGTTATCTTCATAGATTTTGTAGCTTGCTCTTGTTTAGCTGGGTCGTTCCAAAGTATCGCTGCACAACCCTCTGGTGAGATGACTGAAAAGACAGAGTTTTTCATCATGGCAAGTCTATCAGCCACGCCTATTGCTAAAGCACCGCCACTTCCACCTTCGCCGATAACGACAGCTATTATTGGAGTTTTTAAATTTGCAAATTCAAATAAATTTCTAGCTATGGCCTCGCTTTGACCTCGCTCTTCAGCGCCAACACCAGGATATGCGCCCGGAGTGTCTATCAAAAATAAGATAGGTAGATTAAATTTCTCAGCCAATTTTGCTACGCGTAAAGCCTTTCGGTAACCCTCTGGATGAGGCATACCAAAATTTCTTTTTAGTTTATTTTTAGTGCCACGACCTTTTTGCTCGCCTATAACGATAGCCTTTTTACCACCGATATAGCCGATGTAGCAAACTATTGCTGGGTCGTCGCGAAATGCCCTGTCGCCATGGATCTCATAGCCATCAACTAAAAATGAATTTATATAATCAATAGCGTATGGCCTATCTGGGTGACGAGCAAGTTGTAAACGTTGATATTCGTTTAAATTTTTATATACTTTTGATATCTCTTTAGATAGGTTCTTATTTAAAATTTCAACAGCATGTTCATCGCCTCTGATCTTAGCATTTGCTATATCTTCATCAATCTGCTTTATGCTCTTTTCAAAATCTAAATAATTTGACATCTTAATCCAACTTTTTAAATATCACGACGCCGTTTGTTCCACCAAAGCCAAACGAGTTGCTCATGACAGCTTTTATATCAGCTTTTCTAGCTTTATTTGGAACGTAGTCTAGATCGCACTCTGGATCTGGCGTTTCGTAGTTTATCGTTGGAGGGATGATGCCATCTCTCATTGCCATTATAGATATGACTGCTTCGATCGCACCAGCACCGCCAAGGCAGTGTCCAGTTTGACCTTTGGTTGAACTAACCGGTGGGCACTTATCACCAAAAACAGCCTTTAACGCAGCTGTCTCATTTTTATCATTTACTGGCGTTGAAGTACCATGCGCATTGACATAGTCTATCTTTACGCCTTTTGCCATATCAAGTGCTTGCTTCATCGCGCTTAATGGACCTTCAAGTGTTGGTGATGTGATGTGGTGTGCGTCTCCGCTCTCTCCAAATCCAACTACTTCAGCGTAAATTTTAGCGCCTCTTGCAATAGCTGACTCATACTCTTCAAGCACAAGTGCGCCAGCGCCCTCGCCCATTACAAAGCCATCGCGGTTTGCATCAAATGGCCTTGATGCCTTACTTGGCTCATCGTTTCTAGTTGAGAGTGCTTTCATCGCCGCAAAACCGCCTATGCCAACGCCACAGATAGTTGACTCAGCACCGATAACTAGCATATTTGTTGCTTGACCGATCATTATGCATTTTGCAGCTTGTGATATCGCATGAGTGCTTGCTGCACAAGCTGTTACGCTTGATAAATTTGGACCTTTTAGTCCGTGATTTATTGAAACTATGCCACCTAGCATATTTACAAGTGCAGATGGGATGAAAAATGGCGAAATTCTCTTTACGCCTTTTTCAAAATATGTGATTGAGTTTTTCTCAATGTTTGGCAAACCGCCTATACCAGCTGCTGAACTAACGCCAAATTTATGAGCATCAAACTCTTTTAAATTTGCATCAGCCATAGCTTCGTTAGATGCTTTTATGCCAAGCTGTATGAAACGATCTACTTTTTTCACCTCTTTGCCGTCTAAAATGCTATTTGGATCAAAATCAGTTATCTCGGCAGCAATTTTAACAGGGAATTCGCTTACATCAAAGCTCGTGATCTCTTTCACACCTGTTTTACCCTCGCAAATAGCCTTAAAAGAGCTCTCTTTATCAAGACCAAGTGCGTTTATCATGCCAATACCAGTTACAACGACTCGTTTCAATACATCTCCTTAAATCAAACTATGCAAATTTAAATTATTTGCCTAGTTTTTCTATATAATTTACAACGTCTTGAATGCTTACTAATTTCTCTGCTTCGCTATCAGGAATTTCTACTTCAAATTTCTCTTCTAAAGCCATAACTAGCTCTACAACGTCAAGTGAATCAGCGCCAAAATCTTCGATGATTTTAGACTCTAGTTTTACCGCTTGTGGATCTACGCTTAGTTGCTCTACAACTACGTCTCTTACGTCTTCAAATACTGCCATTTAAGGTCTCCTTATAAAAAATGTCTGTTATCTTATAATATTTACGCTTTTATTTATTTTAAATTTCAAAACTTGTTGAAATTTCATTACATATAAAGTCCGCCGTTTATTTTTAGCGTCTCGCCAGTCACGTAGCTCGCGTGATTACTTAGTAAAAATGCAACCGCCTCAGCTACTTCGCTAGCACTGCCAAAGCGTTTTAGTGGGATATTGTCGCTATAAGTTTTTTTCACCTCATCACTTAGTCCATGCGTCATATCAGTCTCGATAAAGCCCGGAGTTACGCTGTTAAAGCGGATATTTCTACTTGCGCCCTCTTTTGCAAAGCTCTTATTCATAGCGATTAGTCCGCCCTTGCTGGCTGAATAATTCACCTGTCCAGCATTTCCCATCTCACCAACGATAGATGCGACGTTTACGACTGCTCCAAAGCGCTTTTTGCTCATCACTTTCAAAGCCTCTCTACATCCTATGAAAGCTGAAGTTAAATTTGCATTTATCACATCTGTAAATTCGCTAGTTTTCATGCGAAGTGCTAGTTTGTCATTTGTGATGCCAGCGTTATTTACGAGGTAGCTTAGCTCTCCGTCGCTATCAACTATCAAATTTATACCTTTTATAAACTCATCTTCGTCTGTCGCGTCAAATTTTATCACTGCAGCCTTGCCGCCATTTTGCTCAATTTCAGCCTGCAAAGCGTCTGCTATCTCAGGCTTTGAGCGGTAGTTTATCCACACTTTTAAGCCCATATTTGCAAGTGTCTTTGCGATCTGTGCGCCGATACCTCTGCTTGCACCTGTTATTAGCACGTTTTTTCCACTAAATTTCATAAATTCTCCTTATAAATTTTGCTTATATTATCAAATTTAAAATAACGCCTCGTCCATTTCAGCTGGAATTTCAAGCCCCATGAGCTTTAAAACACTAGGCGCGATGTTGTTTAGGCCGCCATTTTTTAGCTCTTTAACCCCATCAGCCATCACAAAGCAAAAGACGTCATAGGTCGTGTGATTTGTCAGTAGCTCGCCTCTGCTATCACGCATCTCTTCGCAGTTTCCGTGATCGCTCGTGATGATCATAGCGTAGTTTTTCTCTTTTGCCTTGGCATAAATTTCTCCAAGAGCCCTATCCACCGCCTCAACTGCTTTTATAGCGGCCTCGTAGTTACCAGTATGTCCCACCATATCGCCATTTGCGAAATTTACTACGATAAAGTCTTGCTCGTCCTCCATGCCCTTTAGCACGGCTTTGCAAACCTCATCAGCGCTCATCTCTGGCTTTTCGTCGTAGGTTTTTACTTTTGGACTAGGGATAAGCACTCTCGTTTCGTTGCTAGCTAGCTCCTCAACGCCGCCATTAAAGAAAAATGTTACGTGGGCGTATTTTTCAGTCTCAGCCGTGTGAAGCTGCCTTAGTCCAGCCGCTGCTATGACCTCGCTTAGGGTGTTTTTTATCTTTTCATTTTTAAATAGAACTTCAAATTTAAAATTTGCGTCGTATTCGGTCATGGTGATTAGATTTTTGATAGCAAAAGGTCGCTCAAACTCGCTAAATTTCTCCTCGCCAAGAGCCTGGCAAATCTCTCTTGCTCTATCATTTCTAAAATTTATTACGATCACGCCGTCATCTTCGCCCATGCCACTAAAGCCATTAAAGCTTGCTGGCTTTACAAACTCATCTGTCACGCCCTCATCGTAGCTTTTTTGTAGATACTCAATTGGCGATAAGCTGCTTAAATTTGCTCCCTTTACCAAGCTATCATAGGCCTCTTTTACGCGCTCCCAGCGTTTATCTCTATCCATCGCGTAAAATCTCCCGCAAACCGTCGCTACCTTAAATTTAGCCTCTAAGCTTTTTATGAAATTTAGACCGCTATTTGGGCTAACGTCGCGTCCGTCGGTGATAGCGTGGGCAAAAACTTCGCAGCCATTTTTGCTAGCAAGCTCGCACATGCCGTCAAAATGCTCCATGTGAGAGTGCACGCCGCCATCACTATAAAGCCCTATGACGTGAATTTTTTTGCACTTTTTAAAAAGAGCTTTTAGCGCTTCATTTTCTGCTAGCGAGCCGTCATTAAAGCCGCGTGAAATTTTGACCAAATTTTGATACAAAACTCGACCGCTTCCTATGCACATGTGCCCTACTTCGCTATTTCCCATCTGCCCCTCAGGTAGCCCCACAGCGTTTCCAGAGGTTTTTATGAGTGAGTTTGGAATTTCTTTAAAAAATTTATCGTAGTTTGGCTTTTTGGCCGCCTCAAATGCGTTAAATTTGCCGTTTTTGTTTGAACCAATGCCGTCAGTTATTATAAGTATAGTTTTTTGAGCCATTTTTAAATTTTATCCTTAAATTTAGATAATTTTTAAGGCCATTATACTAAAATTGCTTTTTTTTAAAATAAAGGCCCCTATGTTTTACTATATCTATGAAATTTTAAATTTTAATATCTTTCAGTATATCACCGTTCGCGCTGGCATCGCGTTTTTCATAGCATTTATCTTGACAGCTTATCTGATGCCTAAATTTATCGCTTGGGCAAAGGCAAAAAACGCCGCCCAGCCTATATACGAGCTCGCCCCACAAACTCACCAAAAAAAGGCTAAAACGCCGACCATGGGCGGACTTGTCTTTGTCTTTACAGCCGTGATCGCTACGATCATCTGCGCTAGGCTTGATAACGCCTTTGTGCTAGTATCGCTCTTTTGCCTAGTTTGCTTCACTCTGCTTGGCTACAAGGATGACTACAGCAAAATTTTAGGTGCGAAAAACCACGCTGGTCTAAGCCCAAAGGCAAAGCTCTTTTTTCAGTTTTTCATCGCCTTTTTACTAGCAGCCTTTTTATACATCAGCAAAGAGCTAAACACCGAGTTTTACCTGCCATTTTACAAGCAGCCGATCTTTGACATGAAAATTTTTGCCATTTTCTTTTGGACGCTAGTCATCGTCGCAGCCTCAAATGCGGTAAATTTAACAGACGGACTTGACGGACTTGCCGCCGTACCATCGATATTTTCGCTTCTAACTCTTGGCGTTTTTGCCTACATCTGCGGCCACGCTGTCTTTAGCTCGTACCTACTTTTACCAAAGATCACAGGCGTTGGTGAGAGCGTCGTCGTAGCCTCTGCGCTAATTGGCTCACTCATGGGCTTTTTGTGGTTTAACTGCCATCCGGCCGAGGTCTTTATGGGTGATAGCGGTAGCCTAAGCGTTGGCGCATATATCGGCTTTATGGGCGTTGCGACCAAAAACGAAATTTTGCTCATCATCATCGGCCTCATCTTTGTCGTTGAGACGCTAAGCGTCATCTTGCAGGTGGGTAGCTTTAAAATTTTTAAACGCAGAATTTTCTTAATGGCGCCTATACATCACCATTTTGAGATAAAGGGCTGGGCGGAAAATAAGATCATCGTGCGCTTTTGGATCATCGCGCTTTTAGCAAATTTGATCGCACTAACCGCGCTAAAGATCAGGTAGATCATGCGAGCGCAGATAGAGCCTGACTTTGAGAGTGCTAGAAAAAAGTATGATGAAATTTTGGAGCAAATTTTAGCCTATACCGACTATTGCGACGAATTTGGCGATGAGGACGGCGAAGAGTACCGCAAGGTAGAGCAGCGTCTAGCTAAGATAAGTGGCAAGGATATGAGTAAATTGAGCCTGCATGAGTGGTGGGAGGCTGAAGGCGCTGAAAATCTAGCCTTTGATATCGCTTTACCAGAGCCAAAAGTGGTGCCAGATATAACAAAAGACGAGCTTAGCGAGATCGTGGAGCGCATGTTGGCGCCTGTGCCTGAATTTGATGATGATTTTTTAGAGGCATTTTATGTAAGAGTAACATTTGCTTGCAAAGGCGCTTATTTTGCAGAGTTTTTGAAGCTAAATTTTGCCAAAACATTTAGCTTTGAGCTCTTTGAGCGCCGCGAGATAGAGGGCGTGATGCGTGAGCTTAGCGCTAACGAGATAATAGAAATTTTATGGGGCAAAAAAAGAGGATAAAAGCATGAGAAAATCACTATTTGGCTATGGTGGCACGACAAAGGCGATCGCTAAAAACTTCGTAAATAACGGACTTTGGGACATCTACGATGATAAATTTAGCGAAATTTCTAAGGATGAGTTTGGCAACGCTCTTTTACCAGTTAGCGAATTTGACCCAGCAAAAAGCGGCCTAGAGATACCAAGCCCAGGCATCCCGCCTCACCACGAGCTTATCAAAAAAGCTAAGAATTTAATCAGCGAATATGACTATTTTTATGAAATTTACAAGGCGCATCTGCCATTTAACGTCTGGATAAGCGGCACAAACGGCAAGACGACGACCACAAAGATGATGCAGCACCTACTAGAGAGCAAAGGCTCAGTCATGGGCGGAAACGTCGGCATCGCACTAGCAAATTTAGACCCGCACGCTAAAATTTGGATACTTGAGACCAGCTCATTTACCCTGCACTACACAAACCGCGCAACACCTGGCATCTACGTGCTTTTGCCGATCACTCCAGATCATCTAAGCTGGCATGGCAACATGAGCGAATACGAAAAGGCAAAGCTTAAGCCGCTTGCTAGCATGAGTGAAACTAGCGTGGCGATCGTGCCTGAAATTTACGCTAAAACGCCTACAAAGGCCAAAGTGATCGCCTATAAAGATGAGAGCGACTTGGCTAAATTTTGTGGTGTAAATTTAGGCGATATAGCCTTTAAAACGCCATTTTTGCTTGACGCACTGCTAGCACTGGCGGTGGAGAAAATTTTATTTGACCGCTGCGATGTGGGGCTTTTAAACACCTTTGTTATCGAGGCAAACAAGCTTGAAGAATTTACTGATAAGATGGGTCGAACCTGGGTAAATGACACAAAAGCGACAAACATAGATGCTAGCATTCAAGCCGTGAAACGCTACGAAGATCACTTCATGCACCTAATCTTAGGTGGCGACGACAAGGGCGTTAGCATGGATGAGCTATTTGAGATTTTAAAGGATCTTAAGGTTAAAATTTACGCCATCGGCTCAAACAGCGACAAGCTTATGAATTTAGCTGCTAAATTTAACGTGCCTGCCCTAAAATGCGACTTTTTGCAAAACGCTGTAAATGAGATAAGCAAAGAGCTTAAAAGTGGCGAGATAGCGCTTCTAAGCCCAGCAGCTGCGAGCCTTGACCAGTTTAAGAGCTACGCCGAACGAGGAGATAAATTTAAAGAGTTCATAAGGGCTCTTTGATAGCTTTTAAAAAAATCACTCTTGTTATTTTTTTAGTTTAGATAAAAATTTATTTTTTCTTATATAAAAATTTAGTAAATTTTTCCGATATTACAATACACACATTTTACAGGGATGAAGAAATGCCAAATTTTGACGCCATAAGGATCGGCGTTATCAAAAAGATCAAGGGTGAAGCCATCGCCATAAGTAGGGACGGCACTATGAGGGTGCTGCACAAAGGCGATGAAATTTACCTTGGTGATGATATAAAAACGAGCGAAAACTCGAACCTTACCATTGTTTTTGATGACGGCGAAAAGGCTTATGTCGGCTTTAGCTCGGTATTTCACACAATAAATGTCTTTGCTGAGCATAAAGGCGAGCTAGTCATCCCAAAAAACGCAAACATCCTTGAAAATCACAAAGAACACGCAAATGACGATGATCAAATCTCCCATCAAGAGCCATCTTCTCACAGCTCATCACCGCACTATTTCGCCTCTGCTAGCAGTGGTGGCATCAAATTTGAACTAGGTGGCCACTACTCAAATATCTACGACTTCTACACTGGTTTGCGCGCTCTTGAAGCGAGGCACGACGAGGTCAAATGGCCAGTTGGTGGGACTATAAAAGGGGCATTTTATAGTGCTAAAAGCACTATAAACTCACAACCAGAGCCAAACATCGTGCTAAATTTTAACCTCACAAGCGATACTGGCGAGAAAAAAGGCTTTTTAGGAGGAGCTCAGCTAAACTCGCTACCAAAAACTCCTGATGGCAAAAAGATCATCACAAGCATAGACGCCCATATCCCAGAAGTTGCTAAAAATGGTGACATCATCACGATAAAGACAAATATGAAAGGTGGTGGCAAAACTAGCAACTACAAAGTAAATACGATAACAAACGAGCTAATCCCAGTTGATAGCACCGGCACGCCCACTGGAGCGCCTCCTATACCTATCGTAAATGGCAAAGCAGAGATCACTGGGGTTGAAATTTTAAACCATGGCAAAACGACTGTGACAAGCTCATACACCACTGGAGGCAGGACATTTACCGCGCCGCCAACTACTTATGAGCTAAACGACACGCCAGCTATCTCAAAAGTGACAGCCACGCTTGATCTTGATAAAAATGGCGACGGCGTGATAGACGCGACCGAGCTAGGATATGGCAGTGGCACGCAAACTAGTGGCATGAAATTTATAGTGCCTGACGAGCTTAGCACTGGAGATAAGATCACGTTTAAGCTAAATGAACCAGGCAAACTACTAGTAGAGAAGAAATTTACGCTAGATAAAGAAAATGGCACGGCTACTGACGAGGATGGCAATACCTATACATTTACGACCGATGAAAATGGCGCGGTTAGCTTTAGCGTGCCAAATATCGCAAACATCACAGCAGGAAGCAGCATAGAAACTGGCGTAGTTGATAAATTTGGCAACGTCTCAGCCACAAGTACTACACCAAGCAGCAATGTAAGTGACACCGTCAAAGTGACGCTAACAGCTGATAAAAACGGCGATGGGCTAATAAGTAGCGACGAGATAGGTGACGGTACTTCAAAGGTTGAGATAAATTTACCTCGCACTATAAAACCAAAAGAGAGCGTCACTATAAACATAGGTGGCTCGCCAAAAGAATTTGTCGTAAGCGACGATGGCACAAGCGTTTATGATAAAAATCACCCAAACGTATTTATACCAATAGTTAATGGTAAATTTGAAGTGCCGGGCGTAAGCGTGCCAGTGACACCTGGCTCAAGTGTATCTATAAACACAACGGTTAATGACGAGCATGACACGCCAAAACCAAATGGCACAAGCAACCAAACCACCCCAAGCGTCGTAGTAGCTCCACCTCCAAAATCAGCCAAGATAAGCTTTGCAGACGATAAGCCAGGATCAGATGGAAAACCTGATGGAAGGCTTGATACTTCAGAAAATAGATACGATACTGGCGACCCAACTAAAACAGATGCCTACATCAAAATTCCAAGCATCATAAAAGAAGGCGATAAGATAGCCATCGATGTCACCAACCCAGACGGCAGCAAAACGCACAAAATTTACACATATACTAATGGCAAGATAATCGCCCCTGATCACAATGAAGTGCCACTAAATGATGGTAAATTTAAGATCACAGTGCCAATAGAGCATGGCAAAACCACAAGCATAACGACGACCATGATGGACAAGGCTGGCAACAAAGGCGAGAGCGACACAAACGAGATAAAATTTAGCGACAGCCCAGTGGCGAAATTTATCAAAGACGCTGACGGAGATGGGCTCATAGATGACACCACTGGAACCATAACGACCTCTGATGTAAAGGTCTATCTCCCAAGTAGCGCAGTGCCAAAAGATGAGCTAAAGATAAGTATCCTAAACCCGCTTACCAACAAACAATCAACCGTGAGCTACATCCTAGATGATGATGGCGTGCATATGATAAACAAAAAAGACCCAAGCGATATAAAAGTGATAAGTGACGGCGCTATCACCATACCAGACGTGACGGTAAGTAGCAAGCGCCCAACCTTAGTCGATGCGACCCTTATAAAAGATGATGGAAGCGCCATCTCTGGCACATCAAGCGGCAGGCTATTTGCCTTTGGCGTGCTTGATTATATAGACGATATAAAGCTTGTTACAAAGATAGATAATGCTGATATCCACTCCGCAAAATACCTAAACGAAGAGGACTACGAGCACATCATCTCGACAAGCCAGTATGAGTCAAATTCGACCCAAAAGATAAACTACAACATCGCTCTTACAAATGACGAACAGCCATACATTAAATTTGGTATAAATAAGCCCGATACCACAAGTGACGGCAAAGGCTACGTACTAATCGAGATAAAAGATGAAAACGGAAATATAAGTGATAGCTTTATAGCCAAGATCGAGAATAACACCGTCATAGCAGACTTTGAAAAAGCTGGCAAAAAGCTAGATAGAACGCACCATATCATAGACGCCACCTATGTGGGAACTGACGGCGTGCCTCAAAGAGATGATAACCTAACTATCACAGTCGATCTTGACTCAAAGCCTGATAAGCTAATAGAATCTGACTTTGACAATATAAAAAACGGCTCTGGCAACTACGCTATAAATTTTAGCGGCAAAGGCGAAGCTGCAAACAACCCACACGATGAAAAATCAAAAGATGTAGAGGTCATAGACGCTGAGACATCTGAGAAGACGACACTGACACTTGATAGAAATTTAAGCTACTCTGGAAGCTTTAACGTAGCACAAAATACTGGCAGCAAAAACTACATAGTAGAAAGACTAGATGATGCGGGAAATTTAGCCGTTCAAACCGTAACTATGGTGGCAAACAAAGGCCTTGATGTTGATATGTGGTTTTTTGACTGCACAAATAGAGAATTTATGGATATATATCCAGAAGTAACAACCCATATACAACATCCTTA
Organism: Campylobacter concisus UNSWCS; assembly: GCF_000466685.1. GTDB lineage: Bacteria > Campylobacterota > Campylobacteria > Campylobacterales > Campylobacteraceae > Campylobacter_A > Campylobacter_A concisus_A. The sequence continues at coordinate 88,423 of NZ_ANNG01000031.1, forward strand.
TGGACCAATCTATGATAGAAAGGATCTTAACGACAACAAAGCAGGATATGGATACCACGTAGCTAACCACTATACACAGTGGATGGAGTGGGCTGGCGTTAGTGCAACTACTACTTATAATGAGCTTTCTTTTCAGGGAGGTAAAGACTGGGAATTAAGCTCAACAAGACCTCACAAAGAAGAGCTAAATATGGACGATATGGCAAAAGTGGGTCACTCTCCAGATGCAAAGGATACCGATCACACTGGGGCGCATTACAACCTAAACAAAACAGGAAACTACGTCCTTGAAGAGGCAGAGCCTGTAGGAACTGATCTGATTATGAAAATGAAAGGTTGGATATATATAAAAGAAGATGGTCAATACAATATAGCAGCAAAGCACTTTCAAGATATGGTAGATGTAAAAATAGCAGATGAAAGCTTTGGAAAGTGGGCGTATTGGTTTGGTTCAGGAGATAATGGTCCTCATGGACAAACTCATCCTTATAATCTAAAAAAAGGATTTTATAGGATAGAGGTTGATTATGTCGATAGAACAAAAGACACATTATTAGACATAATGATAAAGAAAAGCTCACAAAACCCTAGCGACTATAAAATCATAGGCTCACAAGGAAGCGGCACGCACCTTTTTAGTGATAGCTATGTAAAAGCCCTACATGATAAAGGATATGTTAGCGATGAAAAAGATGGTCTTATAGCTGGTAAAAAAGGATATAGAAGTTTAGTAAATCAAGAAAAAGATACAAGCAAGCCAGCAAAATATTTTGGTGATGATGCGGATGATTTCAATAAAGTAATACATCTAAAACACAACACAGACGCTCTTGAAGGTAGCAACCTAAACGATGTCTTTATCTATAACGGCAAGAATATAGACGCAAAAGGTGGCGTTGATAAGCTGATATTTGTTGAAGATATAGACCTTAGTGAAGTAAATAATCTAAAGGATAAACTAAAAAGCTTTGAACGCCTGCAACTAGGCACAGAGAGCCAAAACGTTTCAATCGCATTAAACGCAAAGAGCGTTCTTGACATCATAGACTCAAAAATGACAAAGATAACAGAGGGCGAATACTCAACCTTAAGAACTATACCTGGAACAGAGAGTGTAAATACAGTTTTAAAGATAGCAGGCAAGGATGGAGATATAGTAAAGCTTATAAATTCTGGAGTTAATAAATTTGAATTAGCAACGAAAGAAGAGGTAACTTTACTAAACTGGAAGCATAGCAAAGCCATAGGGGATAGCTATAACAAAGTAGAAATAGATACACATGGGCATGCAGTAAATCACGTCTATAAAGGCACATACGTAAAAGATGGCGAGTTAAAGACATTTTTTATTGAGATAGACAAAAATGTCAAGATCGTAGCGCAAGAGCGCAACTACGACGATACCTTTACATATAATGCTGCCAAACCTATAGATGCAAAAGATGGAGTAGATACGCTCATCTTTACAGCAAATACCGACCTTAGCAATATAGATGTAAAAGATAAGCTAAAAAGCTTTGAGAGGGTGCAACTAGGTAAGGATAATGAAGCGGTTGCACTCGCTCTAAATTCAAAAAACATAATTGACATCGTAGGTTCAAAAGAGACCGCCACAACTATCGAAACAAGCGGCACGAAAAAAGAGATACAAGGCACAAAAAGCATAAATACAGTCTTAAAAATAACAGGCGACGAAAGTGATGCAGTAAAACTCATAGGAAGCTTCTCAAAAGCAACCGATGAGGAAGTAACGATGCTAAACTGGAAGCACAGTCAAGTTGCGGGCGATGAATTTAACAAAGTTGAAGTCACAGATAATAGCGGCAGCAAAACCTATCCTAACCATAGCAATGTCACTTATAACGCAAGTGCAAATGCAACGATACATGGCATGGATCACGCGGTAAATCAAGTCTACAAAGGCACGTACACTGATGGAACTAGCACAAAAACATTTTTCGTTGAGATAGATAAAAATATCAAGATCACTCACGAGGGAGATGATCAAAACAATACTTTTACCTACGAAAGCAACAAGATAGACGCAAAAGGCGGTGTTGATACGCTCATCTTTACTGAAAACATCGATCTTAGTAGAGTAGATGATCTAAATGATAAACTAAAGAGCTTTGAAATTTTACAGCTTGGTAGCAAGAGCGCTCAGGCGGTCTCCATAGGACTAGACGCCAAAAGCGTGCTTGATATCATAGACTCACAAGTAACAGATGGTGGCTTAAAAAGCGTAAATACCGTGCTAAAGATCAAAGGCGACAATAACGACAAAGTAGCGCTAGAGGGTAAAGGCACTATTTTTACGCAAGCAACAGATAGCGAAGTGGCGGCACTAAATTTAAAGCATAGCGCTTCAGGTGATACACACAACCAAGTGGCGATTGATGGTAGCGGACATGCGCTAAATCAAGTCTATAAAGGCGTATATGGTAGCGGAGCTGGCGCACAAACATTTTTTATCGAGATAGACAAAGATGTAAGTGTAGTAAATTTGGTGCATTAGATCTTTTAAATTTAAAGAAATTTTTGCTACTTCTTAACTTAATGAACATTTAAGCTAAAATCATAAAATTTAAACTTTATGCTCTAAAATCCGCTTTTTTGTGCCATTTAGCTTAAATTTCATAAACATCACTAGAAATAATGCTTTATAGATAATAATTTTTATCATATACTAAAATAAAATTTACTCTAAACAATATCTATAAATTGCCTAAAACAAGGCAAATAAAGCTAAATTTAATCAATTATAAATATATCAAAGCCTTTATATAAAACTTAAATAAAATAATTAATCTTAAAACTATAAACTTTTAATGAAATTTGTCGATTTAAAATAAATTTGAAAATATCACAAAGGGATAAAGTGCATATCGTAGCCTTAAAAATAGCCATCGTTAAACAAATAGTAGGCGAAGTCATAGCCATCTCACCAGATGGGAGCACAAGAGTGCTTCGCAAAGGCGATGAGATATTTTTAGGCGATATCATAAAAACAGCTGTCGATGCCAAAGTAAGGATCGTTTTTGATGATGGAGAGGTCGCAAATATCGGCTTTAACTCTACTTTTAGGACAACAAACGTCTTTGCAGAGCAAAACGGCGAGCTCGTCATCCCTGGCTTACAAAAAGATGAAAAAGATGCAAAACACGAAGATAGCGAACATGAGAGCAACATTCACCACGGCGGATCAAATTTATCTAGTCAAGCATCGCTAAATAACGCAGGTTTTAGCAAAAGCGGTCACTATACAAATATCTTTGATAACGTAAAGCACGCACTACGTGAGATCATAAATTCTGAAAAGTTTTTTAACGCCCCAGTCTCAACCATAAAAGGTGCGCCAGCACAAGCTACAAAACCAAGTGTGCCATTTATCGATAATGTCCCTAAATTTTTCCTCGAAGCTGACACAAACAAAGATGGTCTTTTAGATAAAAACGAAATTTTAGCTTCACCTGAAACGACAAAACACTGGAACAAATTTTACACTCCTGTGGTTGTCACTTTGCCACCAGCTGCAAAAGATGGCGACATCATCAAGATAAAAAGTGGCTCGCAAACTCTAAAATATAAGATCGATCTTACAAGTAGCGAACTCGTTCAAGTAGATGATAACGGATCGCCAGTGCCAGCACCCACCTCAACCCCAACAGCACCTACCTTCATCTCAGTGCCACTTGCTAATGGCAAAGCAAAGATCCCAGATGTCGAGATCCCAAATGGCAAGCCTATAGATATCGCTGTAAATTTAGTTGATAAAAACGGACACGAAAGTGGTTCAAATTTAAAGATTGAGACAAATGACGTCCCACCAGCATCAAAAGTAAGCGCGACACTTAGCATAGACAAAAATGGCGATGGCGTGATAGACGCTACCGAAATGGGCGTAGGAGAGGACTCTGTAAAAACTGATGTGAAATTTCTAGTGCCTGACGATATGAAAAGTGGCGACAAGATCAAGTCTATAGTCACAGACGCAAACGGCGACACGGTTACTAAAATTTACACCATAAACAAAGCAAACAACACTGCCACCGACGAAGCTGGCAATGTCTATCCACTAAAACCAAATGGCAAAGGCGCTATGGAATTTGACGTGCCAAATGGTGCCACTATCACGCCAGGCACTGTGATCAAAACTCAGTTTATAGACCGCTTTGGCAACGAAGGCGTGATCAAGCAAAAGCCAAATACCATAAGCAACAAAGCCGAAGCGACACTAAGCGCTGATACCAATAACGACGGCGTTATCAGCAAATCCGAGCTAAAAAATAGCGAATCAAGCGTAGATATCCATCTACCAAACACTATGAAGCCAGGTGAGAGGGTAAAAGTCACCATAGATACAGGCAGTGGCACACCAACGCCAAAAGAATTTATCCTAAGCCCTGATAAAAAAAGCGTCTATGACCCAAATGATCCAAGCCATACACCTATACCTATCCAAAATGGTAAATTTGTAGTCCCAGGCGTAAAGATACCTATCAGCGAGGGCACAAATGCCACTATAAAAACTGAAATCACCAAAAACGATGGCACAGTAGAATCCAACGAAAATACCGCAGCTACTGACATCACACCACCTACAAGATCAGCCAAGATAGAATTTAGCAAAAACCTCCCAAATGTAGATGGCAAGAGCGACAACAAGCTTGATACATTTGAAAATGGCTACGGCAACGATAGCGACAAAACTGAAGTAGCCATAAGTATCCCAACTCAAAGCAAACCAAACGAAAAGATAAGAGTAGCCATAACAAACCCAGATGGAAAGATAGAAACAAAAGAATTTACCATCGGCGAAAATGGCAAGGTCATAGCACCTGATGGCAACGAGATAGACGCAAGCAGTGGGAAATTTAAGATCAACGTTCCTATCAAAAATGGCGCAAAAACCAGCATAGACACAACAGTCATAGACGAATTTGGCAACGAAGGCGCAACTGACAGCCAGTTTATAGTATTTGACGACAAGCCAAAGGCTAAATTTATAAAAGATATAGATGGCGACGGGCTGATAGACGGCACAAACGGCGTCACCATCACAGGTTCAGACGTCCTAGCCTCTATCCCAAGCACAGCCAAAGTAGGCGACGAGCTAAAAGTCTCCGTGCTAAATCCAAATACAAATAAACAAGAGATAAAAACCTACATCATAAAAGAGGCAAAACCAGGAGAAACTCTCACCACATACGAGAAAAAGCCAGACCCAGACATCGAGTATGAAGCCAAAACCAAAACACTTACAGACGAATACATCAAAGTAGTAAATAAAGATGATCCAACAGATGTTCAGCTAGTAAATGGCAGTCGTTTCTTGCTCAAAGATGTGCCAGTAAATACCAGCAAGCCAACCCTTGTTGATATAGACCTTGTAAGAGATGGCACCAAAATTTTCACTGGCTCTTCTAGTGGTAGATTGTTTAAATTTGGCATTCTTGACTATGTGGATGACGTTAAGCTAGTTACCTCAGTAGATGGCGGAGCGAGCAACCCAGCCAAATACCTACTCGAAAAAGACTTCGAGCACATCATCTCAACAAGTAAATTTGACGATACATTTAACGAGCGCATAAACTACAAGATCGCTCTTACAAACGACGAAAGTCCGATGATCAAATTTGGTATCGCGCAAAAAGATACAGACATAGCCACAGGCGGAGATGGTGGCAAGGTGCTCATTGAGGTAAAAGACGAAGCTGGCGTTGTAAAAAGTAGCTTTTACGCAAATATCAAAGATAATGTCGTAGTAGCTGACTTTGAAGCAGCTGGTGTAAAGCTAGATAGGGCGCACCACATCATAGACGCTACCTATGTAGATAAAAATGGCGTAGAAAAACGCAGTGAAAATTTAACCATCGCAGTTGATCTTGATGCGACGCCAGATGGACTAAAAGAGCCAAGCTTTGGTGGCTCAAAGTCTGGCTCAGGTCAAAGCTACAAAGTAACCTTTGGCGGCGAGGCAGACGCGCCAAACAGAGCAGAAGACAAGACATCTATAAAGGTAGATGTCGTTGATGTAAATAACTCATCTAAACAAATTTTGCCACTAACTGACCTAAAATATGAAGGCGAATTTCTAACTACACTAACCAGCGGTAGTAAAAATTTCATCGTCAAAAGGCTAGATGACGCTGGTAATATGTCAGTCCAAACCGTCTCAATGATCTCAAACAGCGGCCTTGATGTGGATATGTGGTTTTATGACTGTGCAAATAAAGATTTTAACAACTATTGTAGGAGCAAAGGCTGGATAAGAGGCGGAGACAATCCAACTTACATTGGTGGCTGGGGACTTCATGTAAAAAATCACTATAGTGAATGGGCTGACTGGACAAACGTAAGTGCTACCACAACTTTTAATGAAGTGACATTTAGATCAGGTCAGGACTGGCAATTATCAGAAACGAGACCAAAAGTAGGCGAGCTAAATATGAAAGATATGGCAAGAGTAGGTCACTCACCAAACGCAAGCGACACCGATCACAATAATACAAGATATAATGTAAATCACACTGGAAACTACATGCTACTAGAAGCAGAGCCAGTAGGAACCGATCTCATAATGAGAATGCAGGGTTGGATATATATAAAAGAGACTGGAACATACACTATAAAAGCTAGTCAATATGAATCAGCTTTTAGTATAGATATAGCAGGTCAAGGTTTTAAAAATAATACATGGGCTGGTGATCGCAATAAAAGTCAAAATTTCACCCTAGAAAAAGGCTTTCATAAAATAAACATCCAATATGTTGATGATGATAGAGATGTAAATTTAGATGTTGCTATAAAAAAGGCTGGAGAGAGCGACGCTAACTATAAGATCATAGGCTCTGCTGGCAGTGGCACACATCTTTTTAGCGATAACTATGTAAAAGCACTAGAGCAAAATGGCTTTATAGATCATGAAGCAAATAAATTTCACAAGATCATCCAAAGAGATGGCAAATACTACGGAGATGATACAAACGATTTTAATAACATTGTGCAGTTAAAACATGACGCAACAGAGACCGTAGGAAGCAACCTAAACGATGCCTTTGTCTATAATGGCAAGCCAATGGATGGTAAAGGCGGCATAGATACTCTCATCTTTGTTGATGATATCGATCTTAGCAAGGTTAGTGATCTTGATAAAAAGATAGAGAGCTTTGAGCGCATACAGCTAGGCACGAGCGACCAAGCGGTCTCCATAGGACTAGACGCCAAAAGCGTTCTTGACATAGTCGACTCAAGGGTTACAAAGATAACAGGCAAAGCTGGCACAGAAAATATCAACACAGTGCTAAAAATCTTTGGCGACAGCGATGACATAGTAGCCCTAAAAGGCAAAGGAACTACCTTTACACAAGCAACAGATAGTGAAGTAACAATGCTAAATTCAAAACATAGCGTTATCGGAGATGAATATAACAAAGTAGCAGTTGATGCAAGTGGTCACGCTGTAAATCAAGTCTATAAAGGCGTATATGGTAGCGGAGCAAGCGCACAAACATTTTTTATCGAGATAGATAAAGATGTAAGTGTGGTAGATTTGCATTAAATTTAACGTTATTAGGCTATAAATTTATAGCCTAATTTTAAAAATAAAGCATTTTTTGGATTTTTAAACTTAGTTTAAATATTTAAAATGTATAATCCAATTTCTTTTATCAACGTGGTTGGATAGCTCAGTCGGTAGAGCAGCAGACTGAAAATCTGCGTGTCGGCAGTTCGATTCTGCCTCTAACCACCATTTCTTTTTCATAAACTTTTTTCATGGACACGGACAGATGGGTGAGCGGCTGAAACCACACCCCTGCTAAGGGTGCAGCTCTTAATCGGGGCTCGAGGGTTCAAATCCCTCTCTGTCCGCCACAAACCCAAAAAATACGGCATTTAACAACAAATTTATAAAATAAAAAAATCCCTATGCCGA
>NZ_ANNG01000032.1 GCF_000466685.1 Campylobacter concisus UNSWCS
TGTTAAAGGTATATGCTTCTTATCTAACTTGTGGTTTAGCTAATAAAAAAGTTCGCATGACGTTATCTTAATTTTGATGATTGGTCTAAAATAAGCGTGCCAAAAGGCTTCAAACGCGGTGCAAATTTTCACTTCAAATGTCAGCTTTTTAAGATGTATGCAAACAGTAGCTACTTAATGGCGTTAAAGAGCACAGCTAAAAGAGCAAAAGAGCGTAAACTAGATATGGAGTATGCTATCTTTGGCCTTGAACGTGATACTGATGTTAAAAACCTCTCTGATAAATTTACAAGTAAATTCCTAATCGGGCTTGAAAACGGTAAAAGTATCACCACCAAAGAAATTTACAACATTACTTACCTTGAAAATGACCTTAAATTTAAAGACATATCTAGTAAAGATAGGCTTTATAAAAAGGTGGATACGAGAGTTTAGGAGTAAATTTATGCATACTAAAAAGCCTTGGAAAAATAAATCTTTTTACAAAAAAGACGATATCTTTGGTATGAAGCTAAAAGGATATTAGATGATAAACGCACTTGGTAGCTACCCCTTAAATTTAGAGCAGAACATAAAGGTATCAACCAAAGTT
>NZ_ANNG01000033.1 GCF_000466685.1 Campylobacter concisus UNSWCS
AGCCTTGAGGGAAATTTCTTATCTCATCTAAGCTAAAGCTATCTTTTGAGTTTAGTGTGTCTTCGCCAACTACTTGGGAGAGAATTTTATAGGCATTATTTACGGTTTTTAGTATATCGATGCTATCAAAAGTCCTTTGCATATAGTCAGACTGCGTCTCTATCCTTACTAACGACTCCAGCGTGCTTGAGTGAATTTTATAATCACTTGGTATGCCAGCTTGTTTATTAAACTCATCTGTAAAGTAGCCATCTTTATCTACCTTGTAGCCTAAAACCTCTGAGCTTGTTTGTTTGGTGGCAACTTTGGTTGATACCTTTATGTTCTGCTCTAAATTTAAGGGGTAGCTACCAAGTGCGTTTATC
>NZ_ANNG01000034.1 GCF_000466685.1 Campylobacter concisus UNSWCS
GGCTATCGGAGCAAATTTACCAGTTCGCGAACCACAAGGCAACCTTGTAGTTGATATCGGCGGTGGCACGACTGAGATCGGTGTCGTCTCACTTGGCGGTCTGGTAATATCAAAATCTATCCGCACAGCTGGTGACAAGATAGATAGCAGCATAGTTAATTACATAAAAGAAAAATACAACTTACTAATAGGCGAGAGAACAGGCGAGGAGATAAAGATCGCTGTAGGCTCTGCTGTGCAGCTTGAAAAAGAGCTAAGCGTAGTGGTAAAAGGACGCGACCAAGTGAGCGGTCTTTTAAGCAGGGTTGAGCTAACAAGCGAGGATGTGAGGGAGGCGATGAGAGAACCGCTAAAAGAGATCGCAGATGCGCTAAAAACCGTGCTTGAGATGATGCCGCCTGATCTTGCTGGCGATATCGTCGAGACTGGTATCGTGCTAACTGGCGGTGGAGCGCTTATTAGAGGGCTTGACAAGTTCTTGTCTGATATCGTTAAGCTTCCAGTGTTTGTAGCTGATGAGCCGCTTCTTGCTGTTGCTAGAGGCACAGGCAAGGCACTTCAAGAGATCGGACTTTTACAACAGCTAACAAATGAAGAGTAAGATTGTTCTTTTTGTTTTTATAGCGTTGCTTGCTGGCGCCTCGATGTTTAAGGGCGAAATTTTAAGCAACATCTCTATTAAATTTAGCAACTACGCTATAAATTCATACGACAATTTTGCCAAAAGTGTGAAAGACTATATAAACGAATATTTTAGGCAGGCTAGCGAGATAGAAAAACTAAGAGCGCAAAACAAAGAACTAGAGCGCTCAGCTACGCTTCTATCGACATTTGCAAATGAGCTAAATCAAATTTTAAAAGATAAAAACTCAACTGCCTACGCCCCAGCTGTAAAGCTAGTAAAAGGGCTTAGCTACGTGCATATCGGGGATTATAATAAAATTTGGATAAGCGAGTTTGAAGGATACGACCCAAATAAAATTTACGGGCTCATCTATCAAGGAAGCAGCGCTGGCATCGTCATCGCAAAAGACGGCAAGCCGCTAGCTTACTTGCAAAATGACCCAAAAAGTATATTTGCAGTCTATATAGGAAACGACAAAATTCCAGGCGTAGCGCATGGAAATCAAGGCCAAATAATGGTGAAATTTATCCCACAATGGCTCAGCCCAAAAGAGGGCGACGAGGTCTTTACGAGCGGGCTTGACGGGATATTTTTTAGTGGGGTGCCAGTAGGGCGCGTGAGTAAAATTTTAAAAGAGAGCTCCTATCAAAGCGTGATAGTAGAGCCCTATGCAAAGCTAAACATACCAAACTACCTATACGTTGTAACAAAGGAAAAATGATGCCAAAAAGAACAGATATAAATACCATTTTGCTAATCGGCTCAGGCCCTATCGTCATCGGTCAAGCCTGCGAATTTGACTACTCAGGCACGCAAGCAGCCAAGACGCTAAAAGAGCTTGGATACCGCGTAGTGCTTATCAACTCAAACCCAGCCACCATCATGACTGATCCAAATTTCGCTGACGCAACGTATATAGAGCCGATCACAAAAGATAGCATTTTAAAGATCATCGAAAAAGAAAATATTGACGCCATTTTGCCAACGATGGGCGGACAAGTAGCGCTAAATGCTGCTATGGAGGTCTTTGAGAGTGGCCTTTTAAAGGATGTTAAATTTCTTGGTGCAAACCCAGAAGCGATAAAAAAGGGCGAAGATAGACAAATTTTTAAAGCGACCATGCAAAAGATCGGTATGGATCTGCCTGAGAGCAGATATGCCTACAACATGGACGACGCGCTAAATGCGGCAAATGAGATAGGCTTTCCGCTCATCATAAGAGCTAGTTACACACTTGGCGGCGCAGGTAGCGGCGTGGCTTACAATATGGATGAGTTTAAAGAGCTAGCCAACACCGGCCTTGACGCAAGTCCGATACATGAAATTTTGATAGAAGAGAGCTTGCTTGGTTGGAAAGAGTATGAGATGGAGGTTATCCGTGACCGCAACGATAACTGCATCATCGTCTGCTCGATCGAAAATTTCGACCCAATGGGCGTTCACACAGGCGATAGCATCACGGTCGCACCAGCACTCACGCTCACAGATAAAGAGTATCAGGCTATGCGTGACGCTAGCTTTGCCATACTTCGTGAGATCGGCGTTGATACGGGCGGCAGCAACGTGCAGTTTGCCATAGACCCAAAAACGGGCCGCATGATCGTTATCGAGATGAACCCACGCGTTAGCCGCAGCTCAGCGCTTGCTAGTAAGGCCACTGGCTATCCTATCGCAAAGGTTGCGACACTGCTTGCAGTTGGTTTTAGTCTAGATGAGATCAAAAACGACATCACAGGCACACCTGCTAGCTTTGAGCCGGTGATTGATTATATTGTGACAAAGATCCCACGCTTTACATTTGAGAAATTTCCAGGATCAAACCCATATCTAGGCACTGCGATGAAGTCAGTTGGCGAGGTCATGGCTATTGGCAGGACATTTAAAGAGAGTATCCAAAAGGCGCTTTGTAGCCTAGAGCGTGATCTTTGCGGATTTAACAGCCTTAGCCTAGAGAGAAATGCTTTGATTTATGGCATCAGAAATGCAAATGAGAGAAGAATTTTATATCTAGCGCAGGCATTTAGAGATGGCTTTAGTGTGGCTGAGGTGCATGAGTTTAGCAAGATCGATCCTTGGTTTTTGGGGCAAATTTATGAGATAGTTAAATTTGAAGATAAGATCGACATGGATATCTTAAATAATGAAGAGCTACTGCGAGAGGCCAAAAGCATGGGCTTTTCAGACAAGATGATAGCTGTGCTTATAAATGAAAAAGACGATCTTGAGCTTAGCCAAAATGATATCTATTTTGCTAGGCAGAAGCTTGGCATCGAGCTTGAATACAACGAGGTCGATACTTGCGCAGGCGAATTTAAAGCGCTAACGCCGTATCTTTACTCAACCACAAATATCACTAAATTTCCTAAAAAAGAGCTAGCAAAAGAGGCTAAAAAGGTGATGATAATAGGCGGCGGTCCAAACAGGATCGGCCAGGGCATAGAGTTTGACTACTGCTGCGTGCATGCAAGCTACGCCCTAAGAGACCTTGGCGTAAAAACGATAATGTATAACTGCAATCCAGAAACCGTCTCAACCGACTACGACACGAGCGATATTTTGTACTTTGAGCCGATCGATTTTGAGCACGTTAGATCAGTCATCGAGCGTGAAAAGCCAGACGGCGTGATCGTGCATTTTGGCGGACAAACTCCGCTTAAATTTGCAAAACGCCTAAGCGTGATCGGCGCAAAGATTATTGGAACAACTGCAAGAGTGATCGACGTGGCGGAGGATAGAAAGAAATTTAGCGAATTTATAAATAAAATAGGCGTCCTTCAGCCTAAAAATGACACCGCTACAATCCTAGAAGAAGCCTTGCAAAAGGCCGCGACTATCGGCTATCCAGTGCTTGTTCGCCCAAGCTACGTCCTTGGCGGCAGGGCGATGAGAAGGGTGCATAACGAGAGCGAGCTAAAAGAGTATATGAGCGAGGCGGTAAAGGTCAGCAACCACTCACCAGTGCTACTTGATAAATTTTTACAAGACGCAAAAGAGCTCGACGTAGACGCGATATGTGACGGCAAAGAGGTCTATATAGGTGCGATAATGGAGCACATCGAGGAGGCTGGAATTCACTCTGGCGACTCAGCTTGCATATTGCCACCGATGAGTTTAAGCGATGAGATGATAAAAAAAGTGGAGAAACAAACCAGAGATATCGCGCTAAATTTAGGCGTTGTCGGCCTTATGAATATCCAGTTTGCTATCTATGAAAACGAGCTTTATATGATCGAGGTAAATCCTCGCGCGAGCAGGACCGTGCCATTTGTGAGCAAGGCTACTGGCGTGCCTATGGCAAAGGTGGCGACAAGAGTCATGTGGCAGGGAAATTTACGTGAAGCGCTTAAATTTTATGATGATTACAGAGTTGTTTATGAAGATGGCGACATCCTAAAACCTCGCGTAAGCTCGCATGTTTGCGTAAAAGAGTGCGTGTTGCCGTTTAATAAGCTAAGTGGTGCCGATCTCATACTTGGCCCTGAGATGAAGAGTACGGGCGAGGTCATGGGTATCAGCCACGACTTTGCAAGCTCATTTGCAAAGAGCCAGATCGCTGCGAGCAACACTTTGCCAAGCAAGGGCAGGGTATTTTTAACGCTAGCTGACGGCGACAAGTCTTACGCACCAGACCTTGCAAAAGATCTTATAGCGCTTGGCTTTAGCGTCATCGCAACTGGTGGCACGCATAAAATTTTAACCGAAGCTGGTGTGGAGGCTGAGTTCGTCTATAAGATAAGCGAGGGCAGGCCAAACGTCGAAGATAGGCTAAAAAACGGCGACATAGCACTTGTTATAAATACAAGCGATACTAAATCAAGCGTGGATGATGGCAAAAAGATCCGCCAAAATGTGCTTAGATTTAAGATCCCTTACTTCACAACGATCCGTGCAGCACTCGCAGCTGCCAAGTCACTAAGCACAGTTCAAACTGGCAAAGCACTTGAAGTAAAAAGCTTGCAAGAGTAT
>NZ_ANNG01000035.1 GCF_000466685.1 Campylobacter concisus UNSWCS
TGCTCTACCGACTGAGCTAGCAAGACATGATTATTTAAAAAAGAATTGAGATTATACAAAAAACATTATTATATGTCAAGAAAAGAGCATTTAAATTTTAAAATAAGTCTTTGATTTTATTTAGCTACATTATTTTAAAATAAAAAATAAATTCTAAAAGATTTATTTTATATAATTGTCTATTTTTTACAAAATTTTGAGTTATAATCCATTTTAGCAACAAATAAGGAGCAAGGATGATCATTATAAATTCACGCCTTCCAACTCAAAATTTAAAAATAGCAAAGTCTTTATCCAAGCTCATACAAGGCTATATTTATAGCTATTTGCCAAAGGCTGAACATGACGGATACGCACATAAAGAGAGTGGTAAAAATTTTAAAAGATCAAATTTTGATTTTAGATTAAATGGCTTAAGTTTAGAGATAAGATTTAGCTCGTTTGTACCAGAATTTGAAAAAACGATCGCTTTTGCTGTGCTAAAAGATGGATTAAAACTTGGCGGCATTTGTTTGCTTGATACATCTGTGTCAGTAAAGGAGCATAGAATTTCACAAAATGAGGCTACTTTTCAAGGATGTGTTGCGTGCTCAGTTGTTGGGCTTTTGGGATACAAAGTGCATCTTGAGCCGCAAGACTCTAGACATCTTGAAATGATGAAAACCAACGCACTTCAAAGATTTGAAACACTTATGGGGTATAAATACGAGGGCGAGTTTGAGCTAAATTTGCTCTGGCAAAATTTACAAAAGCCTTTATATTTTTACTACGGTAACAACAATATGCCAGTCAAAGCTTGGCCTGCAAAATGGCATATCAAAGCAAAGTCAGAGCTTATAAATTTGATCCTTGATGTGGGAGTTGGTAGTGGATGTATGAACTGCGGACTTGGATTTTTAGAAGTAGTGGAAGATAAATAAATTTCATGAATATTTAAGGTATATTGTCTTAGCATTAATAAAAATTTTTAAGGTCAATTTAAAATGGGACTTGCTCATAAGTTACATGTGATCGGAAATTTAATAAGCGATGACGACACTATCGCTATGATAAAAAATTCAAATTTTAAAGATAGCGAACATATTGTTTTAACTATCGATTTTAAAATAGAAAATTTAAAACTTGTCGATAAGCCAAAGATATCTAGAGCCTCGCTAGATAATATAAAGACGCTTTTTACTAAAAAGATAGGCGGCACGAGCAATTCATACTATCTATATCCAAATTTTGAGTATCAAGGCGAAAAAGATATATATAAGAAATTTAAAGCCACCTCACATACACTACAAAATTCGGTTATGGTCTATGCAAACGAAGACAATAAGCGTATTGCTGCCTTGGTATTTGAATACATTAAAAATTATGAAAATGACGAGCTTGAGCTAAAAAATTTTAAGCAGTATGATTATTTTTTGGTTTTGCTTGTAAATGGCAAGAGTTTTTATGAGCTTATGCCTGAAGTTTTGCAAAACTATCTTAATGAATTCGTTCGCCCTCATATTAAAAACAGCAGAGATGAGCCAGTTCTAAAAGAGCTAACCGATGTCGTCACAAAAGAAAAAATAGCTTGCGGATACAATCCTGATATTAAATTTTTCACCATGGATAATTATGATGATAGCTACGGCATACAGCAGATAAACAAACTACCCATGTCGCTAGAAAGCGCAAAGACGATAAAAAAAGGTTGGATGTTTGCGATAAATAACTTAAAATTTTACTACAAAGGCTTAGAGTACATAATCATCCCTTCTATGGCAAATTTCGATGCTGAAATTTTCAAAGGATTAATAAGCTTTCTTAAAAATGCAAAAAATATGCAAGAAGAATCCGAAAGAGAAGAGAGCTTTATGAGAAGATTGCGAAAGCAAATCGAAAATTACGACCAAATAAATAGCTTTACGCTTGATATTTTATTCACCGAGGTTGATCAGACAAATTTATCCGTTAAGATATTTTCTACGCTTGAAGACGTTTTGCCAAGCAGGATAGCAAAGGTTGTAAAACTAATGCAAAAGCAGCATATCACCGACTCTTCAAAACAAATTCAAGATACAGATGATGATATCAAATTTGCCTATCTCAAAGATTATTTTGGCGTTATTGAAAAATATGCTGCTGCTACAAAAGTCAAAGGACTTGATAATAAAATCATGCAGGAGAAAATTTTTCTAGCAAGGTTGTTACTTGGATATGCAAAAGTAAAATATATTGAGCTTTTGAAACGATTTGAACATTTTAGAGAATTTGATACCAAAAACAAGAAAAAGATAAAGGACGGCGTCAAAGACTGGATAGCCTTTCCTGAAAATATCGTCAAAAATGAAAATAAAATTTTAGAGTTTTTACAAGAGATAAACGCGATAAGGATGTGATTATGAAGCTTTTTTCTGATTATTTTAAGGAGCTGTTAGAAAAGCAGTCAGATTATTTTAAAGATGATCTAATCAAAGGTGCTTATTTGATAGGTGCTTATTCAAAGAGTATTATAAATAGCTCTTTTGCCTCAGACATTTCTAAAGAAAATAAGACATTTGAAAAGTGGCTTTCAAATCAAAAAATAATAGCGCCAAATTTAAAGAAAATTTTTAATAAAGCAAATGAGTTTGAAAGAAAACTGAAGCTAGGCAGCGCAACAAATAGCGATCTATCGCAGCTGATAACTACGCATTTTTGCAATGAAAAAAGCAAGAGCGTTTCTCGCTATGAAATTTCATTTGCATTTATACGAGGTATGAACGACTACGTTAAATTTAAAAAGGATAATCAACAATCAGGAGAAAATAATGAGTGAGATAGCAAAACATAGTGAAATTTTGTTTTTATGGGACGCAAAGATGACAAATCCTAACGGAGATATGCTAAACGACAATGCGCCAAGATACGATGAGAGCGATAGAAAAGCTATCGTGAGTGACGTAAGAGTAAAGCGAACCATCAGGGATGATCTGCAATACAGAAAGTCTCAAACAATCTTTGTAAATAACGCCGAACAGGTGCAGTCAGCAGAAACTAGATTTGCCGAGGTAAAGAAAATTTTAGGTGAAGCAGACGACAAAAAGGCATTTTTAAGCTGCATAGATAATAGACTTTTTGGAGGCGTGGCGCCAAAAAGCAATATCCAAATCATAGGCGCAGTGCAATTTTCTTGGGCTAAATCACTAAACGAGACAGAAACTATAATGTCTCAAGGAACCGGTGCGTTTGGCAAAGACGGCAGCGGCAATAAAACATTTAGAACCGACAACTACATACCGTATGGCTTATTTGCCATGTATGGCACTATAAATTCACTAAATGCCACCAAATTAAATACTAGCGAAGAAGATGTCGCACAAATGCTTGACTCGATGTGGCAAGGCACAAAGCTACTAAACACAAGAAGCAAGGTCGGTCAAAAGCCAAGAATGCTTATAAGAGTTATCTATAAAGACGCTTATATGATAGGCTTGCTTGATGAGCTTGTGAAGCTAGATAACGCAGACTCGGATCAGATCAGAAGCATTGACGAGTGTGAGCTAAATTTTAAAGCCCTTACTAGATCACTAAAAAATATGAGCCAAAAGATAGAAAAGGTTGTGATCTTTTACGATGACTCTTTTAGGAGGTATGTGGATCAGTTTAAAGAGCTAGGACTAGAAATAGACGCAAGAGAGCTATAATGTTTGCATTTAAAATTTGGGGTAAATTTGCTTGCTTTAGAGATCCGCTTTCTATAAGCCAAAATATCACTTTGCTGCTACCGCCAAAAACTACCGTAGGCGGTA
The DNA here is from genome assembly GCF_000466685.1 of Campylobacter concisus UNSWCS. Lineage (GTDB taxonomy): Bacteria > Campylobacterota > Campylobacteria > Campylobacterales > Campylobacteraceae > Campylobacter_A > Campylobacter_A concisus_A. The sequence continues at coordinate 3,768 of NZ_ANNG01000035.1, forward strand.
TGCTAGCGGCGCTGCTTGGCGTGGATGATTATTTAGGCGACGAAAATTTTATGGATTTTGGATATAGCGTCGTTTTGGACGGCGCCATTTCAAAGAAAACCTTTTCGCAAAACTACATAAACGACTACACCAAAAAAACAAAAGCCCATCTAAATAGCCTTAAAAATTTAGATATGCAAAAGATTTCAAATGGTCTAAGAGACGGCTCAGCACCACAAAAACCTATAAACAGAGAATTGTTAATCGATCCAAGATATACGATTTTTATCGATAAATTTAAATTTGAAAACGAAGCGATAGATAGTCTAAAAAATAGAATTTCCAAATTTCCTTTTTATCTTGGCAATAGCGAATTTGCAGGCAATTTTGAGTTTATGGAGATAGCAAATTTTGTAAATAAAAATTTTGATGAGGTAAGTATTGACTCGTTTGTGCCGCAAAGTATGGCGCAAAAAATATGCTTTGACGAAAATGTTTTATACTCGCCAATCTGCTTTGCCAAAAGCCTAGATAGCGACAGATCTCCAAAAACGCACATAAATTTGATAGTTTCAAACGACCAAATAAGAGCAAAAAATATAGAGGTTTGCGAGGTGATTTGCGCCCAAAAAACTTATCGATGCATATTTGTATGATGCAAATTTCAGACGTTTTTAACTCACATCCGCAAAAACCATACAACTCGCACATTAAAAATACAGCCAACAGCTTCGATGACGATGAGCACAAGGAAGCAGCATCTTTTCACGATCTAGCTAAAATTTCACAAAAATTTCAAGACTATATAAATTTAGACGCTAAAAATTTTAACTCGGCAGATGAATTTGAAAAAGCACGGCAAAAGCTAAAAACTACACACACGCTAGAAAGCGCTTTTATATACTTTTTTGCTAGAGCCAACAAGGATATAAATTTCTTAGCAAATTTCTTTGCTATCTTAAAGCACCACTCTGATTTGCCGGATATAGACTACTTTCTCTCAAGCATAGGCTCCACAAAAGCAAAATTAATAGACAGGCTCAAAAAGATAGATGAGGTAGCCCAAAGAGCAAATTTAGATATCGATATAGATATCTACGATTTTGTAGATTATTTTTTAGACTTAGAAAATGAACTATCAAAATATTATGGTTTGGAGAGCTTTTTTATTTTTAAAAAAAGATACTCAAGGCTCATTTTGGCTGATAAATTTGAAGCCATTTTTTCAGAAAGCTATCAAAATTTAGCCGTTTTAAATGCCAAAAAGATAGATCATTACATAGACCGCATAAAGAGCTTAATAGCCGACAAAAAGCAAGATGATTATAAAGACAAAGCAAGAGAGATTATATTTAAAAATTTTAACTCCAACAAAGACAAAAAAACATTTCTCATAAAAGCACCAACAGGTATCGGCAAAACGTTTTTGGCATTAAATTTAGCCCTAGAAATTGCTAGAAACGGCAATAAAAGGCGCATTATAACGGCTATACCTTTTACCTCTATCATAGATCAAACACACACCGAATATCAAAAGATCATAGCAGATCAAGACGTTTTAAAGTATCATCACCTAACAAGCTATAAAAGCCAAAACGACGATGAACAAGAGCAGTTTATGCAAAAGGTATTCTTAGCCGACATCTGGCATGAAAATTTTATAGTCACGACTTTTAACCAGCTATTTTTTACTTTTTTCTCAAACCACAATAAAGACAATCTCAAGCTTGAAACTCTGCGAGATAGCGTCATCATCATAGACGAGATACAAAATATTCCGCGAGTGCTGCTAAAATCCATCGCAGCTGCTTTTAACGAATTTTCAAAAAGATACAATATCCATTTTATAATCATGTCAGCAACTATGCCTCATATCGCAGCTGAGCTAGAGAGCTTTACCGAGCTTTCGGAGCCTATTTTATATAAACGTGAAAAAGATAGATATGAGATCATCTACGAGCCGGATATAAAAGGGCTTGATGATTTGGTAAGTAAAATTTTAAAACATCAAGATGAAAGCGCACTTTGCGTCGTAAATACCATTTCAAAAGCTAAAAAACTATATGAAACCATAAAAAACAGTGGCAAAAAAGGCGTCTATCTTTTGACGACGCACCAGATCCCACTTCATAGAATACAAATAATAGACGAGATAAAAGAGAAGCTTAAAAGCGGCGAGAAAATCACTCTAGTCGCCACTCAGCTCATCGAGGCTGGGGTTGATCTTAGTTTTGACGTGGGGTTTCGCGAATTTGCACCCATTGGCGCCATCATCCAGGCAGCTGGTAGGGTAAATCGCAACGCCACTTCTAGTAAGCCGGCAAAAGTTGTTGTTTTTGACTACATAGACGGCGAAACATTTCCATACCACGATATAGACCTACAAGAAGAGAAGGTAAAAGAAATTTTATCTCGCTCCATAAAAGAGAGCGAAATTTATCAAATTTTAGAGAGTTATTTTCAGAGCACCAAAGACGAAACGACAAGCATAGATCTGCTAAGCCTTGCTAAAGAGTTAAAATTTCAAACGTTATTTGATAAATTTAATGCCAACTTCATGCCAAAACAAGACTACAAAGTATCGCTTTTTATAGAGCAATACAATGGTCATTTCAATGAATTTTTAGAAAAACGAGAGGCGCTTTTGACCTCAGGCAAAGATAAATTTATCATCTTGGCAAATATCAAAGAGCTTGAAAAAGAGCTAGCGCTATATACCATTGCGGTTGGCAAAAATATGCTTGGCGATATTAAGTCTTATACTAGAGAGCTTTTTGGTAGATATGTTTTAGCGCCTAGCGATTTTTATAATAAATTTGACGGATTTTTGCCTGAGCTAACGGTAGCAGACGAGGTATTTGACTAATGTTCTCAAAAGATCAGATCACTGGCACACTTGTGAATTACTACATCACCTGTAAGCGCGAGGCGTGGCTTTACGCACATCAGATCCACGCGGACCAAGAGGATGAAAACGTGCTAATGGGCAAGGCTTTGGCTGATATCAAAGAGCAAGATCTGCAAGAATTTGCCTTTGGCAACCTTAAATTTGACAAACTCTCAAAGCAGCACGGCCACTACCTCATCATAGAGTATAAGAAAAGCCTAAAAAACGAGCTTGCAGGCAAGATGCAGCTACTTTTTTACATCTATCTTTTAAAAACTGGCTTAAATTTAAAAGAGGTAAAAGGCAAACTAATAAGCGGTAAAAAAGTGATTTTAGTGGAGGACACCAGCGAAAATTTCGCTCTAGTAGAGCAAATTTTAAGCGAGATAAGCGCACTTGCAAATTTAGAAAAGCCGCCCAAATTTACGCAGGGTAAATTTTGCCAAAACTGCGCATATCACGACTATTGCACTGCTTAGGAGATAAGATGTATGTGATACTTTTTTACGACATCGCAGGGCGCGAGCAAAAAGAGCGAAATAACGCAAATCGCATCAGAAAAGCAGTCGAGAAATTTCTGCCTCGCGTGCAGTTTTCAGTCTATGAGGGCGAGATCCGCGAAAGCGACTTTAAAAAGCTTAGCAAGACGCTGCAAAAAGAGTGCGCTAGCGAGCTAGACTCCATCGTCATATATACATTTAACTCGCTAAAATACTCCGAGCGCATCGTCATCGGCGTAGATAAAAATAGCCCGGTATTTAGCTAAGGAGCAAATATGCAAAAGAACGACAGGACGCACTTTATACTTAGTCCAGGCAGGCTTTATAGGCAAGATAACAATATCTACTTTGAAAAATTTGACGAAACGGGTGCGCTTGTCGCTAGTAAAATTTTGCCGGTAAATGCGATCGATGAAATTTACATACTGGCAAAGGTACAGATCGATACCTACACCATCGCGTTTTTGGCGGACAATAACATCCTTTTGCACATCTTTAGTCCGTATCAGAGTTTTCGCGGGAATTTCTACCCAAACACGCCAAACTCCGTAAATAAAAGCGGCTTTGTGTTGCTGTGCCAGCTCCGCTCTTTTGATGATCCGATCAAACGTGCATATATCGCGCGCGAGATCACTAGAGCCCACATCATAAACGACGCGGCAAACTGCAAAAGACACGGCGTGAAATTTGACGTGCAGCCACACTTAAAGGCACTAGATGCCGCCACTAGTGTGCCTGCTATCATGGCGGTAGAGGGTGCATTTCAAAAGCTCTACTACGAAAAGTGGAACGAGATCATCGCAGATCAGCGAAGCTTTAAATTTACCGTCCGCTCAAAGCGCCCGCCCGCTGATAAGATCAACAGCTTCATAAGCTACGTAAATACGCGTATCTACAACATCTGCCTAAGCGAAATTTACAAGACCGAGCTAGATCCTCGCATCGGCTTTTTGCACGAGCCAAACTACCGCGCGCTAAGCCTTCACCTCGATCTTGCAGAGATTTTTAAGCCGATCTTGAGCGATACGCTGATTTTTAACATGTTAAATAAAAAAGAGATCACCGCAAATGACTTCCAAACGGACGCTGGCAGGATAAAATTTAGCAACGACGCCGTGCAAAAGATCGAGCTAAAGATGATCTCGCGCCTTTGTGAGACGCTCACGGTGGGTGGCAGGGAGCTAACGTGGAGGCAGGTGATCCGCCGCGAGGCAAATAAGCTTAAAAAGTGCATCTGCGAGGACGCGCCTTATGAGGGCTTTAGGTGGGAGTGAAATCGCATTTTAATAAAGCGTTTTTTAAGATTTTAAAAAGCTTGAAATTTAGGGCTTTGCGTATTTACACATGGCTAAAATTTAGTCAAATTTAAGGCGAAAAAATATAGACTTCTTGCACTAGAATGCCTATAAAATAGGCTTTTTGGTGCTATTAGAATTTACTCCGTTGGAGTTTGAAACATTGTGGTAATCAAATTATTAATACTAACAATTCATTAGAATTTACTCCGTTGGAGTTTGAAACAAAAATAAAAAAATATCTCATAACTCATCCAGCAAAATTAGAATTTACTCCGTTGGAGTTTGAAACAAAAAGCTATCAAATCAGGCACGCTTTTGGCTTCAAGATTAGAATTTACTCCGTTGGAGTTTGAAACACATAAGAAAAAGTAACATCTTTACAATCAGCACCAATTAGAATTTACTCCGTTGGAGTTTGAAACAAAATGCAAATCGTTAAATCTGACTATGATTTAAAATTAGAATTTACTCCGTTGGAGTTTGAAACTTAGCTGGCTTTGTGTCATATAGGAAGTATTCAACTGATTAGAATTTACTCCGTTGGAGTTTGAAACTAAGTAGCTATATCGCTTCTAAGAGTTGAAGGACTATTAGAATTTACTCCGTTGGAGTTTGAAACGGGTAGCTTTGATTAAGTGCCACTCTTCAAGCTCTGCTATTAGAATTTACTCCGTTGGAGTTTGAAACCCGCTATCATCAGTGACAAACATAAAATCAGCAACGATTAGAATTTACTCCGTTGGAGTTTGAAACAAGTTTTTTTATACAACTATGACCATACCATTACATTAGAATTTACTCCGTTGGAGTTTAAAACTAAGACCTAGTGTTTTGTAACCAAGAGGTTTGATCTATTAGAATTTACTCCGTTGGGGTTTGAAACGTGTTCGCATGCAAACGCCGTCTAAATCTACATCATTAGAATTTACTCCGTTGGAGTTTGAAACGTAGCTGGCTTATCTCGTATGAGTTTATTCGGTTAGATTAGAATTTATTCCGTTGGAGTTTGAAACAAAGCTTCGCAAGGAAAATTTATATCTAAAAAACTATTAGAATTTACTCCGTTGGAGTTTGAAACCAAGTGGGAAGACTGGCTTTGAGAGTGAAAGCGGAATTAGAATTTACTCCGTTGGAGTTTGAAACCCTTCGTATACGCTTCCGTCTGATACCATTTCACCATTAGAATTTACTCCGTTGGAGTTTGAAACGGTAATAAAATTTAAAAGGAAAGCAATGAAACAATATATTAGAATTTACTCCGTTGGAGTTTGAAACTCAACTTTTAAAATGATGCTCTCACTCGCATTTGCAATTAGAATTTACTCCGTTGGAGTTTGAAACGCAAAAGATGATAAAACCGCAGATACAAGCGATAAGAATTAGAATTTACTCCGTTGGAGTTTGAAACAACACAGAAGCGACAAATTTAAAAGCCAAAGATTTTCAGAGAAGAGGTTTAAAATAATAGATCAGATAAATAATAATTGCTATCTTGCAAAGATGTATCAAACAAACGATAATATTGTTTTATGCAAATACTTCGAAAAACCAAAACCCCAGCCAATACAGCAAAAAAGAAGCTAGAAATAATAATGAAATAGACTAAGCATAAACAAGCTTAATATCAAGAGCATTCACAACCTTAAATATACTTTCAAATCTAGGTTTTGAATTCTCTTTAAACATCTTATAAAAGCTTTCTCTATTTAAATTTGCCTTCTTTGCAACGTTTTCAATGCCTTTTGACTTTGCTATATAAAATAATGCTCTTTTAAATTCTTCAATATCGCCATCGGCTAAGACTTGATTTAAATACTCTTTTCTTAATTCATCAGTTATTAAATAGTCTTCTAAATTAAATTTAGTAAATTCTTCTTTCATTTATAATCCTTTAAAATTTCTTTTGCCTTTTTAATATCATCGCTTTGGCTATCTTTATCACCAGCATTTAACAATATAATTATTTCATCGCCATTAAAAGTAAAAAATATCCTTAACCCACCACGATTAAAAAACCTAAGTTCGTATAAATCGTTATCAATAAATTTATAATCCCCTAAATGATCTTTTGTTTCTATCTGCTCTAATCTTCTTAATATAGAAACCTTGACAATAGGATTATTTAACTTATGTAACCACTTATCAAATGTCGAACTTTTTAATACTTTCATAGGGCAAATTTTAACAAATGTAGCTTAATGGCTACTTATAAAAATAGCGCATAACACTCATAACCCGAAGGTCGGCGGTTCATTAGAATCTACTCTGTTGGAGTTTGAAACTCGCCGAACATGATTGATGATAACCGCAATCACTCTTTTGATAGTCGCTTTTTTGGGGCAATTCCATACAAATTTTTAGTTGGTAAAGTTAGATGGCAGGTATTTTGAGACAAATTAGCAAAACACCTTGGCTAAAAATGAAAATTAAGCAAATTATCGGATCAATGAAATTTGAAGAAGGTTGTGATAATTTTTGTCAATTATAATTAAAACAAAAAATATATGAATTTATAAAACCCACTTGTAAAGACAAGTGGCTTTTAAAATGTTTTATTTCTCTAGTTTTTCTTTAAGTTTTTCTTTTTTAGATTTAGCTTTTGAAGTAGCTTTTTCTTTCTTTTCTTTTACTTTGTCAACAACTTTGTCTTTTTCGTCTTTTGCTTTTTCACTCATACTAGTTTCATCTTCTTTGCTAGAAGTTAGCTCTTCTTTAGTTTTAGAAGCTTTCTTTTTAAATTTATCTTTTTTATCAGAGATTTTTTCTTTCATCTCGTCTTTTGCCTCATCCATTTTCTTCTTACTAGCTTTTACTTTTTCACTTACTTCGCTCTTGCCAGTAATAGAAATTTCACCTTTTAGGTTATCAAAAGTTTTATCGCCGATGCCATTTACATTTTTGAGATCGTCGATTGAGTTAAATTTGTTTGTCTTTCTATACTCGATGATAGCATCTGCTTTTGCACTGCCAATGCCATCAAGACTCATAAGCTCCTCTTTTGTAGCTGTGTTTAGATTGATTGCTGCCATAGCCAAAGATGCAATAGCTGCAAGTGAAATCAAAATTTTTTTCATTTTCATTCCTTAAAAGTAAATTTGAGGTAAAATTCTAGCAAAGAGTGATTAATGAAGTATAAATATGAAGTAATATAAAAATGATTTTAAATATAGTTTATAGGAGAGAATCCCTGAAAAATTTCAGGGAAAAAGCTTTATTTTCTAAGTTCGCGGATCTTAGCTGCTTTACCGCGTAGTTCACGTAAATAGAATAGCTTAGCTCTTCTAACACGACCTTTTCTAAGAACCTTTATCTCTTCGATAGAATCGCTAAATATTGGGAAAATTCTCTCAACACCAACACTGTTAGCACCGATTTTTCTGATGATAAATGTTTCACCAGTGCCGCTACCACGTCTAGCTATACAAATGCCTTCAAAATTTTGAATTCTCGTTTTGTCTCCCTCGTGAATACGAGTAGCCACACGCAATGTATCTCCTGCACGGAAGTCGGGGATATTCTTACTAGCAATTTGAGCATTTTCAAACGCTTCAATGTATTTATTTCTCATGTTTTTCCTTATTTATGTGGCTTTAGCTTTTGATATAAATCAGGGCGAAAGTACCTTGTTTTGCAGTGAGCCATCTTGTTTTTTAAGTTGTGGATTTTAGCATGATTACCCTTTAAAAACTCTGAAACCACAAAGATGGATTTAAAATTATCAGGTTTTGTAAAAGATGGGGCTTCAAGCAAATTGCCTTCAAAACTCTCTACTTCAAGGCTCATGTCATTTCCTAAAACTCCGGGCACATTTCTTGATATCGCATCACTCATACAAAGTGCAGGCAGCTCTCCGCCAGTTAAAATAAAATCACCTATACAAAAAACTTCGTCCGCCCAAAGTTCAACAACTCTCTCATCAAGACCTTCATATCTACTGCAGACAAAACAAATATGATCTTTTTTAGAGAGCCTTTTCGCGTCATTTTGACTAAATTTTTTACCAGCTGGCGTCAAAAAAATAACATGGGCATTTTTGTCTTTTTCTTTTACAAATTTGATCGACTCATCCAAAGGCTGCGGAAACATCAAAAGCCCTGCTCCACCTCCTATCATATAGTCATCAACTTTATTGTGCTTATCGTTGGTAAAATTTCTTGGATTTATGAAATCAATTTCAATAAATTTATTGCTAATTGCACGTTTTAAAATAGAATCGCAAAAGTAAGGTTTGACTAAATTTTCAAAAAGTGTAATAAACGTAAATTTCATGAATTTTCTAAGATATCTCTAGCGCCTTTTACTAAAATCTCTCCACTATCCAAATTTACGCTTTCAATAAAGCGCTCCAAATATGGAATGTAGAAATTCTTTGGTTTACCACCTGCGATAAGCTCTTCATCAGTTTTTATATATAAAAGTAAATTTGCAAAATTATCTTGGATATCTTCTACGATACCTAAAATTTCGCCATTTTCTACAACTTTTAATCCAATGATATCAAACTGAAAAAATTCATCTTTTTTTAGTTTGCAGTTTTTTCTAGTAAGCTCTTTTGTGGTATAGATAGTTCTATTTACGAGTGTTTTAGCAAGGTCTAAATCATCAAAATTTTCAAACAAAACCAGCTCTTTTTGTCTGTTATAGTCTTTTATGATGAGCTGATCATCGTTTTTATCAAAAAAGGTTGCGCCTTTTTTAAACTGCTCTGGGAAGTCGCTCTTGTTGTGAAGCTTTAAATAGCCTTTTAAGCCAACACATCTTCCGATGGTAGCGACTTCAACAATATCACTATTCAATAGCTTTTACCGTTACTCTATAACTTGTATTGTCTTTTGCTTTACAGCCAATAATAACGGTCTTTATGGCGTTTATCATTTTGCCGTCTTTACCGATAAGCTTTCCAGTATCAACCTTATCAGCACTTATAATGATCTCGACAAAATTTTCACCAAGCTCTTGACGCTCAATAGTCACCTTTTCAGGAAAATCAGCTATCAGCTTGGCGTATTCGTATAAAAAATTTTCAACCATTATTTTGTAATTTGTGCAACTCTGTCACTAAGTTTAGCACCGACGCTTTTCCAGTAATCCAATCTCTCTTTGTTGAAATTTATAACATTTGGCTCAACCATAGGGTTGTAATAACCAATGCTCTCTATCCAACCGCTGTCGCGTCTTTTTCTGCTATCTGTAACAACTATACGATAAAAAGGTCTTTTTTTGCGTCCCATTCTTGTTAGTCTTACTACTGTTGCCATATTATATTCTCCTCTTGTTTTTAAATAAAGCTTAAATTTAGATAAAAAATATCCAAATTTAAACCCTTTTATCAAACAGGTCTTTTTAAATTTCAGGTCTTTTTAAATTTGCTTGTGAAAGCATATTTGCAAGTCCTTTTGCTCCGCCCTTTCCCGAAAATTTCTTAGCAAGCTTTGAAGCATTTTCAAACTGCTTTAAAAAGCGATTTACCTCTACTTGAGATAGTCCAGAGCCAGCTGCCAAACGCCTTTTTCTACTATTGTTTAAAAGGTCAGGATTTTCACGCTCTTTTTGTGTCATAGAGTTTATCATAGCCTTAATATGCAAAATTTCTTTTGAATTATCAAGGTCTATATCTTTTATCTGATTTGCAATATTTGAAAGTCCAGGTATCATCCCCATCAAAGATTTCATGCTACCAAGCTTTTTAACGCTTTCCATTTGATCCAAAAAGTCATTAAAGTTAAATTGACCTTTTTTTATCTTTTGATTTAGACGTTTTGCCTCTTTTTCATCGATAATAGTCGATGTCTTCTCGACCAAAGTGGCTAAGTCGCCCTCGCCCATTATGCGGCTTACGATACGATCTGGTATAAAGCTCTCAATATCAGCTACTTTCTCGCCAGTACCGACAAATCTAAGTGGGATATTTAGCTGTTTTGCGATGCTAATAGCTACGCCACCTTTTGAGTCAGAGTCAAATTTAGAAAGGATAACTCCAGAAATTCCCAAAATTTCATTAAAACTTGTAGCTGTTTTTACAGCATCTTGTCCGCTCATAGCGTCAGCTACATAGAAAATTTCATGTGGATTTATCGCATTTTTTACATCTTTTATCTCTTGCATCAACTTTTCATCGATCGCAAGACGACCAGCGGTATCCACTAAAAGCACGTCATAAAGGCCGCTTTTTGCTTTTTCTAGCGCTTCTTTTGCTACTTTTATAGGGTTGTTTTCATTTTCTATATAAAAAAGATCGATCTCGTTTGCAACGCAGAGCTGTCTTAGCTGCTCAACCGCTGCTAACCTTTGCAAGTCGCAGGCCGCAACTAAAACTTTTTTCTTTCTTAGTTTTAGATAGTTTGCAAGCTTGATAGTTGTCGTAGTTTTACCGCTACCTTGCAAGCCAGCCATCAAAACAATGGTCGGTGCAACTGGCGCATAGACAAAGCCTTGGTTGCCAGGTGCTGTTAAGATAGTCGTTAAATTTGACTTGATCGCATCTAAGAAATTCTTTTGGCCAACGCCAGTTTGCTTTAGTTCGCTTTCGATAGACGCGAGTAGATCTTTGGTGACTTTATGGTGAACATCAGCTTTTAAAAGAGCTTTTTTAAGCACGTCAAGTGCGTTTTTTAGAGCTTTTTCATCATCTACAAAACGTATCTTGCTAACGGCTAATCTAAAAGACTCGCTAATTTGTTCGAACACTAATCACCTTTCTAAGTTGTTATTAAAGGGCATATATTACTAAATAATTTCTTTATTGCTCTTTAAATTTCAAATTTATTAGATATCTCAAATCCAAGAGAGTTAAATTCTTTTGGGATCGGTGCTTTAAATTTATAATTTAAAAGCGCGATAGAATAAGCATGCAAAAACATTCTATTTGCTCTATTTTTGCCGTATTTCTCATCGCCAACGATAGGTAAATTTAAACTAGCCAAATGCACTCTTATCTGGTGCGTCCTGCCTGTTTTTATGGCAACTTTTACCAGCGTTTTTTTGCCCACAACCATGAGCGGTGAAATTTCACTGATCGCCTCTTTGCCATCTTTTGATATCTTTGAAATGGCGCCATTTTTATTTTTTATCGTTAAGATCGGCTCATTTACGACCACTTCTTCGCTCATGATACCCCTAACTGCGGCCACGTAAATTTTCTCAACCTTCATCTTTTTAAACTCATTTATGGCAAGGCTCGCAAATTCGTCATTTTTTACAAGAAGTAGCACGCCGCTCGTGTCTTTATCTAGCCTATGAAGGAGTGGAAATTTATACATTTGGCTGATTTTTTCACTAGTTATGGCAGCAGGCTTATTAATGGCTATTAAATTTTTATCTTCAAAGATAACGCTTGGCTTTGGCATCTCTTCGACGTTAAATTTAGTGTTCTCACTCATCAAGGCACGAGCGATCATCACCTTTTGCCCCTTGGCATAGACTAGTCCGCTGTCGATTAGCTCCTTTGCCTCGTTGTTTGAGATGTTTTTTTGCTTGGCTAAAATTTTATACGCTTTTTCTTCACTCATAAAGTACTCCTTATATCTTCTATGATCGCATCAGCGCTGGCCTGCACAGCGATCTTGCTCTTTTTGGCCTCACTACCCATTATGCCGCCGATCTCGCTAGCCTTTGCGATGTAGATGTTTTCAACCAGTCCAAATAACGCCTTTTGGTTAAATATAAACTCGCCGCTAATTATCACTGGGTTAAATTGCGCGCACTCGATTGGGTTATGCCCGCCGATATTTGGCACAAAACTGCCTCCAAGCACGACTATATCGCTAAGAGCATAGACATTTACAAGCTCGCCTAAAGTGTCAAGCAAATTTACTTTAGCATCAAATTTATGCGTTTGGCTAAATTTTGCAAAGCTAAAATCATGCTTTTTAGCGTACTCGCTCGCTAGCTTTTCAACTTCTGCAAATCTCTCAGGGTGGCGTGGTGCGATGATTAATAGATCGTTTTCTTTTAAATTTAAATTATCTAAAATCATCTCTTCTTCGCCCGCATGTGTGCTTGCTAGCACGATCACTCTAGCTTTTGGCTTTTCATACATTTTACTCACACTTGGTAAAAACGCAGCTTTTATGTTGCCAACAACCTCTATTTCACCTGCTCCAAGCGACTTTAGTCTCTCTTTATCAAGCTCGCTTTGGGCGTAAATTTTATCTATAAATTTAAAAAGATATCTATAAAAAAAGCCAAATTTCAAGTAACTTTTGTAGCTTCTATCTGAAATTCTAGCATTTATGAGGATCACGCGACTGCCTTTTAGCTTTGCCATGAAAACTAGCATAAGCCAAAGCTCAGCCTCAAAAATGACTAAAATTTTGCTCTTTTTTAGCCAAAATGGCAAGAAAATTTCAAATGGCAAAAACCTTGTGTTAGAGCAAATTTTACTTGCCGCTTCAAAGCCAGTATTTGTCACGACGCTTATGGCTTTGCTGTCAAATTTTTGCATCAAAGGCTTAAGCGCTTGCACCTCGCCAAACGAGCAAGCGTGAAAATGCACATCTGCATCTTTAAATTTAGGATTATCAAAGAGAAAAAAACGTGCCGGGATCGATCTATGATATTTTTTTTTGAAACTTAATAAAAGTAGAAAAATAGCCCCAAAAAAGTAGAGTATTGAGGCTAAAAAATAATATATTATTATCACGAAACGTGTTATTGCTCTTGTTTATACAAAATTCTGCCACAATGCGGGCAAGTAACGATGTCTTCGCCTTTTACAACCGCAGAAAAAGTTTTATCATTTATCTGCATAAAGCAGCCATAACAAGCTTGTTTTTTAACAGGCACAACGGCTGTGTTGTGAGCCCATTTTCTGATCTTTTCATAAAATGCTAGGATTTTTTGGTTCATCGCAGCGACAAGTTTATCTTTTTTAGCATAAACCTCTTTGCGCTCTTTTTCGATCTTTTCAAGCTCAGATGAAACCTCGCTTTTTATCTTTTCTAAATTTCCTTCAAGCTCTGTTTTTTTAGCATTTAGCTCATCTTTTTGAGCATTTTTATTGTCTATTAGTTTTTCAAGTCTAGCGATCTCTTCGTTTGCTGCTTCAAGCTGCTCTTTTGCGATATCTTCTTCAAGACCTAGCGCTTTTATCTCTTTTTCGCTTTTTGCGCTTGAACTTTTTTTAGCTACATCTTTGATCTTAGCGCTAAATTCTGCGATATGAGCGTTTGTGCCTGATTTTTGTGATTTTAGATCATTTACCTCTTCGTCAAGTCTTTCTACATTAACCGCTATAGTTTCACACTCTTCTTCTATGTTTTTATAGGCTTTTTCTACTTCTTGTATGCGCGGCGTGAAACCATCTATTTGTTTGTCAAGATCAGATAATTCAACTAATTGTTGCAAATATTTATTCATAATGTTTCCTTTTTTTGTTAGCAATATGTAAATGGGTTTTTAGAATTGCTTATTATAACTTCAATTTTTAGATTTTGCAAATATTTTGCTAAAAAATCACTAAAATAACGCTCGCTTTCATAGTGATTTATGTCGATCAAATTTAGTCCATTTTCCTTTGCGTAAAGGGCTTGGTGGTACTTTAGATCGCCCGTTAAAAAAGCGTCTGCTTTGACATCTTGCATGAGATCTGCGCCACTTCCAGTGCAGATGCAAATTTTAGAAATTTCATCTTTTGCATAAACTGCCCTTAAATTTTCTAACCCAAGTTTTTCTTTTACAAATTTGCAAAGCTCGCTAAATTTTATCTTCACATCAGCGTAGATCAAAAAGCCCTCTTTGCTTGAAATTTCAAGCCCCAAAACCTGTGTCACAAATTTTTCATTTAAAAATGCAAGGTCAGCGTTTGTGTGAAGCGAGATGAGCGAGATGTTTTTTATCATCATCCCTCTTATGAGCGAGCTTGGATAGAGGCTGTAGTCTAGGCTCTTTAACCCTTTAAAAATGAGCGGATGGTGGGTGATGATGAGCGAGTTTGGCAAGACATTTTGCAAAAGCTCACTATCAAGATCAAGACTTAGATAAATTCGCTCAAATTCGCTATCAAACGAGCCAACTTGCAGGCCACTATTGTCCCAAGACTCTTGGCTCGCAAATGGGCAAATTTCATCTAAGATTTTATAAATTTCAGCTATTTTCATCAAATTTTACTTTTGCTCTAAGCTCTCTTTATATGTTAGCGCGCACTCTTTTGCAAGCTCGCGAATTTTTAAAATGTAGTCTTGTCTTTGTGTCACGCTGATCGCTCCGCGCGCGTCAAGGACGTTAAATGTATGAGCCGCAAGCATACAGTAGTCGTAAGCAGGCAGTGAAATTTTAGCCTCCAAGCAGCGTTTGCACTCATTAAATGCGTTTTCAAACTGGTTAAAAAGCATATCAACGTTTGCCACTTCAAAGTTGTATTTACTCCACTCATACTCGCCTTGTTTGTGAACGTCAGCGTAGGTTACGATATTGCCATTAGAGTCGTCCCAAACGATGTCGTAGACGCTATTTACGTCTTGTAGATACATAGCTAAGCGCTCAAGGCCGTATGTTATCTCGCCAGATATGAGCTCGCATGCGATGCCGCCAACTTGTTGAAAATAGGTAAATTGCGTAACCTCCATGCCGTCTAGCCAGACCTCCCAGCCAAGTCCCCAAGCGCCAAGTGTAGGGCTCTCCCAGTTGTCTTCGACAAAGCGGATGTCGTGATTTTTCAAATTTAGACCAAGTCTTTCGAGGCTTTTTAGATAAAGCTCTTGGATATTTTCTGGGCTTGGTTTTATAAGTACTTGAAACTGATAGTAAGCGCCAAGGCGGTTTGGGTTTTCGCCGTATCTACCATCAGTCGGACGGCGACTTGGAGCTACGTATGCGGTCGCCCACGGCTTTGGTCCAAGGCTTCTTAAAAATGTCGCTTGGTGATATGTGCCCGCACCCGCTGGCATGTCATATGGCTGAAGTATGACGCAGCCTTGCTCTTGCCAATAGTTTTGAAGTGTTAGTATTATTTGCGAAAATGTCATTTTTTGCCTTTTATTTTATTGATATATAAATTTCTATTTTATCTTTTAGGTATTTTTCAAAGTCCGTTTTATAGGCTCTTTCTAGCTCACTACTTTCAAAATATCTCCAAATTTCACCCCAAAATTTTGCAACATTTTGTGGCTCATTTGCAAAACTAAAAAGAGCGTATTTTCCACTTTGTATCTTTAAATTTTCATCACCTTTTTGGTGCGATCTTATGCCGATAAAGTTATCGTAATGTCCATTAAAATCACTTTCGTAGTTGCAGTAAACGCTATAAATTTCACTCTTGCCATCATAGTATTCACTCATAAATTTAGACCATAAAGCTGGGATTTTACCCTCATCGCCTATCTCGTCTTCATTTTTAGTACGAGTTTTTACTCCGTAAATTTCAAAGCTATCCTCTAAATTTATAATCTTCATAAACTACTTTTGTCCGTTAAAATTTTCAACAGCTTGGTTCCACATGAGCTTGTATTTTCGCTTTAGAAATTCAACTTCATCTTGTGAAATTTTAAGCTGTTTTGTAAGCGTCTCGACCGTTTTTCTATCCTCGTCATAGAGCTCTTGCATCGAAATGAGCGCCTCTTTTAAAAATTTATTCTCATTTCTTAAGGTCTCAAGCGTCTCATCTTTTGCGTCAAGCACCTTTTCGTGTAAATTTAGTATCGTGCCGATCGTCTTTTCGACAAAGCTAAAACCATCTTGGCTTTGCGGCTGCAAGGATAAATTTTGAGAAACACTAGGCACCACGCTCATCGTTCCCTCACTCGCTTCTATCAAAATTTCTCCATTTTCCTCTTTGGTCTTCAAAACGCCACGATTTATCATATCCTCGATAACTTCGCGCTCCAAGTGCACAAGTTTGCAAAATTCATCAACTCCAAGATAGGTCTGCACCGCTTCTCCTTTTATAGTATCACTTCAACCTTTGAAGAGTCTTCCTCTAAAGCCTTTATCTTTGCCTCTCTGTCGGCCTTTAGCGCGCTTGCTAGCCCCTCATCTTCAAGGGCTAAAATTTGCACCGCAAGATAGGCTGCATTTATCGCGCCAGCCTTGCCGATAGCTAAGGTTGCCACTGGCATGCCACTTGGCATTTGCACAGTTGAGTAAAGTGCATCAACGCCGCTTAAAGCCGATCCTGCCATTGGTATGCCGATCACTGGCTTTGTTGTGTTTGCAGCGATCGCTCCAGCTAGGTGAGCCGCCATACCAGCAGCTGCGATGAAGACTTTTGCGCCCTTTTTCTCGGCATTTGCGACGTACTCGCTAGTTCTTTTTGGGCTTCTGTGGGCTGAGCTGATTATCAGTTCATATTTTACGCCAAATTTCTCCAGAGTCTTTGCCGTCTCGCTAACGATCTCATAGTCGCTTTTACTTCCCATTATAATAGAAACAAATTTCATATTTTCTCCCTTAAAAAACTAAATTTTGGCAGCTTAACGCCAAGGTTTATCTCATTTTCATTACCGCTGTGAATTTCGCTCATGACCTTGCCCTTTTTAGTGATGAGCTGCTTAAATTTGATAAATTTCTTGCCATCTTGCGAATAGACCTTAGAAATTTCATTTTCACTATCATCTATGTGTGAGCCAGTCGGTGCTACGATCTCATAGCTATTGCCTGGGAAAATTTTATACTTGCACTTAAAAAACTCGCCATCTTCACTTATAGCATTTACCTGATGAGTGCCCTCTTCTAGGCTGCTCGTGTGATTTTGCGTATCGGTTCGCTCATAAGGTCTATGCACCAAGTAGCCATCTGTAAAGCCGCGATTTTTCAGCGTATTTATCTCATTTTCATAAATTTGCGCGTCAAATTTATCATCCAGTGCGTCATCTATCGCCATTTTATAGGCTCTTGCCGTGCAAGCTGCGTAGTATTCGCTCTTTGTGCGGCCCTCTATCTTAAAGCTATCAATGACACCGCTATCAACGATCTCTTTGATGTGCGAGATGAGGCAAAGATCCTTTGAGTTCATGATGTGAGTGCCGTTTTCGTCCTCTTCTAAACGGAAAAGCACGCCGCTCTCTTCGTTTTTGGCATAGAGTTCATACTTAAATCTGCAGTCATTTGCACAGCTGCCGCGGTTTGACATACGTCCGCTTTGCACTGAGCTTACCAAGCACCTGCCAGAGTAGGCAAAGCACATCGAGCCATGGACGAAAATTTCAATGTCAAGGGTTGGAATTTCTTCTTTTATCTTTATAACATCTTTTAAATTCATCTCGCGTGCCACGACGATGCGTTTTGCGCCCATGTCGTGATAAATTTTAGCGTCCAAAATGTTCATAACGTTTGCCTGAGTTGAGAGGTGTATCTCGATATCTGGAGCGATCTCTTTTGCTAGGCTCATAACGCCTGGAGTTGCGATGATAAAGGCATCTGGCTTCATCGCTGAGATGGTTTGCAAGTGCCTTTTTAGTGGCTCTATCTGAGAGTTAAAAGGAAAGGCATTTATGGTCGCATAAAATTTCTTTCCCTTTTCGTGTGTGTAATCTATCGCCTCTTTGAATGTTTCAAGGTTAAACTCCCTTGCCGATCTAGTCCTTAGCGAAAAGCTAGCTACCGAACCATAAACAGCGTCGGCTCCATACTCAAGAGCGATTTTAAGTTTTGTTAAATTTCCAGCTGGAGATAAAAGCTCAGGCCTTTTTAGCACTATTTTTTACCTAGACTTTCTATCAAGGCTTCGATGTCATCGTTGCTGACAAGGTTTTCAGTCGTTGTGTCACCAGCGATATGAACAGCAGATCCCACGCGCTTATCGTCATCGATACGACCTTCAAACAATGTATTCATATATTTGCTAAGTGCTCTCATAACGTTGATAACACGTTCGATCTTTTGTCTGTGGATGTCTTGATACTGCATCATATCCATAGCCATCATGATCTCATCTTGTCCCATTTGTAAATTTGAGATGATATTATCGATCGTGCCAAGAAGCGAGTTGTTTTTCTCTAAAGCCTCGCTAAATGCGGCGATATTTGGAAATTTTTCACTTAGTGTCGTAAATAGCTCAACGTTTGAGTTTATCGCATCTTTTAGGCTATTTGAGTCGCTCTCAGCGTCCATAAAAAAGTTATTTATCGTCTCAAGCTTGTCAAACATCTGAGTAGCTTTCTCTTCGCTATCTCTTGTCACATCGTCAAGCTGATGCACCATTTTATGGTCTTCAGTCGGTGGTGGTGGTGGCCAAACGCCGTCTGCACTCACTCTGTAGTTTTCGCCATGTTTTGAACTATTTGCTTGTGGCTCATCTGCTTTAGCACTCATTGCCTCTGCAACTTCTGCTACCTCGTCTGTTTCCTCTTTGACGTCCGCGACCTCTTGGCTGGCATCTTTAGTATCACCTAAATCATCCTCTAATCCGCCCGCCATAAGCGCGTCAAGTTCCTCTTGGGTCATAAAA
>NZ_ANNG01000036.1 GCF_000466685.1 Campylobacter concisus UNSWCS
AACTAAGAGTGGGCAAAAGGATATCAAGGATGAGTTTAATACAGCTACTGCCATAACAAAAGCACTAAATGCCATTATAGAAACTGGTGAGTTTAATTTTAACAGTGAAGTAAAAGAAAACTATAACACATACCAAATAAATAAAGCTCTTGGAAACGAACTAGTAAATATCTTACAAAACGATAATCTTTCAATTAACGAAAAAGAAAATTTCTTGGCAGAATTTACAAAAGATTTAGCCAAATCAAATGGTTATGATTTAGGTGATATACAAGTTAAATTTATAAATGATACCAATGCAATTGGTGCAAACAATGAAAAGTTTAGAGGAAACTATAATTCAAAAGTAAACGTAATAACTCTAAATTTAGCAAATATATCAAATTTGGAGGATTTTACAGATACATTAGGACACGAAATTACCCATGCGATAGCTGCAAGCAATAATAAGTTTATCCCGCAAGATGCCAAACAAGATATCTATGCAAATTTTAAAGGTAGCATTTTAACAGACTATTTAAAGAAAGCTCTTGGCACACAAGGAAATGATATTGATTTATTGAAGTCTAATGTAAATTTAGATTATGAAAATACGGATATCAAAAATATATTAAGTAATAATCAAGCAGCATTTAGTTTGCAGGATATGAGCCAAAGTGATAATAACAAATATTTGCATATAATTGGTATTGGGATTTTAACAATCGGTAAATCTATTAAGAATATCGTTACCAAAGGTGGTAAAAATGCAAAAAATGCCACAGAAAACAAAGTCCCTGAAAATCCATTAAACAAAGCAAACGAAGCTCAAAAAGTTGATAAAGTAACTAAGGTTGCGGATAATAAGGATATAGATTTTGATAAAATACTCGAAAATGCGGAAAAAGGTAGAAAAACAAGCACAAAACTAATACAATATGAAAAAGAAGGTGGTTATAAACAGGCGGAAAAAGATTTTGAAGCACTTGGAGTAAAAAACATTAAAACAGTCGAAAAATCAGATGGCAGTTTGGTAAAAATAGGTGAATTGAGCGATGGTAGAAAAGTAAATATAAGAACAAAGAGTACTTATGGTTCAGAAGCTACGCTAGAAATTCAGGGTAAAGAGCCAATTAAAATAAGGTATAAGTAATATGAAAACGCAAATAAACTTAACAAAATACCTTGAACTAAAAAGTACTTTTGGTTTTAAAAAATTAGATTTTTTGCTTAATGATATTTCAAGTGGTGAATTAATTATTGCTCTAAAAAAAGAGAATTCCAATAAACAACTTCAAATAATATTTGACGGGGAACTAAGCAACTATAAAGTTATAAAAGAAAGTTTTGATTACGGAAATACATACACTTTACCACAGGAATATAAGGATTTTCCAATATTAATAATAGAAAATTGCGAAACAGCAAATTTAATTTCAAAAAATACATTTGAGTTTTATGAAGCAAAACAATTCAAAAGTTATCTAATTATAACCAATAATGAATTTATAGAAGTCGTGTCTTTATATGAACCAAAAATTAAATACGGTAATGTCATTAAAATACGATATAACGATTAAGGAGGCAAAATGAAATCATATTTTAAAATTTGGAAACCAATAAAAAATAACCAAGTAATACAATACCACATAATAAATAATTATTTTGACGATATAGTCCATAGTGAAATTCTAGAAATAACATTAAAATTATATAATAATAATGAGTTTGTTAAATTAATTTTTGATAATTTTTGTTCTTATAGAGTTAGTAAAGATTTTTATGCTACATACAATTGTGACGATTTACATAAAAGTTCATTTTGGACTATGAAAAATTCTGATTTTTTAATCGATGTTGTAAATAGTGGGAGAGATAAAATACCAGATACTTGGATTGATGCAATAAGAAGCTATCTAATAGTAACAAGTGAAAATTTCATAGAAATTGTTTCTTTTGATGAACCAAGAATAATTATTATGTAATCATAAAGAGACTATTAACAAAACCAAATAAACCAACAAATTTACTTATTGATATAATATTAGTTTTATTCCAAACAATACCTCAAGCTTCGTTATTACCAAATTCTTAAGTTCTATAATTAAATTTAAATTCCATCAGTTCTACCCTAAATGCCAATAATATCAATATAGATACTAATTATGATATAAGTGTAAAAGGCTCAACTCTAAACGCAAAAGAAGATGTTAGCTTAATTAGTAAAAATGGCAACATTTACATCTCA
>NZ_ANNG01000037.1 GCF_000466685.1 Campylobacter concisus UNSWCS
AGCATTTAAATTTGCTCCTAGTCTATCGATAGGATTTGCAACTAGCTTTTTAAGCAAGAAGATAGATACTATGATAAGAAGCAATGTAACTATAATGCTTGCGATGATGAAGTTTTTGCTAACTACTTTTTGAGGTGTCAAGAAGTCATCAGTAACAGCTGAGCCAAGCACGATCCAGTTTAGCTTGTCAAATGGCTCAAAAGCAACCACTCTCTCAACTCCGTCAGTATTTATGAGTTTGACACCTTCTTTAGTTTTTACTATGTCATCAACTATATCTTTTAGCTGACCTTCTGGTGCTTTGCCAGCTAGTCTTGGGTGGATGTCATAGACATTTGTCTTTGTATTAAAGATAGAGAAGTATCCACGCTCGCCTAGCTTCATTTGTGCCATTGTCTTTTGAAGATCTTCTAAGCCTTCAGTGAAGTCGTAACCTATAAATAAAACAGCTACAACCTCGCCGTTTTGAACGACTGGCTCATAAACACACATATAGTTTCTGCCAAAAATATTGATGGCTCCTATATATGTCTCTTTGTTCATCATCTTTGGATAGATCGTTTTATTTAGCATACCAAGCGCTCTACTGCCATCATCTAGTAAAAGTGAAGTAGAGACAGCAGCAAATTCATTGCCTGATTTTGCAAAGATAGTTGGGATGCCACCGTTTGTTAGCTTTTTGATCTTATCAGATATCCCATGGTCGTTGTTTAGCACGCCCATTTTGTCTGAGATAAGCTCTACAGCATCGTCATTTTCTGTTTTTATGGTTTGGTTAGTGGCTCTTATGTTGCCTAAAGCCTCTTTTAAGATATGCATAGAGAGTACTGCATTTTTTTCGTTGTCTTCATCAAATAGCTCAACTGTGTCCATCGCAAGCGCAACGTTTTGCTGGATAGTTGTTTCTACTCCCTCCTTGATCTCACGCTCTAAGACATGTGATATAAAAAATACAAAGCAAGCCATACAAATGGCAAGAACTAAAGCGATGATCGCTGAGACCTTGACTAAGATGCTACGCAAATTCATCTATATCCTCCTTGGTTTAGATTTTAAGGGTTTATTATACAAATTTTTTCTCGTAAAACATATAGAATTTAGGGGAAAAATAACGAATTTTAAATTTTTGTTTGCTTTGTATTTATAATTATAACTTTTATGAAACTGGAGTAAAAATTTATAAAAAATTGCTATTTAAATTTAGCTTTTTAAGTAAAATTTATAGTTTGGCAAAAGCAAGAAATTTGCGCTTTTGAGGGATTAAAATTTAAATTTGTATCGTTTTGTTGATTTATTGTCTATTTTATTAGATTGGTTTAAGCTTCAAAGCAAAATAACAAAAAAGTGAAATTTGGAGTGTTTTACTCTTGATTTTGTGAAGAAATTTTAAAAAGATTAAATAAAAAAATTAATTTCATACCAAGTTGTGACAAAATTTAGGCTCAAAAATCAAAAAATTTCATAGATAAATTTGCAAAATTTTGATGAGAAATTTGGTCGCAGGGTAAATTTATATATTTTTAAATATAATCACGCTCTGGCACGGTAAGCGGTCGCTTTTGCATCTTGCAAAAGAGGAAAGTCCGAGCTGCGATAAGACAAAGTTCCATCTAACGGATGGCTAGGGAAACCTAAGGGATAGTGTAACAGAAAGCAAACTTCCGCTTCGGCGGTAAAGGTGAAACGGCGGAGTAAGAGCCCACCGGCGCGCTTGGTAACTTGCGCGGCCATATAAACCCAACTTGCAGCAAGAAGGGATGGTTTTGGTCTTATATTAAAACCCTTCGCTAGAGCTTGTTTGTAAAAGCAAGAGTAGATAAATGATCGCTCAAGACAGAACTCGGCTTAACGCCGTGCCTTCGCTTAAATTTAGAGTAAATTTCAAGTAGTAAGCAGTTGGTAAATTTAAAAGATTTTCAAGACAAAACCGGCAAATTTGCCATGCCTTGAAAGTTTGAGATTAGATTAATTTTTTACGTATTTTTGAGCTTTTTGCAGTTTTGTAAGCTCGTTTTGGATGTGTGAAGATTTAGTTTTAAAAAGCTCTATCGCACCGCCGATTAGCGCTTGTGCTTCTTGAGCTGAAGCTAAGCTTTTAAACATATCTTCGCTAAAGCTTTGTGATAGTGCAGCTAGCTTTCTTGTATCTTCGTTTATTAACGCTAGCTTAAATTCATTGATCCAGCTATTCACCTGATGTTACCTCCCTCCATGCTTCTGATAACTGCTTTACGACATTTGTTACTTCATTTAGCGCTGCTATATCGTTTTGGATATTTGCCATAGCAAGAAGCTGCATCTGTCTTGTATAAAGTCCGCTAAGGTAGTGAGCCACGTCGCCTTGAGAATAATCAAGCGAGTTTAAAAGCTCGACAAAGATAGCGTTTGCTCTGTTTATATAATAGACTTTTTTCTCTATATCTCCAGCTTCGATCGCTTTTTTTGTGCGAAATATAAATTTCAAAATTCCGTCATAAAGCATTTCTATTAATTTAGTCGGGGACTCGATGCCCCCGAAACTCGACTGTGCGTATGCACTATATGCACTTTGATTCATTTTTCTCTCTTATTTTCTACTGTTTATCTCAGCATCTATCATTGATTTTAGAGTTGAGAACTGATTTTCTAAACTTGCGATGATAGCGTTGTACTTGATAAAGCGCTCTTGCATCGTTGTATATTTCTCATCTAAAAGCTTTTGAGTGCTCTCTTTATTTTTAGTGATAGACTCACTCTCGTCTTTTAGCTGATTTTGCATAGCGATCATAGTGCCTTTCTTGCCAACAGCACCATCAAGCATCTTAGCTAGCTTTGTAAATAGACCATCAGTTTTTTTAGTCACTGGATTTACAGTGGCTTCACTCATACCAAGAGTTGCTAGTGCAGAAGCCTTGCCTTTTACTTCGATATTTTCGCCATCGCTTCTTTTTAAGATGATCCTCTTGCCGCTTTGATCAAGGCTAGCTGTGACACCGTCGATACCAGCGTCATTGATAGCTTGTTGAAGTTTTAGAGCGTTGTCCTCAGCTGTTCCGCCAGCTGCGGTTGAAAATATAACCGACTTGCCATTTATCGTTAGATCGCCAGCTTGGATATTTAACGCACCTGCGCTAACGGTTGAGTTACCCAAGTAGCTTATCGGCTCAGTCTTGCTTGAACCCATAAAAAATTTCTGAATTTCTTCTGGATCTTTGCTAAGAGCTGCATTAAATTTATTTAGATCAAGTTGGAGCTGACCGTCTTTATCTGGCACTATGCCAAATTTACTTAGCGCTTTGCCTTCGCTATCTTGACCATTTACTAGACGTCCGATGTTTGATCTAAGGCTTGAAATTTCACTTACGCCTTGGAAAGTGCCAGCACCTTTTTCTTCGTCATATTTTGTAGCGATCTCAAGGTTCATTGTCATTAGGTTGTAGTCTTTTATAAACTCTTCAACCGCTTTTATGACTTCGTCTGTATTTTGTGAAATGCTAACATTTGTTTTACCAACCTCATTTAGTGTTATAGTAACACCTGGTCTTAGATTATCAAATGTATTTTTATCCCTTTTAACATTTACGCCATTATATGTAAATTCTGCATCTTGTGCTTTTTGAATTCTATTTTTTTCCAAATTTGATGTCATCTTTGGTGAACCATCAGGATTTGTTAATAGTGTGCCATTCTCATCTGTGTCTTGAAACTGCGTATCATCCCAGCCAAGCTTGTCTAAAATGCCAGATGTATCGTTCGAAATTTTGATAGTCTGCGTAGCGCCAGTGCTGCCTGATTGAAGCATTATTTGATTTGGTTTATCGCCACCAACATTTAAAATTCTAGCTTGCAATTTACCGCCACTTACGTCATTTATCTTATCAACGATATCTTGATATGTTGTCGATCTTGTCACGCCGATAGAGATTTTCTGTCCGTCGATCTCAACGTCAAATGAGCCAGTGCTTGTTGCGCCCACTATCTCTGAAGCTTTTTTGAAATTTTTGCTTTGAAATGTATCTTTTTGAGCAAGTTTTTGCACGTCGATACTAAAGCTTTGCACGCTAACACCGTTTGCTGCAGATGCTGTGACGCTTGAGCCTGCGTTGTTTGTATTTCTCTTTAGATACAAAGCCTCGCCGCCAAGTGTTTTGCCGCTCACATTTACGTTGCTAACAAGAGTTTTTAGCGCCGCAAGGTCTTTTTGTTTAAGATCGTTTTTCTCTAGCCTTGTTGTAAGTGGTTTGATCTGTCCAGCCTCATCAGCCTCTTTTAGTTTCTTGATGAGCTCGTCGTTTAGGCCGCTATTTTTTGTACCGATGCCTAAATTTGTTACGTTACCTACTGCCATTTTTAACTCTCCTTATCAAAAAGTATGCCTATACTTTCCCTAAAGTATTCACTTATTTTTATAGCCTCTTTGCTTGGAAGCTGTGTTATTTCCTCGCCTGTTTTGGCATCTTTTACCTGAACAACCATCAAATTTAACTTCTCGTTGTAAGCAAATCTTACATTCGTATCGAGCTGCTGCATCTGATAGTTTAGCTTATCAGTGACCTCTCTTGTTTTTCTAGCAAGATCCTCGTTGCTAAGCCCGTCAAGCTCGTTAGCATCCTTTGACTTGCCGTTTTTGTCGGCATTTACTTTGACATCAGAGTGCTCGATAGGTCTGCTGTCGATTTGACGCTGAGCCGACGTGCTCATGTTTGCTTCGAGCGTTTGATTTGCCGCTACTTTGAAAATTTCCATAGTTTTACTCCTTAAAACTTACGCTAGCTCCTACATCGGTAAAATTTTAAATTCCTTTAGTATTTATATAAATTTTTGATTATTTAGGTTAAAATCGAGCAAAATTTATAGGACGGGATATGAAAATTTCATTTGAATGCGACTGCATTTTGCTGCAAAAGACCTTGCTACTTTTTTGTGGAAATTTAGCCGCTCATCATAAGGATTGTGATTTTGTAGTAAGTGACCGCGAGATCGTCACAAAAAAACCGCTATTTATAATAGGCAAGAACGCTCATCTTTCTCATCCGTTTAACAAAACCACTCTTCTTGATACGCTCGAGGAGTTTTACTCAGCCACGCAAATTTCAAAGGCAAAAGAGCCAGATCAGATAGTAAATGAAAAGAGCTTGGAGCAAAAAGTATCACTCCTAATTGATAAATTTAAAGCTGATCTGCTTGAAATTTTAAGGGCAAATCAGTGAAGCTTTTTACCAAAATTTCAAGTGGTAAATTTAAAGGCAAAAGGCTTGAATTGCCAAGTCTAAGCACGACAAGAAGCACAAAAAGCATCGTAAAAGAGTCCTTTTTTAACGTCATTAGAGATGAAATTGGCTCACTTACATTTATAGAGGGTTTTGGCGGAAGTGGCGTGATGGCAAGCGAGGCTGTTAGTAACGGAGCGCGCGAGGCTATCGCTATCGAAAAAGATAGAGCTGCTTTTAAGATCACGCAAAGCAACCTTGCAAGCCTGCAAAGTCCAAATTTAAAAGCGATAAATGGCGATAGCTTTGCGCTTTTGCCTGATCTTGTAAATTCGCAAAATGGCAAGATTTTGCTCTATCTTGATCCGCCATTTGACATAAGGGCTGGCTTTGATGATATCTACGAAAAGCTCGTAAATTTGATCTCACAGCTAAAAAAAGAGAAAATTTATATGATAGTTTTTGAGCATAACAGCGACTTTAAATTTGGAGATGAAATTTCTGCGTATAAGCTTGTTAAATTTAAAAAATTTGGAGCTACTTCTCTCTCTTATTTTCAGTAAAAATTTGGAACATCTTTTGCTTTAAAAACCTAAAATAGCTAAATTTTAGGAAAAAATATGAAAAAAATTTTATCTTTTGTAGCAGCTTCAGTGATAGCTACTTCAGCCCTTGCTACGCAGATAAAAGAGCTTGCAAACATCGTTGGCGTAAGGGATAATCAGCTAATAGGCTATGGTTTAGTCGTTGGACTAAACGGCACAGGGGATGGCTCAACGTCAAAATTTACGATCCAGTCGCTATCAAACATGCTTCAAGGCGTAAATGTCAAGATAAATCCAGATGATATCAAGTCTAAAAACGCAGCTGCTGTTATGGTGACGGCAAAATTGCCTGCATTTGCAAGGCATGGCGACAAGCTTGATATCGAGATCTCATCTATCGGCGACGCTAAGAGCTTGCAGGGCGGCACACTTCTTATGACTCCGCTAAAAGGCGTTGATGGCGATATCTACGCTTTGGCTCAAGGACCTCTTAGTATCGGTGGCAAGAGTGCAGGAAGAAGTGGTGGCAACCACCCAACCGTTGGCACTATCTTAAATGGCGCCCTTGTGGAACGCGAGGTCACTTACGATATCTACAACCAAGATAGCATAAAACTAAGCCTAAAAGATACAAATTTTAAAACCGCTCTTGATATCCAAAACGCCATAAATGCAAACATTTCAGACGATACTGCAAAGGCGATCGATCCAAGAACGGTTATCGTTAAAAAGCCAGATGATGTTAGTATCATCGAGCTTGCAAGCGCCGTGCTTGATCTTGATGTCGAGTATAAGCCAGATGAAAAGATCGTAGTTGATGAGAGAACTGGCACGATAGTTAGCGGTATAAACGCAGTAGTTAGTCCAGTCGTGATAACTCATGGCGCTATAACTATAAAGATAGAGCCAAATAGCTACGAAGAGGCAGCACAAAATGATGTAAATATAGGTAGCGACACCTCGGTGGCTCCTAGCCAAAATTTACTTAAAATTTCAGGTGAAAAAACAACCGTTGCAAACGTAACAAGAGCGCTAAACAAGCTTGGTGCAACACCAAGTGACATCATCTCGATACTTGAAAATTTAAAACGAGTTGGCGCGATACAAGTCGATCTGGAGATAATATAATGCAAATAGACAATACCCTAGCACTAAATTCATATAGTGACATCTCAGCAAACAAGATAAAAAACGCAAATGCCAAACAAGATGCACTTTTAAAAGAGCAAACTGATGCTTTTGAAGCATTTATGGTAAAAGCTGTTCTTGATATCGCTTTAAAAGAAGATGATAAGAACTCACTCTATCCAAAAGCCGCTGGCAGCGACATTTACAGGTCTATGTATAATGACGCTATGAGCAAAGCTTTGAGTGGAAATTTAGGTTTTTCAGAACTTTTATACGATTTTTTGAAGAGAGACTCTTAAGTAAATTTATATTTTGCCGATGTAGTGATATAAACATTTTATTTTAAGAGGTATGGATATGATAACTCCTTTGAACCAAAGACCAAACTACCAGGCAAATACGCTAAATAAAAATAGCGATGCTAGAGTTGAAAATGAAAACAAAGAAGTAAAAACAAACGAAAACGCAAGAGTAAAAGAGATAGCTGATGCAATAGCAAATGGCACCTATCAGGTAGATATCTCTAAAACAGCAAAAGCTGTTGCTGATGCGTTGCTCTAAATTTAAAGGAATTTAAATGATAAAGAAGCTTTTGGACGAGGCCATAGGCGAGCTAGACGAGCTTATAAATTTAACGATGCAAGATATCGCCAATATAAAAGAGGCGAAGCACTCAAGCGTTGATGAGAGCGTGAAGAAGAAAAATGCTCTCGTGCGTGCTTTTGAAGATACCAAAAGAGCTTTGGATAAAGAGCTGCTAAGGGTTTCAAAAGAGAGTGGCACTACGACACTTGCAAATGTTTTAGATGATGAAGTGAAGTCAAAACTAGTGCTTATGCGTTCAAAGCTTGAAATTTTGCATAAAGTAAATAAAGAATATGCAAGACACGTCGTTGTTGTTAAGGAGTTTTTCGACTCGCTTAGCAAAAAAGTCTTTGGTACTCAGACTAATGAATACGGACAAGACGGCAGCGGCACAGATAATAATTTTTACAAATCAAGGGTTTAACAAATGGCTAATATCTTTATGTCATTAGGCACAGGCGTTTCAGGGCTAAATGCAGCCCAAGTGCAAATAAGCACAACTGGAAACAACATCACAAACGCCGATAGTAACTACTACACAAGGCAGCGTGTAGTCCAGTCAGCATCTCCAGCGATGAACACTGTCCCTGGTGGCGTTGGCACAGGTACGCAAGTAGATACCGTGACAAGGCTTCACGATGAGTTTGCCTATTCAAGACTAAAATATTCATCATCAAATTTAGAAAATACAGGCTATAAACAGAGAATTTTACAAGAGGCGACAAAATACTTCCCAGATCTAAAAGATAACGGCATGGTAAAAGATATACAGGAGTATTTTGCTGCGTGGAACAACTTTGCTTCAAACCCAGACGAGGGCGCTCAAAAGGTAAATTTGATAAACAAAGCTAGCGTTTTAACAGCTAGCATCAACCGCTCATCAAAGATGCTTTATGATATGCACACACAGATAGATGAGACTATAAAGATAAATATAAACGAGATAAACTCACTTGGCAAGCAAATAGCAAACATCAATAAGCAAATTCAAAGAGTAGAGTCAGGCGCAGACGCTGGCATCAAGATAAATGCAAATGACCTTCGTGATAAGCGCGATGAGCTAGAGCTTGCTATGTCAAAGCTAGTAAATACAGCTGTTTATAAAAGCGATCTAAAAAGCGAGTCAAGGATAGATACAGGCATAAGCGATCAAGGAAGATACTACAACCTAAATATCGGCGGTGTGAGCATCGTTGATGGCGTAAATTTTCATGAAATTTCTATGAGCTCAACCGAGAGTGGGCAATACACGAAAATTTATTATGAAAGAGAAGATGGCAGACGCATCCCTATGGAGGAGAAGATCACAAATGGCAAGATAGGCGCTGCGCTTGATCTTAGAGGCCGCAACTACGAGCCAGACAATGATAAATTTAGCGATGGTATCATCCAAAAATATATCGACAACCTAAATACATTTTCAAAAACTTTAATAACTAGCACAAATAACGTCTATGCCGAGTCTGCGGTTGAAATTTCAAACTCAGATCCGATCAGCTATCTAGAAAACGACAAGACGCTGATGAACCACGACAACAGTATAAGAAATGGCAGTTTTGATGCTATAGTTTATGATAACAAAGGCAATGTCGTAGCCAAAAAGACCATCGAGATAAACGGCACTACGACGATGAATGATACAAAATACGGCAACTCTGTTGTGCAGGATTTTAACTCAAATTCAGACGATAACAACGACAACAACATGCTAAATGACGTCGATGACTTCTTTGAAGCGTCGTATTTTTATGATAAAAATACGCATCAAGGCACATTTGCGCTCATACCAAAGCAAGCTCAAGGGCTTTATAGCATCTCAATAGTCGATCACGGCACAAATTTCCCAGGCGTTGTTGGTATCAACAGATTTTTTTCTGGCACAAACTCAAATACAATCGGCATCAATCAAAATTTCACTCAAGATCACACAAAACTTCGTGCCTACTCAAAGCCAGTCGTGGGTAATAACGAAGTTGCAAACAAGATGATCCAGCTTCAGTACCAAAAGCAGACATTTTACTCAAGTGGCACTGCGCTTGATAGAGATGAAACGATCGAGGGATATTATCGTTATTTCACAACCGATATGGCGAGCGATACCGAGGCAAACAACACTATCCACGACACAAACACATCTTTGCAAAGGACTGCTGAAGAGGAATTTCAATCAACAAGCGGCGTAGATACCAACGAAGAGCTTACAAACTTAATCCGCTTTCAAGCAAGCTACGGTGCAGCAGCAAAAATCATCACGACCGTTGATCAGATGCTTGACACGCTTCTTTCACTAAAACAATGAGCGAACTAAAGAGCCTTTTAGACGCACACGTACTTAGTAAAAATACAAATTCGGGGCTATTTGACGCCCCGGACCCACTTCAAGTAGCTACTAAATTTAAAGAGCCAAACATAGCGCTTATTTGTGCGTTATTTGCCTATGGCAACGCAAAAATGATAGTTAAATTTCTAAATTCGCTTGAATTTAGCCTGCTTGATGAGAGCGAGCAAAATATCAAGAAAAATCTTTCAAATTTCAAATACCGCTTTCAAAATGAAAATGATGTGAGAGAAATTTTTATCACGCTTTCACGCCTGAAAAAAGAGGGCAACATAGAAGAAATTTTGCGCCAAGGTCTTGCAAAAAACGGCGAGATGATAGAGGGCGTAAATGAGCTTATTAAATTTATTTATGGGCTAAATTCTTACCGCTCAGATGGATATGAGTTTTTCTTTGGCAAGAGTTTTGAGAGGGAGCCACAAAGTCCATATAAACGCTACAATATGTATCTTCGCTGGATGGTGCGAGATAGCGACATCGACCTTGGACTATTTAAAAATTTGCCAAAAGATAGGCTTTTGATGCCACTTGACGTGCACACGCATAGGGTTTCGTTAAATTTAGGACTTATAAATAGAAAGAGCTACGACTTCAAAGCGGTGATGGAGCTTACAAAAAAACTTAGAGAATTTGACGAGCTTGATCCGATAAAATATGACTTTGCGCTTTACAGGATAGGGCAGAGCAAAGAGTTAGAAACTATCGTAAAAAATCTTAAAAAATAAAAATTATTGCTAAATTTCTAAATTTAGGATAGACTTACCATACAATTTTATCCATAAGGAGCTTGTATGAAAAAAATCGTTTTACTAAGTGCAGTTTTAGGAACTTTGCTTTTTGCTCACGAGGGTCATCACTTTGATCCAAAGGCTGGCGAACATCTAGTCATACCTGTTAATGAGCTAAGCGAAAAGGGCGATAAGAGCGTTGGCGAAGTAGTAGCTGTTAAGACAAACTACGGCGTTGCATTTTTTCCAAATTTAAAAGGTCTTCCTGCAGGACTTCACGGCTTTCACGTTCATCAAAATGCCGATTGTGGCGCGACTGAAAAAGGTCTTGGTATGAAAGCAGGCGGTCACTGGGATCCAGCTGAAACAAAGATGCACTCATTTGCATGGGACGATAAGGGTCACAAAGGCGATCTACCAGCGCTTTACGTAGATGCTGAGGGGAATGCAAACTACCCAGTGCTAGCTCCAAAGATAAAAAACCTTGACGAGCTAAAAGGTCACTCACTGATGGTTCACGTCGGTGGCGACAACCACAGCGACCAGCCAAAAGCACTTGGCGGTGGCGGCGCTAGAATGCTTTGCGGCGTTATTAAATAATTAAACCTCACAAAAAGCCTTTAAATTTATATATTTAAAGGCTTTTTTAAATTTAGCGCTCAAATTTAACCCCCGTTTCTAAGATGAAATTTCAAAATTTTAAACTACAATCCGCTTTTTAACTTAAATTTACAAAGAACAAAAATGGAATTTGACCTACTTAGCTACACTGTCTTTTTTGTCGCCGCGTTTTTGGGCGGTTTTATCGATGCGATCGCAGGAGGCGGTGGACTGATCACTTTGCCAGCCATCATGGCTATGGGCGTGCCACCTCATTTAGCTCTTGGCACAAACAAACTTCAAGGCGTCTTTGGCAGCTTCACGGCAACGCTAAATTTCACTAAAAAAGGGCTGATTAACTACAAAGAGTGCTTTGTTGGCATAGTTTTTACATTTATTGGAGCCCTCATTGGCGCAACGCTCATCTTATTTTTAAATGCAAATTTCTTAAAAATAATCATCCCATTTTTGCTAATCGCCATCTTCATCTACACGCTTTTTATGCCAAAAATAGGCGAGAGCGACAGGGCTGCAAAGATGAATGAGGGGCTTTTTTATGTCGTTTTTGGACTAATTCTTGGCTTTTATGATGGCTTTTTTGGCCCAGGAGCAGGCTCGTTTTGGATGTTTGCGATGGTGGCTTTGATTGGGCTAAATTTAAAAAAAGCTGTCGCTCACACGAAAGCTTTAAATTTCACCAGCAACATCGTAGCCCTTGGCGTTTTTGTAGCAGGCGGGCAGATACTTTGGTTAGTTGGCTTTTTGATGGCTGTGGGACAAATTTTAGGAGCTTATTTTGGCTCAAATTTAGTCATCAAAAAAGAGGTCAAATTTATTAGAACGATGTTTTTGATAGTTGTCGCAGCGACCATTTGCAAACTACTTTTTGACTACTTTAAGGCTTAAAATTAAAAATGTTTTAACAATAATTTTGTTACAATCACGCAAAATTCTAAATCTAAGGTAAATCAATGAAAGATTTGTTTCTATTCTCAAATTTGCTAAACCATTCACATGCCTTTGTCTACGCGTTTCACTTTTGCCTTGTAGCTTTGATCATCCTTATCGTTGCTTACATCGCAAGGAGTAAAATGCAGCTTGTGCCAAGAGGCCTTCAAAACATAGTTGAGGCTTATTTGGAGGGCGTTATCTCTATGGGCAAGGATACTTTAGGCAGCGAAAAGCTAGCTAGAAAATACCTACCACTTGTCGCAACTATCGGTTTTATCGTATTTTTCTCAAACGTCATCGGTATCATCCCTGGCTTTGAGTCACCAAGTTCAAGCTTAAATTTAACTCTAGTTTTGGCTTTGGTTGTATTTATTTATTACAACTTTGAGGGCATTAGAGAAAATGGCTTGTTCAAATACTTTGGACACTTCATGGGACCAAACAAATTTCTAGCTCCTATAATGTTTCCAGTCGAAGTCATCTCACATCTTTCACGTGTAGTTTCGCTATCTTTCCGTCTTTTTGGTAACATCAAGGGCGATGACTTGTTTCTACTTGCGATGCTTACACTTGCACCATGGTTTGCTCCACTTCCAGCCTTTGCACTTCTAACACTTATGGCTGTTTTGCAAACATTTATCTTCATGATGCTAACTTACGTTTATCTAGCTGGTGCTGTTGCCATTAGCGAGCATGAGCATTAAAATTTAAAGCCATATTTTTATATGGCTTTTCTCTTTTTAAATTTATTCTCCAAAAACATTTTTAACCTATATAAATAGATCGCTAAAGCTCCCCTTTAGATATTTTAAAAGAAAGTATCGCTAAAATACGCACTAAAAATTTGCATAAATTTAAAGGTAAAAATATGTTTGAAGTTGTTATCGGTTTAGAAGTTCATACTCAGCTTAATACAAAAACTAAAATTTTCTGCTCTTGCTCGACTAGCTTTGGCGATGAGGCAAACACTCACGTTTGCCCGACCTGCCTAGCTCTGCCTGGAGCGCTACCTGTGCTAAACGAAGAGGCAGTCAAAAAGGCGATCAGCTTTGGCACAGCGATAAACGCTAAGATAAATAAAAAATCAGTCTTTAATAGAAAAAACTACTTCTACCCAGACCTTCCAAAGGCATATCAAATTTCACAGTTTGAGATACCTATCGTAGAAGGCGGCGAGCTCATCATCGACGTAAATGGCACTAAAAAACGTATCGGCGTAACTAGAGCGCACCTTGAAGAGGACGCTGGTAAAAATATCCACGAAGAAAATGAGAGCTTGGTCGATCTAAACAGGGCCGGCACGCCGCTTCTTGAGATAGTTAGCGAGCCAGACCTTAGAAGTAGCGACGAGGCGGTGGCTTATCTTAAAAAACTGCACTCAATCCTTCGCTTTTTAAACATCAGCGACGCAAATATGCAAGAGGGAAGCTTCCGCTGCGACGCAAACGTCTCTATCCGTCCAAAAGGCGACACCAAGCTTTACACAAGAGTTGAGATAAAAAACCTAAACTCATTTAAATTTATCCAAAAAGCGATCGACTACGAGGTAGAGCGCCAAAGTGCAGCTTGGGAAGATGGCAAATATGACGAAGAAGTCTATCAAGAGACAAGGCTCTTTGACACGACAAATTTAGTAACAAGATCTATGCGTGGCAAAGAGGATAGCGCGGAGTATAGGTATTTTCCTGATCCTGACTTGCTACCTGTTGAGGTGCCAGAAGAGATGTATAACGAAGCGATCAAAATTCCAGAGCTTGCCGAGCAAAAGGTCGCAAGATATGTTAGTGAGCTAGGCGTAAAAGAGAGTGATGCGCTAAATTTAACTCAAAGCGTTGAGATGGCTAGATATTTTGAAGAGCTAATCGCTGCTGGAATTCAGCCAAAGCTTGCTACTACGTGGCTTATAGTCGAGCTTCTTGGCCGATTAAATAACGGCGTAACGATCGAGACAAGCCCAGTTAGCAGCGCCAAGATGATAAATTTACTAAAACGCATAGAAGATGGCACGATTAGCGGCAAGGCTGCAAAAGAGGTGCTAGACTATCTAATGGAGCATGACGCAGACGTCGATAGCGTCATCGAAAAACTTGGCTTAAAACAAGTGAGCGACGACTCAGCGATCATCGCGATCATAGATCAAATTTTAGCTGCAAACTCCGACAAAGTCGAAGAGTATAAAAACGGCAAAGATAAGATGTTTGGCTTCTTTGTCGGTCAGGTGATGAAAGAGGGCAAGGGTGCCTTTAACCCAGGCAAGGTCAATGAGCTTTTAAAGGCCAAAATAGGCTAAAAAAGGGCTAAAATGAGCATAGCAGTCATCGGAGCTGGCAAGTGGGGCAGTGCGCTTTTTCACGCATTTAGTGAAAATAACGAGTGCGTCATCAGCTCAAGAACGCCAAGAGAGATGCCAAATTTTGTAAGCTTAGATGAAGCTTTGGAGTGCGAATATCTAGTCTGCACGATCCCAACGCAAGCTACAAATTTATGGTTAAAGCAAAACTACAAAAACAAAGGTCAAAAGATCCTAGTCGCCAGCAAAGGCATAGACACGGCAAATCTTAAATTTCTAAATGAAATTTATGAAGACTTTGTTGATAGAGAAAATTTGGCCTTTCTTTCTGGGCCGACCTTTGCAAAAGAGATCATGCAAAAGCTGCCTTGTGCATTGGTGGTAAATTCTAAAAACCAAAATTTAGCTTTAAAATTTGCCTCATTTTTCCCAAGCTATATGAAAGCCTACACATCTGATGATGTGATCGGTGCTGAGGTGTGTGGTGCGTATAAAAACGTGATCGCCATAGCTGGTGGCATCTGCGACGGACTTGGTCTTGGCAACAACGCAAGAGCTAGCCTCATTTCACGTGGGCTTGTTGAGATGGCTAGATTTGGCAAATTTTTTGGTGCAAAAGATGAGACATTTATGGGGCTAAGCGGCGCAGGAGATCTTTTCTTAACCGCCTCATCGATACTTTCGCGCAACTACCGCGTAGGTCTAGGCATCGCAAGGCACGAGAGATTAGAGAAAATTTTAAATGAGCTTGGCGAGGTGGCAGAGGGTGTGGATACTGCAAGGGCTATTAGCAAGATCGCTAAAGAAAAGGGCATATATGTACCCATCGCCAGTGAGGTTGAAAATATGCTAAATGGCAAAGATGTTTTTGAGAGCGTAAAATCGCTTTTGGGAAGAAGATGAGAGCTTTTAAATTTATACTTTTTGTGACTATTTTTGCTATGGGGCTAAACGGCGCAGAGGTGAGCCTAAGAGCCAAGGTCTCGCAGATGATAATGGTTGGCTTTAACGGAGCTAGCACAAAAGATGTTGCGTTTCGCGCGATGTTAAGCGACGCTGGGTATGAGAGATTTGGCGGAGTGATGCTACTTGGCAGAAACGTCACCAATAAAGCCCAACTAAAAGCTAGCATAAAGGCCATCAAAGAGAAAAGTCCTAAAATTTTCATCGCTATCGATGAAGAGGGCGGCAACGTGAGCCGAATGAAGGATAAGAGCTTTGACGGTCCATATCCTAGCGCATACGAGGTCGCAAGCACGCTTGATATCAAAAGCGCATACGATCTCTACTCAAAAATGGCTATAAATTTAAAAGAGTGCGGCATAAATTTAAATTTCGCCCCAGTGGTTGATCTGCACGATGAAAACTCGCCGATCATTGCCGCTAAGCAAAGGGCGTTTAGCGAGTATGCGAGCAAGGTTGTGATCTATGCTGATGCTTTTATGGACGCATTTAAAGAGCAGGGCATCCTAACGACACTTAAGCACTTCCCAGGACATGGCAGCTCAAAAGAGGACTCACATAAAAATAAGAGCGAGGTCACGCTAAGCAAAGATGCGCTACTGCCATACAAAGACGCGATAAGCACAGGTAGAGCGCAGATCATCATGGTCGGACACCTTTTTGTAAAGGGTATCGACGAAGACAATCCAGCCACACTTTCTAAAAAAATAATAACCGATCTCTTGCGAAATGAGCTTAAATTTAATGGCGTGGTTATCAGCGATGATATGCTGATGAAAGGCGTTGGCGACGAAGCTTTAGCGCAAAAAGTGGTGAAATTTATAAACGCTGGTGGCGATATCTTGCTCTTTAGCGAGTTTAAGATAAATAACCAAAGAACGGCCGATCTTATCACTCAGATCATAATCGATGCTGTAAATGAGAAAAAGATCAGCAAAGAGCGAATCGACGCTTCATATAAGAGGATAATGGCTCTAAAGGCGAAGCTTTAAATTTGGCTTTTAGAAAGTTACGCTAGTAAATTTGCGTTATTTTCGTCTTTTTCAAGATCAAAATATAAAATTTCAAGCAGCATTTTATCGTCGTATCTAAAATTCATAGTTTTTTGTCTTATGTCATCTATCTTTGGATATATTAGGTAAAGATTGCTGCACTCATGTTTTTTGCCATAAGCATATAGCTGATATAGGTCGGCTTGTGAGATATCATCTTTTGACTTTACGATCTTCCATTTTGTGTCGGCTATAAATTTGCCTTTTAAAAATATATCAGGCCTTAGTTTAAAACTTTTTGGCTCTTCTACGAGGTGTTTTTCTGAGTGTTGTAATATTGTGCTTGGAAAGCTTTTCTTTATAAAATCTCCAACATAGCTTTCAAAAAGCGCATTCATATCAAATAGCAAGGCAAAGGCTAGATCATCGCCCTTGTGCGGTGTAAATGAGTTGCCAAGCAAAAAGATCTTGCACCATAAAAGAGTTTGCTCATAGTGCTTTACTTGGCGGTTTATGACAAGCTTTGCAAAGAAATTTTTATAATCCTCACACTCCGAGACCTCATCAAATATAAATAAAAGCTCGCGTATTTTTTGCTGATTTTTACTAGAATTTGATTTTTTGTATAGAAATTTAAGCGTCGTTTTTATGATCCTATTTATCTTTATATCACTTAAAAATTCGCTGTATCCTACGTAAAACCGCTCTTTGTGGACGCTATTTCTTTTTATCTGCTCGTTTATGTTTAGCTTCCCTTTTAGAAAATTTAGGTTATCGTCTAGCACCACATAGTCACTTTTTATCCCCTTTTTTACAAGAGCTTCAAGCTCACACAAAAACATAGAGATGAAAATTTCCAAAAGCGGTAAATTTTGGGTTTTTAAACTAGCCAAATTTGAGCTTTTAAATGGGAAATTTTTTAGCGTTCTTAGCATTTTTATAAAAACTGCTTTCGATCTTTCGGCGTCGTTTTTGTCTGCTATTTTTGGAAAAATATCTATCGTTAAGCCACTTTTTGTTTGCAAAACGCCGACATAGTTTCTAGCTTGTATAAATTTCCCGCCAACTCCGCTTGCTATCCTTAAAAACGGCGCATTTTCATCGCTATTTTTAAGGATAAAATTTTCTATATCGCCAAAGTCTTTTTTGCATATATCGTGCTGATATATGCGCTCAAACTCAGTTAGGGTTAGCTGACTTTGCTTCATCTACTTGGCTACTTGTTGAATTGTAAATTTTTAGATAGTTTTGCTCGTCGTAAAAAGCTTCTTTGTCTATTTCGTATAAAATTTTGTCGTTTATATAGTCCGTGCCGCTTTTAAATAAAGCATTTGCTGACTTCTTTTCTTTGATAAATTGACTATCACCCAAAACGAGCCTGATTTTCTCCCAGTCGTCGTAAAAATACTCTTGTAGTAGCGGTAAAATTTTGTTTTTAAAGACATTCGCAAGCGTTTTCAAGTCTGACACATTTATGAAATAAGCGTGCCCTATCGTGTGGTCTCTGTCGTAAAGATATTCTATGCGCTCGTTTATCGTTTTTAGCATTTTTCCTATATTTATGTCTTCGATATTTATTTCGTTTAGGTTGTCATATTCTGGCATCATCTCCACAAACTCAAACCTTCTTCTAAGAGCCGTATCCATAAGAGCTATGCTTCGATCTGCTGTATTCATCGTGCCTATTATGTATAAATTTGAGGGCACTCCAAATTTCTCTTTTGAATATGGCAGCTCGACCATTATCTCATCATCTGCCCCTAGCCTTTTTGACGGCTCTATAAGAGTTATGAGCTCACCAAAAATTTTAGATATATTTCCGCGATTGATCTCGTCGATAAAGATGGCATATTTTGGTGTGTTTTCATTAAAAAACTTTTGTCGCTCATCTTTTGGCAAATCGCAAAAGTCCCTAAGTTTGCCTTTGTAATCACTAAGAAGCAAAGCATTTTCGCAGCACTGATAAAAAATGCCTTTTGATATCTCATAAGTTATATCGCCATCTTCGTTTTCGCCATCAAATATGGGCTTTATACCCTCAACAAATTCCTCATATCCGTAGCTTTGGTGAAATGTTATAAATTTAAAATTTTCTTTAGTGTAGCTTGTGCCTACCTTTTTATCTTTTATCTCTTTGTATTTTTCGTAAAGCTCTATGGCTTCAGGGCACTCATCATTAAGTATTTTTGTATCTACACACCATTCACTTTTCTCGTTTTTCTCAAAGATAAAAGGCGCTCGTCTTTCTTGTGTTTTTACATATTCACAATCCATTTTTGTATGAAATAACAAATCTGATGATATTGTTTGTATTGGTGTTTTTGAACCTGATTTTATTGATTTTAATTTAAATAAAATGTGATTTACTATGCCGTTATTTAGTTTAAGCCAACCGCCATTAGTGTTTGACTCAGCTGCATCATACAAGATGGCTGCAGCCACT
Organism: Campylobacter concisus UNSWCS; assembly: GCF_000466685.1. Classification (GTDB taxonomy): domain Bacteria; phylum Campylobacterota; class Campylobacteria; order Campylobacterales; family Campylobacteraceae; genus Campylobacter_A; species Campylobacter_A concisus_A. The sequence goes on from NZ_ANNG01000037.1 coordinate 18,753, forward strand.
TGATACCAAGTGTAGTTTTCTATTTTTAACATTTCATATAACGCATCAGTGTCACCACTTGATTTTACATTGAGATCTTGAGTAAATTTGTCCATGATCTTTGAAAGCTTATATGTCTTTCCAGTTCCTGGAGGACCATATAAAATTTGATTTAGTGAGAAATTTGTTCTATGTTTTTGTATTTCATTGTTTGTTGTTGGCATTGTTATTCCTTTGCTATTTATAAATTCTATATACTTACTTACTGCTGAATTATAGTCAGCAAAAGATTTTTTTGTTTTTCCAGATTTTAAAAACTCTTCTTCTAGATATTTTGGATTTTTGCTTTTTAAGTCATAATAATCAAAAACTGAGTAAATTTTATTGTCTTCTAAATAACTAATAAAATTTCTTAAATAGGTTTGATATTGTGGAACCGTATTTTTACTTAAAGTTTTTTTACAATAATCTTTAAAACCGTCATAGTCTATATTCTCAAACACGCTTACTCCTTCAATTATCAAAATTTACCAAAGCCACTCTCACAACCCATCAAATTCTTTTTTTAGCTCCTCTCTTAGCTCTTCGGCTCTATCTTCGCCGTTTTTGAAATTTGCCTTTACAAAGCCATCGATCTCGTCTAAAATTTCAACAAGTTCGCTCTCCCAGTTTGCATTTTCTTGTTTTAAAAGCGCCTCTAGCTTATCTCTTGTCTGCTCGAGCTGATCCAATGCTTTGTCCTTGTCGCCAGCCTCATTTAGCGCATCTTCAAAGAGTATGTCTTGTCTTAAAGCATTTATCTTTTTTTGTATGACGTTGCAAAATTTAGGGTATTTCTCAGCGTTATTTAAATTTTGCAAAACCTCTTGCGCAGCTTTTTGATATGCAGGCACCGCTCCTTCATCGTCAAGTTTTTTGGTTAGTTTTTGTATCTGAAAATATAAAATAAGCGCTGCAAAAAACGCAAGCAGCAAATAGATCGTTACGCTATTCATTTTTACTCCTTTTTCTAAATTTATCTACGCTAATTATCGCAAGCGCCAGCCAGATCATACAAAATGAGATGACTTTGTAGCCATCTAAAATTTCGCCGTAAATAAAGACCGCGCAAAGGATCGCGATGGTTGGCGAGATGTATTGCAAGTAGCCAATCGTCGTTAAATTTATCCTTGTCGTAGCTGCGTTAAAAGCGACAAGTGGCACGATGGTTACGATGCTTGAAGCGATCATTAAAAGTGAGTCCTCGTTTAGTCCAAAGTGGCTTTGCGAGTGAAAAACCAGCCATAAAACGTAGCCAAGCGCAAATGGAAACATAAAAAATGTTTCGATAAAAAGCCCGTTAAATGCGCTAATCTTCGCCATCTTTCTAACCATCGCGTAAAATCCAAACGAAAGTGGCAAGATGATAGAGACAAGTGGCAGGCCACCTTTAGCGTAAATTTGCACGCAGACGGCTGCGATGACGATGCAAACGGCTATGGCGCTAGCTTTGCTCAGGCGCTCTTTAAAGATGATGACGCCAAGGAGCATGCTTATCAAGGGATTTATAAAATATCCCAAACTCGTGTCTAAAATTTTACCGCTACCCACCGCATAGACATAAACGCCCCAGTTTATGGTGATAAAAATACCACTTAAAAATAGAGCCTTTAGCGAGTGGATATCTTTAAGAAGCGCAAAAATTTCGCCCATTTTGCCATTAATGCAAAGCACTGCCGCCATCAAGAAAAATGACCAGATGATCCTGTGGGCTAAAATTTCATAAGCATCGACATCTTTGCTAAATAGGTTGAAATAAACCGCCAAAAATCCCCACATAAAAAAGGCGCTAAGCGCGAGAATAACGCCTTTTTGGCTCTCATTTAGTCTTGGTATTTTTGTCGCCTTTTATAGAATTTATACTATCTATCATCAAAAGCGTGACAGAGATGGCTAGGCAGATCATCAAAAAGTATGAGCTTTTCTCCAGTCTCTCGCCGATGGCAAATGAGACAAAAAGCATCATTATAGGCTCAAAATATGTAAGCAAACCAAGCACATTTATCGGTACGAGCGTGCTTGAGAGGATCTGGGCGATGAGGGCTATGCCGCTGATAGCACCAAGCAAGATGAGCAGATAGTAGATGTTTGGATTTTGGCTCATTACGTAGTCCATATCGGCTGTGAGCGCAAAATAAAATGAGAATAAAAACATAAAAATTATCTCGATAACAAAGCTTGAGAAATTTGCAAGGTTGTAGTACTTTCTAATGGTAAAATAGACTGGATAAAGGCAAAAAACTACAGCGCTCTCCCACGAGATGCCACCACTAATAACTGCTGTGCTAAAGACGCCAATGGCAGCGAAAAATATCGATGCTAACTTTGTTTTTGAGAGGTGCTCTTTGAAAAATATCCGTCCAAAAAGGACCATGACTATTGGCATGATGAGGTAGCCTATCGAGACTTTTAGCGCTGCGCCGTTACTTGGAGCCCAGAGATAGAGCCACATCTGAAATGAGACGATGAGCGAGGTAGCAAGCAAAACTAGTAAAATTTTAGGTTTTAGCTTTATTTTTAGAAGTAAAAATTTGAAATTTCGCTGCTGTTTTAACAAAAAAATGGCGGCGATGACAAAAGGCATGGCAAAGATCATGCGGTATCCAATAAGAGCTTGTGTGCTGATGGGGTTCATGAGCACTGACATGTAGTAAATGCAGTTAAATAAAACTGATGCCAAAAGCGAATAAAAAATGCCTTTTATCATGAAAAAAATCTTCTCTTTTTCTGGGTAAATTTAAAGTAGCGATTGTATGCAAAATATCTTTAATAACCCATTAATGGCTTTTATTTTTTAAGTTTTGCGTGATATAATCAGCGCTAAATTAAGGTAAAAGATAGGAAAATTTATGACTTGGAACAGAGATAGTTGGAGAGAATTTAACATCTTACAACAACCAACTTATCCAAATTTAAAAGAGCTAAAAGAGGCTGAAGAAAAACTAAAAGCACTTCCGCCTTTGGTATTTGCTGGTGAGGCTAGAAGTCTTAAAAATGAGCTTGCAAAAGTTTGCAATGGCGAGGCATTTTTGCTTCAAGGTGGCGACTGCGCTGAGAGCTTTACAAATTTTAACGCAAACAACATCAGAGATATGTTTAAGGTCTTACTTCAAATGGCGATAGTTTTAACCTTTGGCGGTGGCTGTCCAGTGGTCAAAGTAGGCCGCGTAGCAGGGCAGTTTGCAAAGCCTAGAAGTAGCGATTATGAAGAGGTAAATGGCGTTAAGTTGCCAAGCTATAGAGGTGACATCATAAATGGCTTTGAATTTGACGAAAAAGCTAGAGTTGCCGACCCAAAACGCATGATAGAGGCCTACTATCAAAGTGCTTCTACGATGAACCTATTAAGAGCCTTTTCAAGAGGAGGTTTGGCAGACCTTCATCAGGTGCATAAGTGGAATTTAGGCTTTGTTAAAAGGCCAGAGATCGGTGAGAAATACGCAAAACTAGCTGATGATCTAACAAAAACTCTATCTTTCATGGCAGCTTGTGGCATCACTTCAGCAAACACTCCAGCGATAAATCAAACAGCAGTCTATACATCTCACGAGGCGCTACTTTTGCCTTATGAAGAGGCGCTAACTAGGGTTGATAGCCTTAGTGGCGAGTGGTATGACTGCTCGGCTCACATGCTTTGGATAGGCGAGAGAACGCGCGGCATAAACGACGCTCATGTGCATTTTTTAAGTGGTGTGAAAAATCCTATCGGCGTTAAGATCGGACCAAGTGCAAAAGCTGAAGACGTCGTCGCGCTCGCAAATAAGCTAAATCCAGAAAATGAAGCTGGCAGACTAAATGTGATAATCAGAATGGGCGCTGATAAGATCGGCGAAAATTTACCTAAAATTTTAAGAGAGCTAAAGCGCGAGGGGCTAAATATCGTTTATAGCATCGATCCTATGCATGGCAATACCGTTAAAGCCTCAAACAACTACAAAACTCGTGAATTTAGTAAAATTTTAAGCGAGGTTAGAAGCTTTTTTGAAATTCACAAAGCTGAGGGCACAAGAGCAGGTGGCGTGCATCTTGAGATGACTGGCAAAGACGTGACAGAATGCACCGGCGGCGCGCTAAACATCACTGAAAGCTCGCTAAAAGAGAGATATGAGACGCAGTGCGATCCAAGACTAAATGCTGATCAGGCTTTAGAGCTTGCATTTTTGATGGCTGATCTAGTTAAAAAAGCTTAAAATTTATAAAATTTGGAGAAAAATATGGCAAATATTTATGATCTAATAGTAGTTGGCGGCGGACCTTGTGGCATAGCTAGCGTAGTAGAGGCTAAAAGAAATGGCTTAAGTAATGTTTTGCTTCTTGAAAAAGGCGACAACCACAGCCAAACGATCAGAAAATTTTATAAAGACAATAAACGCGTAGATAAAGAGTATAAAGGGCAAGATAGCACGATACATGGGCTAGTTTCGTTTGAAGATGGCACAAAAGAGAGCACGCTTGATTATTTTGACAAGCTACTTGACTCTGAGAATATCGAGGCGTTTTTTAACTCTGAGGTCGAAAGCGTAAAAAAAGAGGGCGAAATTTTTAAAGTAACTACCTCAAAAGCTGTCTATGAAGCCAAAAACGTGATGGTCTCGATCGGTAAAATGGGACGACCAAACAAACCTGACTATAAGATACCGCCATCACTAAATTCAGTTGTCAATTTTAACCTTGATAACTGTACAAACGGTGAAAAAGTACTAGTTGTGGGCGGTGGCAACTCTGCAGTTGAGTATGCTATCGAGCTTTGTCAGTATAACAAAACTACGATCGCTTACAGAAAAGATAAATTTAGCCGTGTAAATGAGACAAATTTAAGCGCTCTTTGGGAGCTTGAGAAGCACAATAAAATAAAAGTAAGGCTAAATCACGATATAACCGAGATCGATAATGAATCAGGCAAGGTAAGAGTGCATTATGAAAATGGCAAAATCCGTGTCTATGACAGGGTTGTTTATGCGATCGGTGGCTCAAGTCCGGTTGATTTTTTACAAAAATGCCAGATAAAAACTGATGAGAAAGGCACCCCGATAGTTGATAGCAATTACCAAAGTAGCGTGCCAGGACTATACGTGGGAGGCGACATCGTTTTAAAAAATGGTGGCTCGATAGTAGTCGGACTAAATCACGCTCATAGCGTCATCAAAGATATCTTAAAAGGCAAGGCACAAGCTTGATAAATAAAATCGCACTAGCTATTGTTTGTCTGATAGCTGGCTTTTCTCTCTCATTCTTGAAATTTCAAAAAGAGGACGAGGCGCCAAAAGATACTAATCAAACGATTTACTCTATAAATTTTGATGATCTCCCCGAAGAAGAGAAGCAAAGATATGTAAGCAAAGACGATCTTTACGAGTATGGCGGCTACATCACGCCAAAGAGCTACATGCAAAATTTTGTTGATGATAAGGATCTAAATTTATCAAACAATGTAAATGAGCTTCAAGAGCAAGTGCGCGAGCTAAGCAAAAAAAATGAAATTTTAGCCGCTGATAATGTCGATATGAGCGAGAAAAATTTAGACTTTATAAGCAAAATTTCAGAGATGAAAAGAAATATCGAAAATGAAAAAAACGAGATAGTAGAAAAAAATCAAAAGGCTCTTGGTGAGCTTGAGGCGCAACACTTTGAAAATATCCAAGCTTTGACAAAGCGCCTAAATGAAGCGCAAGCTGATATGATAGAGAGCTCAAAGGCCTATGAGAAAAAGATAATAGACCTTGAAAATGCGATAAATGACGCTAGAAATGGCGATGAGAGCAAACTTAAAGATGCCAAGGCCAGCTTTAATAAATTTAAAGAGAGTTTTGAGGCTAACTACACTGCTTTAAAAGAGCAAAATGCCGAGTTAAACGCAACTTTGGCGCAAAAAGAGGCGTTGATAAAAGAGTATGAAAAGGCTCAAGGCGAAAAAGATAGAGGCGAGAAAAAAGAAATTTTGCTTTTAAAAGAGGAGATCGAGCGAGTTAAAAACGACGCTAATACTCAAAAATTTAGCTACGAAAAAGAGATAAATGCGCTAAATGATGGCTTTGAGACGCAAAAGAGCGTTATGGAGGATGAGCTTTCTAAAAAGGCAAATAAGATAATTGACCTGCAGGAGGCTCTTGAATCAAACAAGACCGCACTAAAAGATAGAATTTACGAGCTTGAAGAGATCAAAAAAAACCTAAACTCAAAAGATCTAATGGCGCAAAGCTATAATGGCAAAAATTTAGAGCTAAATGCCTCGCTTGCGGCACTTCATAAAAGCTTTGATGATCTAAAGCAAAAGAGTTTAAAAAGCGAGCAAGAGAACAAGCTTGCAAATGAAAATATAGGCTCACTTAAAAAAGAGCTTGAGAGGGCAAATGCTCTAAATAAAAAGCTTGAAAAGCAAAATTTAGACGCAAACTCAACTCTGAATGAGCTAAGTAAAAAGCTAAGTTTGAGCGAAGAGAGCTTTAAGAAGAGCCAAGAAGAGCTAAAAGCGCTTGATACAAAGACAACTAAATTTCTAAAAACGCTATTTGATCAAAACCAAACTATCTCTTTGCAGTCACAAAAACTTGGCTCAAACGAGGGCGAGCTAAAGAATTTGAGCTCAAAGCTTGATCTAAAAGAAGCAAAGATAAAAGAGCTTGAAGAAAATGTCACAAAGACAAGCCAGATGCTCCTCTCTAAGCAAAACGAGCTAGAAACGCAAAAAAGAACGCTAAAGATCGACATGCAAAACTATGAAATTTTGCGCCAGCAGATAAATATGCTACAAAAAAAGATAGTTGATACCTCAACCTTTTTAACCGACAATAACAAAAGTGGCGGCAAAAATTTACTAAGCTTGCAAAATGAACTAGAAAATGCAAAGCAAAAGCTAAACGAGAGCAACAAGACGATCGAGCGGCTAAATTCAAAGATAAGTGAGCTAAGCTCGAGCGGTCATAAAGGCGGAGCCGTAAATGCCCAGATCATCGAGCTTCAAAAAGATATCGAGCAAAATTTAAACAGACAAGACGAGCTTGAAAATGAAAATGTAAATTTAAAAAATATCTTGCAAGCTACGACAAAGCCAGAGACCCCAACAAAGCTTGTCCTCATCTCTAGCATCGAGTGCGACGATATGGACTCAAAGGACAAGGTGAGCATAATGTGCAAAAACAGAGTGAGCGAGTTTTTGCAGAGATTTAACTCAAACTACATGTATGAGATCATCCCGATCGTGGATAAGAAAAATTTTGTCATCCCGTCAAATGTCGCTCAAAATATCAAAAAAGATGACCTCGGCAAGCTAAATAACTACGTAAATTACGGCGTTGGCAAAGAGCGTGCAAAGGCTGCGGCCGAGCTTATAAAAGAGGAATTCGGCGACTTTGCAAGGATTAGCTTTAGCTCTGAAGTGATCGTAAAAGATGTGACGCGCGGCTTTATCATCAAGGTTTATAGATGATCTTAGCCCAGCTTGAAAATGGCTATCGCTACAACAGCGATACGCTCGTTCTTTATGATTTTATTTGCGCGAGCTTTGTCGAAATTTCTGGTAGAGTTTTGGACGTTGGAGCAGGGTGCGGGATACTTGGACTTTTGCTTAAGCGCGACTTTAAAAAGATAGATCTAAGCATGCTTGATCTTTTGGAGCTAAATAGCGAAATTTCAAGCTTTAACGCAAAGAGTAACTGCCTAGAGGCTAGAGCTATAACGGCTGATTTTGCAAATTTTAAAGATAGTGAGAAATTTGATCTAATCATCTCAAATCCGCCTTTTTATCATGACGGTGTTACAAAAAGCCAAAATGAGCACATAAAAGTTAGCAGATACGCAAGCTCGCTAAATTTAAAGGATTTTATAAGAGGCATAAGCGTAAATTTAAAGCCACATAAAAGGGCGTTTTTTTGCTATGCGCCAGATGATCTTAGCGAGATAGCGGCATGCTTAAAAGAGTATAAGCTAAATTTGGTGAACTTAAAATTTGTCCATACTAAAAAGGATAAGCCAGCAAATTTGGCTTTATTTGAAGTGCGAAACAACTCAAACTCAAAGCTAAAAATCCTGCCGCCTCTTGTAATGAGCGAGGATGGCTCGCACACGAAAGAGGCAAGCGAGATCTTTAAAAAAGCAGATACAAACAGCGTCTCTTACAAGGAGATAGCGTGAGGGCTGATGGTTTTAGCTATGAGTTTGATCCTAGCTTTTGCGAAAGTTGCGGGGGCAAATGCTGCACTGGCGAGAGCGGCTACATCTGGATAGATGAGGGTGAAATTTTAAAATTTTGTGCCGCTTTTGGTATGTCAAAAGATGAGTTTGAGAGCAAATTTCTAATAAAAGTGGGCGTAAGGCGAAGCATCAAAGAAAAGCCTTATGATGACGGTTTTGCTTGCATATTTTTTGATGAGAAAAATAAAAACTGCTCGGTTTATGAGCTAAGACCTAAGCAGTGCAGGACATTTCCGTTTTGGGATTATTTTAAAAAAAATTTAAAGGAGCTAAGAGCAGAATGCATTGGCGTAAAATTTTAATAATTTTTATAAGCGTATTTTTTAGCACGCATCTGCTTGCAGATGACAACAAAAGTGTAAATTTACGCCTAATGCAAGCTCTCATCTCGCAAGATAGTGGCGATGTAAATGCTAGCATCCAGACCTATCTTGGACTTTTTAAAGAGACAAATCAAAAGACCTATCTAAAAGAGGCGATCAAGCTAGCCTTTGCTACAAAAAATGAAAATTTAGATAGCCTTATGAGTGATGGCGAGAAGAGCTTAAAAGACGATAGCGATTTTATCAGGATCAAGGTTGCAAATTTAGTCAATCTCTCTAAGCTAAACGAGGCAAAAGAGCTTATGCAAGAGCTTGCTACAAAAGAGCCAAACGCTCAAAATTTGCTCATGCTTGGCACCATTTGTATGATGCAAAATGACATGGTAACGGCGCTAAAATACTTTGAGGAGGCATACTCGCTAAAGCCTGAAGAGGAGAATTTACTCCGCATCGTTGATATACTTTTAAACCGCATGGATAATGTAAATGATGCGACAAAATACCTCGAGAAATTCCGCGAGGAGCAGGGCTGCACTCAAAAGACATGTGAGCTTTTGGCTGAAATTTACTCTCAGCAAAGAAATTTCCCAAAGGTGATCGAACTTTTTGAAGAGATCTACGACATCACTCACGATACCTCTTATCTTGACAAGATTGTGCAGTATTTTGTCTATGCTAAAAATTATAAAGCGGCTATTGAAATTTTGAAAAAATATGGCTACAACGACGCCACGCTGATGGACCTTTACGCTGCGACTGGAAATTTTGGCGATGCATATGTTTTGGCGGTTAAAATTTATAATGACAGCAGGGATCTAAATTTCTTAGCAAAGGCGGCCATCTACGAGTATGAGATGAACAAAGATAACCTAGATGAGAAAAAGATCGCTGATATCTTAGATAAATTTGAAGCAAGCGTGCCAAAGCTTAATAACGATATGTTTTTTAACTACTACGGCTACTTGCTCATTGACCACGAGATAGACCCTAGAAAGGGCGTAGAGATGGTGCAAAAAGCCCTTGAGATCTCGCCTGACTCACCTTACTACGAGGACTCGCTAGCGTGGGGGTACTTCAAGCTTGGCGAGTGCAAAAAGGCAAAGGGCATAATGATGCACGCGATGAAAGATGTTGATTTTAGGACTTCAAAAGAGGCAAAAGAGCACTTGCATCTAATCGAGCGCTGCATAATAAATTTAAACAAAAGGCTTAAAAAATGATACTTGATGAGATCATAAAAAAGACAAAAGAGGATCTAAAAAAGCGAAAAGCTGACTATCCGCAGGAGTGGCTAGGTCGCTCGCTCGCATACAACCCATACGTGCCAAGAGACGTTTTGGGCGCACTTAGATCAAGTAAAGATGAGCCTATAAAGATAATAGCCGAGATAAAAAAGGCAAGTCCAAGCAAAGGCGTGATAAGAGAGGACTTTGAGCCGATCAAGATCGCTCAGGAGTACGAGCAGTATGCAAATGCTTTTAGTATCCTAACAGAGCCTCACTGGTTTAAGGGTGATATAGAGTATATCACGCAGGTTCGCCGCTACGCCTCAAGGCCGATCCTTAGAAAAGACTTTATCGTTGATAAATATCAAATTTTAGAAGCGCTTGTTTATGGAGCGGACTTCATCCTGCTCATCGCCAAAGCGCTAACTCAAGGTGAGCTAAAAGAGCTACTTGAGTACGCGCACCACTTGGGGCTTGAGGTCTTAGTGGAGACCCATGACGCGAGCGATGTGAAAAAGGCGGTCTTTGCAGGAGCAAATATAATAGGGATAAATCATAGAAATTTAGATGATTTTACGATGGATATGAGCCTTTGCGAGAAGCTCGTGCCGCTTTTGCCAAATGGCAAGATAATAGTTGCTGAAAGCGGACTTTACGAGCATGAGCAGCTTTGTGAGCTAAACAAGATCGGAGTTGATGCCTTCTTGATAGGAGAGCATTTCATAAGGCAAGATGATATAAAAAATGCCGTTAAAAAGATAAAGGAGGGCGAGTGATGCAGCACCTTTGTGCCCCTTGGAGAAGCGAGTATTTCAGCGCAAAAAAAGATAGTTGCGTCTTTTGCGAGGTCATAAATTCAAAAGAGGACGACGAGAAAAATGGCGTGCTTTTTCGTGCTAAGCACTGCTTTGGGATCATGAATTTATACCCGTATTCGCCAGGTCACTTTATGATCATACCAAACCACCACACCGACAAGATCGAGGAGCTTGACGAGCAGACGTGGTTTGAGATGAGTAAATTTGTAAGGCTTGGGGTTGAAATTTTAAAGCGCGAGCTTCACGCTCAGGGCGTAAATATCGGTATGAATTTAGGCAAAGCAGCAGGCGCTGGTATAGCTGAGCACGTGCATTATCACCTTGTGCCAAGGTGGAGTGGGGATACAAATTTCATCACAACGATCGCCGATGTCAGGGTAAATGGCACGCCGTTTCATCCACTTTATCAAAAGCTAAAAAAGGCTTTTAGTGGCGTTATTTGAGCTTGATATCGAGCAGTGGCTTGAAAAAAGAGGCGAGTTTGAAGTCCTGATAGACGCTAGATCGCCACACGAATATGCCTACTCACATATAAAAGATGCTCTAAATTTATACGCACTTGATGACGCTGAGCACAAAGAGGTTGGTACGATCTACAAAAGTGACAGGGCCCTAGCCAAGAGCCTTGGCGCAAAATATATCTGCAAAAATTTACAAAGTATCATCGATGAGGTCTATAAAAGGGCTAAGGTTGGCTCAGCAGTTGGGATCTACTGCGCAAAGGGCGGACTTAGATCAAGCTCGGTTGCCTATGTGCTAAGCATGATCGGATATAGAATTTACAGACTAAATGGTGGCTACAAGGCTTATAGAAATCATGTTTTGGAGTTTTTAGAGCGCCCTTTAAGCACGAAATTTATCACTCTTTTTGGCAACACTGGTTGCTTTAAAAGTAAGCTTATAAGGGCACTCTCGCCTTCAATCGACCTTGAAGCGATGGCAAATCACTTAGGCTCAGTCTTTGGCGCGATAAATGGCGCACAGCCTAGTCAAAAAAGCTTTGAGGATGCGCTCTTTGAAAAGTTCATCACGCTAAAAGATCAAATTTGCTTCATCGAGGGCGAGAGTAGAAGGATAGGCTCGCTAACACTTCCAAAAAGCCTTTATGAGGCGATGCGTTGCGGTATCTGTGTCGAGGTTAGTGCGAGCTTGGAAAATAGAATTTCTTGCATAACAAGCGACTATAAAAGCGTGGATAAAGCCTTTTTTGATGAGTGCATAAAGAAAATTTCGCCCTTTATCGATAAAGAGGCCAGAGATGAGGCTGTGGCTAAATTTAACGAAAATGATATCGCCAAAGTGGCTGAAATTTTACTCACAAAATACTACGACAAGGTCTATAAGAAAAATGAAAATATAGATGTTTTCGTAAGCTCTGACGACTTTGAAGAGGCTATTAAAAAGCTAAATTTGATAAGAACTGAGGCGAAATTTTAAATCCTTTTGGTGCTTTGTTTGGGGTAAATTTCATCTCTAAATTTAGCCTTTTTATAGTTAGCTGAAATTTACTTTTATGCTTAAAAAGATCATCTTTGCGCTTAAAAATGCTTAGCTTAAGACTATTTTTATACTTTGGCATAAATTTTTTGCTAATTTTGTAAAAATTTCTAGTTAAATTTATCTGTTTATCTTGATTGGCTTGGTTGGCTTGGTTGGCTTGATTGGCTTGATTGGCTTGATTGGCTGGTTGGCTGGTTGGCTGGTTGGCTGGTTGGCTGGTTGGCTGGTTGGCTGGTTGGCTGGTTGGCTGGTTGGCTGGTTGG